>DXLR01000114.1:0-9974 GCA_019414625.1 Collinsella sp.
GTCGATCGCGAGTTCCGCACGAGCCGGAGAGCACTTAATGTGCTCTCCGTGCGAGTCAGGACTGTCCGAGCAGGCGACCTTATATGTCTGCCGCCCGGCGGCGGGGCTCCTCGCCAGTCCCCCTCAGCTAGTTCTTGAGCGAGTTCAACGGTGCCGGGAAGCGTCCACCGCGGTGGGCAAGCACGGTGCCGGCGTTGGGGTTCACCGGCATGATGGGCGCACGGCCAAACAGGCCGCCGTACTCGACGCAGTCGCCCACGCCCTTGCCGATGGCGGGAATCACGCGCACAGCCGTGGTCTTATTGTTGATGACGCCGATGGCCATCTCGTCGGCGATGATGCCGGCGATGGTCTCGACCGGGGTGTCGCCGGGGATGGCGATCATGTCCAGGCCAACGGAGCACACGCAGGTCATGGCCTCGAGCTTCTCGAGTGAAAGTGCGCCGGCCTCGACGGCAGCGATCATGCCGGCGTCCTCGGACACGGGGATAAAGGCGCCCGAGAGACCGCCCACGCTGGAACTGGCCATGACGCCGCCCTTCTTGACAGCATCGTTGAGCATAGCGAGCGCGCAGGTCGTGCCAGGGCCACCGCAGGTGCCCACACCGATGATCTCGAGGATGCGCGCGACGGAGTCACCGACGGCAGGCGTAGGCGCCAGCGAAAGGTCGACAATGCCCTTCTCGACACCCAGGCGATGGGCAGCCTCGCGGCTCATGAGCTCGCCGGCACGGGTGATCTTAAAGGCGGTCTGCTTAATCTTCTCGGCGACTTCCATCATCGATGCGGAGTCGGGCAGCGTCTCCAGGGCTGCAGCCATAACGCCGGGACCCGAGACGCCTACGTTGATGACGGCGTCGGCCTCGCCACCGCCGTGGACGGCGCCCGCCATAAACGGGGAGTCCTCGACCATGTTGGCAAAGCAGACAAACTTGGAGGCGCCAACGGAATCCTCATCTGCCGTAAGCTTGGCGGCATCGATGATGGTCTGAGCCGCCATGAGCACGGCATCCATGTTGATGCCGGCACGCAGGCTGGCGACGTTGACGCTGGAGCAGACGCGGCTGGTTGTGGCGAGCGCCTGCGGGATGGACTGGATGACACGGCGGTCGGCGTCGCCGATGCCCTTCTGGACGAGCGCGGAGAAGCCGCCCAGGTAATCGATGCCGAGCGTCTCGGCTGCGCGGTCGAGGGCGTGCGCGATGGGGGTGAGGTCCTCATCCTTGCAGCACGCGGCGATCTGCGCCACCGGGGTGACGGAAACGCGCTTGTTGACGATGGGGATACCGTACTCGCGCTCGAGGTTCTCGGCGGTCTCGACCAGGTGCTCGGCCGTGTGCGTCACGTGGTCGTAGATCTTCGTGCACATGCGGTCGAGGTTCTCGTCACCGCAACCCATGAGGGAAATTCCCATGGTGATGGTTCTGATGTCGAGGTTCTGCTCCTCAACCATGCCGCGGGTTTCCGCGATTTCTGCGGGCGTGATCGCCATCCTTGCGCTCCTATCTGCCAAAACGAGCATAATCCCGTCTATTCTAACGTGCCGCACGTGCCAAGTGGCGCATGCGGCACGTTTTGGTGTGGGGTTGTTTCCGTTGTGTTACCGCCCAAAGACCTCTTCGGCGATACGAGCGCTTTCGGCGGCGTCCTTGGCGTAGTAGTCCGCGCCGATCTGCTTGGCGTATTCGGGGGTGAGTACGGCGCCGCCTACGATGATCTTGACGCCTGGAACCTCGGCATGGAGCAACTTGATGGTCTCTTCCATGGCGACGACCGTGGTGGTCATAAGCGCCGAGAGGCCGACGAGCTTGATGTCGCGCTCCCGCACGGTCTTGAGCACCTCTTGCGGGTCGACGTCGCGGCCTAGGTCAAAGACGGTATAGCCGTAGTTATCGAGTAGCATCTTGACGATGTTCTTACCGATGTCGTGGATGTCGCCCTTGACGGTGGCCACGCAGATTTTGCCCTTGTCGGCAATCTCGCCGGCGGGCATCAGGCGCTTGATGGTGTCAAAACCCACGCGCGCGGCCTCGGCCGAGGCCATAAGCTGCGGCAAGAAGAACTTGCCCTGGTCAAAGAGGACGCCGACCTCGTCGAGGGCGGGGATAAAGTGGTTGTTGATGAGGTCCATGGCGTCGTGATCTGCCAGCAGACGCTCGGTCTCGGCCGCGATCTCGCCTTTGCGGCCCGAGACGACCATGCGACGAATCGGGTCGTCGTTGCCGTCGGTGCCGGCGGTGCCGGCGGCGGGCGCGGCGTCGGTCGATACCGCTTGGGCCGCCGCCGGGTTCGCGGCGATCTTGTACGGATCGGTCCAGCCGGCGTAGCGCTCGATGTATCCGGTCGAGCCCTCATCCTCAACGCTCAACACGCGATAGCTGTAGACGGTGTCCATAAAGCGCTTGGAACCCGGGTTCATGATGGGGGCGTCCAGGCCCGCGCCAAAGGCGGCGGCCAAAAAGACCGAACCCAGCAGCGGCCGCGCGGGCAGGCCAAAGCTGATGTTCGACACGCCGAGCGCGCATTTGACGCCCAGGCGCTCCTTGCACAGGGACATGGCGCGCAGGATCTGTTCGGCCTGGCGTTGATTGGTCGAGGCGGTCATGACCAGGCAGTCGATGAGGATGCGGTCCGGGCCGATGCCGTAGCGGGCGGCCTCGGCCACGATGCGCTCGGCGATGGCGAAGCGAGCCTCGGCGGTATCGGGGATGCCGCCTTCGTCGAGCGTGAGGCCGACGACATTGGTGCCGTAGTGGGCGACCAGCGGAAAGATCTCATCCATGATCTGCTGCTTGCCATTGACCGAGTTGATGATGGGCTTGCCGGCGTAGCGGCGCACGGCGGCCTCGACGGCTGCGGGGTCGGTGGAGTCGATCTGCAGGGGCAGCAGCGTGGAGCCCTGGAGTTGCTCGGTCGCCTGCTGGATGATCTTGACCTCGTCGATTTCGGGCAAGCCCACGTTGACGTCCAGGATGTCGGCGCCCTGCTCCTGCTGGCTGATGCCCTGGCTCACGACGTAGTCCAGGTCGCCGTCGCGCAGGGCCTGCTGCAGGCGCTTTTTGCCGGTGGGATTGATGCGCTCGCCGATGACGGCGATCTTGTGGCCGTCGCAGGGAAGGTCCACAACCGTCTGGGCGCTCGTGACCGACATGCTGGGCTTGCGGCGGCGCGGCCTAGGCGTGTGGTTGTCGATAAGCGTGCGCAGGGCCGCCATGTGCGTGGGCGTGGTGCCGCAGCAACCGCCCACGACGCTCACGCCGTCCTCGATCATGCCGGCGACGGCCTGGGCGTATTCGGGGGCCTGGATGTCAAAGACGGTGTTGCCGTCGTCGTCCACGTGGGGGAGTCCCGCGTTTGCCTGCACCATAACGGGCTTGTCGGTGACGGTGAGCATGCGCGCGGCGAGTCCTCGGAGCTCGGCCGGTCCCTGGCTGCAGTTGATGCCCAGGACATCGGCGCCGATGGCGTCGAGCGTGATGGCGGCCACCTCGGGACTCGTGCCCAGGAAGGTGCGTCCGTCTTCCTCAAAGGTCATGGTGGCAAAGACGGGCAGGTCGGAGTTCTCGCGGCAGGCGAGGGCGGCCGCCTTGATCTCGGCCAGGTCGGTCATGGTCTCGATGATAAAGAGGTCCACGCCCGCGGCGACGCCGGCGCGTACCTCCTCGGCAAAGAGGTCGTAGGCCTCGTCAAAGCTGAGGGTGCCTAGGGGGCGAAGCAGCGCGCCGATGGGGCCAATGTCGCCGGCGACATAGCGGGCACCGGCCGCGCGGGCGCAGGCGACGGCGGCGGCAAATACATCGGCCACGGTGGCGGCGCCGTCGAGCTTGTGGGCGTTGGCACCAAAGGTGTTGGCGGTGATCACATCGCATCCAGCCTCGACATACTGACGCTGGATGTCGGTGATGACCTGGGGCTCCTCAAAGTTGAGCAGCTCGGGCAGGGCGCCGGCCTTCATGCCGGCCGCCTGCAGCATGGTGCCCATGCCGCCGTCGAACAGCAGGTGCCCGGTGCCCTTGATGGCGGCGCGCAGGCGATCGTCCTTAATGTGCAGGTCGTCGATCGTGCGCGTCTTGTACGTGGCGCCGTTACAACGCGCAGTATTGACGGGCGCTGCCAGCGCGGTACCGTCGAAATCATGGGTGATAAGCGGAGTAAACATCGATGGCTCCTAATGGCTGGAATAGCAGGTGGTGTGGGCGGCGCGGAAGCGGCAGTGCTCACGCATGCGGCAGATATTGCAGGTGGGGCGGCTCTGGGCGTCGTGGACCTCGCCGTCAAACAGACCGATCACCGCGGTCACGCTCTTGGTGGGCATGAGCAGGCTGGTGGGTGTGACGGTAAGGCCGATGAGCCGCGTGGCGTTGAGCGCATCCACGATCGAGCGCTGAGCAGAGAGCGGGCAGTCGCCGTAGCCGGGACTAAAGCGCCAGTTACCGGCGAGTCCGTGAGCTGCGGCCGCAGCCTTGACCTGTTGGTCCATTTGCTCAATGGCAGCCTCCACATAGGCAGAGCACGCGGCGTCGAGCACGGCTCCCTCTAGGGGCTGCTGGGCTCCCGTGATGCGTAGGCGACGCTCGGCGTTCATACCGAGCGTACATGCCATGAGCGCGGCAAAGCGGGCGTCTTTGAGATGTCGATAGATATCACGACCCCGCAGCTCAACGTTCGTGCCAACCAAGCGGATGCAGGGCTCGCCCTGCTCGTCGACGCCCGTGGCATCGACGGCAAACACGCGTCGCACGCCACGGGGCTCAATGTCCAGTTCTAGGCGCTCGACCACAAGCTCAATTCGTCGAGACAGCTCGGGCTCAATCTGTTGGCCGCCGTAACCCAGATACCGCAGCATCTCGGCACGGTCGACACGGGGATGGTGCGCAGCATCGACACGGTAAAGCGCCGGCGACGCAAGGTCGGCCGGCACTTCGACAGCAGTTGTATCGATGTGCGGTTTTTCCATTACCCCAGGCGCTCCATAATGGTCGCGGCGATCGCAGGACGGTTCATAGTGTACAGGTGCAGACCGTCGGCACCGTGCTCCTTGAGGTCGCAAAGCTGGCGGGCGGCATAATCTACACCGGCTGCCTGCAGGCTCTCGGGGTCGTTCTCGTACTTGGCGAGAATCTTGATGACGGGGGAGGGCAGCGACGCGCCGCACATAAAGACCATGCGGCTGATCTGCGACTTGCCCATAAACGGCATGATGCCCGCGGTAATGGGCACGGTGATGCCGGCCCTGTCGGCGAGCTCGCGGAAGCGATAGAAGCACTCGTTATCAAAGAAGAGCTGTGTCACAAAGAAGCTTGCGCCGGCATCTTGCTTTTGCTTGAGGTGCTCGACCGAGAGGTTGAGATCCTCGCAGGCAATGTGACCCTCGGGGTAGGCTGCGGCGCCCACGCAAAAGCCGGCGTCGACGAGCTCGGGGATGAGGTCACGGGCGTAGGCGTAGTCGGAGGCGGGCTTGTCGTCCTCAGTCGCGCCAGCGGGCAGGTCACCGCGCAGGGCCAGAACGTTTTCAACGCCGGCGGAGCGGTACTCGTCAATCTTGGCAGCAATATCGGCATGCGTGCGGCCAACGCAGGTGAGATGCGCCACCGAGGGCGTATCGAACTCGCTCGTAATCATATGTGCGATGGGGGCAGTGGTGGCGCCGTTGCCCGATCCGCCGGCCGAGCAGGTGACCGAGACAAAGCTCGGCGAAAGCTTGCACAGATTGCCTGCCACCTCGCGGGCCGTGTCGAGGGTAAGCTCGCCCTTGGGCGGGAACATCTCAAACGAAACAGGCGTGGTGCCCAGGGATGTTGCCTGCTTAAAAACCTCGTCGACGCGCATGTCGTGCTCCTTTAGATACTTTAGTGCGATGTGTTGTAAGGATTCTACAGCACCACTGTGTCACGGTGGAGTTTCACTCGTTATTTGAGGATACCAATCAAAGATGCCTTGCTATCGGCATTCCCTATAGCAGAGCGGCTAATTTTGCCACGGGCTATAAAGACTGGTATTTCGCATCAAATACCAGTCTTTATAGCCCGTGGCAAATGAGCTACCTGTAAACTGTGCGGGGAGGTCTGCTATTTATACAGTTGATTGGCTGTTGAGGGTGGCAACGCCGCCTCGATGGGGTAACCTCATTGATTGGTTTCGCGACGGCAACATGACGGTAATGTCGCGGAAACACGGCGAGTCTAAGCTATGACTCGTTCGTTAGTAATCAACACCGCTTCTCACGCGGTGCCGATACGAAGGGAGTTCCGTATGGCCGAACTTACTGACCGCTTCGGGACCATGGTGTTCTCTGAGGAAGTCATGAAGGACTACCTCCCCAAGGACATTTGGAAGCGCCTTGCTGCAACCCTCGAGGGCGGTGAGCCGCTCGACCTGGATGTGGCCAACGCCGTTGCCCATGCCATGAAGGTCTGGGCCATCTCCAAGGGCGCGACGCACTACGCGCACTGGTTCCAGCCGCTTTCGGGCATTACTTCCGAGAAGCACGACAGCTTCCTGGAGCCCAACCACGACGGCACCGCCATTACCAAGTTTACGGGCAAGAACCTCATCCAGGGCGAGCCGGACGCCTCCAGCTTCCCCAACGGCGGCCTGCGCGCCACCTTCGAGGCCCGTGGCTACACCGCTTGGGATCCCACTAGCCCCGCCTTTATCAAGGACGATGTCCTGTGCATTCCCACGGCTTTCTGCTCCTACACGGGCGAGGCCCTGGACAAGAAGACCCCGCTGCTGCGCTCCATGACCGCGCTCTCGCGTGAGTCCAAGCGCGTTTTGGCGCTGTTTGGCAAGACCCCCAAGAAGGTCGTTCCTTCCGTGGGCGATGAGCAGGAGTACTTCCTGATCAAGAAGGACGCCTACCGCAAGCGCAAGGACCTGGTCATCACCGGCCGCACCCTCTTTGGCGCCGCTCCCTGCAAGGGCCAGGAGCTCGAGGAGCACTACTTTGGCGCTATCCGCCCCACCGTTTCGGCCTATATGAAGGATCTGGACGACGAGCTGTGGGCGCTCGGTATTCCCGCCAAGACCAAGCACAACGAGGTCGCTCCCTGCCAGCATGAGCTCGCTCCCGTCTACGGCGAGGTCAACGAGGCCATCGACCAGAACCTGGTCATGATGGAGAAGATGAAGCTCATCGCCTCCCGCCACGACTTGGTCTGCCTGCTGCACGAGAAGCCCTTCGAGGGCATCAACGGTTCGGGCAAGCACAACAACTGGTCGCTTGGCACCGAGTCCGAGAACCTGCTCGACCCGGGCGACACCCCGCTCGACAACCTGCAGTTCATTGTCTTCCTCACCGCGGTGATCGAGGCCGTCGATAACTATCAGGAGCTCCTGCGTGCCTCCGTTGCCTCGGCCGGCAACGATCATCGTCTGGGCGCCAACGAGGCTCCTCCGGCGATTATGTCTATCTTCCTGGGCGACCAGCTTACCGAGGTCGTCGAGAAGATCATCGATGGCAAGGCTTCCGTCCATGCCACGCGCGGCGTGCTCGACCTGGGCGCCGATACCCTGCCCAAGCTGATGCAGGACAACACCGACCGCAACCGCACCTCCCCGTTTGCCTTTACCGGCAATAAGTTTGAGTTCCGTGCCTGCGGCTCCGAGCAGAACGTCTCCGACTCCAACCTGGTGCTCGATGCCGCCGTGGCCAAGTCGCTCAAGTCCTTCGCCGACGCGCTCGAGGGTACGCCCGAGGATGAGTTCCAGGACGCCGCGCTCGAGTACTGCAAGAAGGTGCTGACCGATCACCAGCGCATCCTGTTCTCCGGCGATGGCTACTCCGACGAGTGGCCCGTCGAGGCCGAGAAGCGCGGCCTTGCCAACAACAAGACCACGGCCGATGCCCTGCCCGCCTTTGTTTCCGATAAGGCCATTGCGCTCTTTGAGGAGACGGGTGTCCTGACCAAGGCTGAGGCCCAGTGCCGCTACGACTGCAAGCTCGAGAAGTACAACAAGCTCATGAACATCGAGGCCACCACGATGGTTCGCGAGGCGCGTCGCACCTATCGCCCGGTCATTACCGCCTATGCCACCAAGGTCGCTAAGGGCCTTGAGACTATTCGTGCCGCCGGTGCCGAGGTCGCCATGCAGTGCGAGCAGAACACGCTCAACAAGCTCTGCAACGGCATCACCACCATCAACGACTCCATCAAGGCGCTCGACGCCGTGCATCAGAAGGCCGAGGCTCTCGATGGCCAGGAGCAGGCCAACGTGTATGCACATGAGGTCGTTCCCGCTATGGATACGCTGCGCGCCGCCGTGGATGCCATGGAGGAGATCGTGGCCGCCGACTACTGGCCGGTTCCGACCTACGACGACATTCTGTTCTATGTGTAGAACGTAACTGACATATCGTCACGGTATTGAGCCGGGGTCCGCATCATGCGGGCCCCGGTTTTTGTTACAGGCTTTAGCCTGTGCGGGGCGCGCAGCGCGCCGCATCAGAAATCACCCGCTATGCGGGTGGGGCCAAACGGCTTTACAAAGCCGCCCCCTCGCCGGACACTTGCGATTGTTCAGGCCGCAAGGAATCCGAGTCGAGAGGGCGGTGGTGGCGTATGGCCCAGAAGGCCTACAGCCTGTCGCACACGAAGTGGATGTGCAAGTACCACGTCGTGTTCACGCCGAAGTATAGGCGCAAAGTCATCTACAACCAAATAAGGTCCGACCTTGGGGAGATCTTCAGGAAGCTCTGCCAGTACAAGGGGATAGAGATCATCGAGGGGCACCTGATGCCCGACCACGTCCACATGCTGCTGGCGATACCGCCGAAGTACAGCGTGTCGAGCGTGATGGGCTACCTGAAGGGGAAGAGCTCGCTGATGGTATTCGACAGGCACGCGAACATGAAGTACAAGTTCGGCAACAGGAAGTTCTGGGCCGAGGGCTACTACGTGTCCACCGTCGGCCTGAACGAGGCCACGATCGCGAAGTACATCCGGGAGCAGGAGAAGGCCGACATCGCGCTCGACCGGCTGAGCGTCAAGGAGTACGAGGACCCCTTCGACAGGGGGCCGGGGCGCAAGTAGCGCCGGTTTGACCGGCCCGCCACGGGTCAATCTGCGGTGCGGCCCGAACCCCGTGAGGGCCGGCGCCTTTAGACGCGTGCCGGGAATCCAAGGGTTATACCCTAAGAGCAAACCACCCCTTTTAGGGGTGGTTTTGATTTGCGAAGGGCGCTTTGAAGCCCGTTTTACCGCCGATTTGCCTAGGTATAAAGGGTTGTGGGCAAAAAACGTCAAATATGAGTACTGTCACAAGTCCTGTAGCATTATTTATTTGCAAAATATGCAGTGTTACGCAACATATGTCCAAGTACTTAGCCGATAAACGTCTGCAATTCTTCCGCCGTAGGACGCCTGACGTCTTTATCGTCTTCTGAAGGCATGAAATTGCTGTTACTAAAATGGTAACAGTACTCATATTTGCTATTTTTTGCCCACAGGCCTTGCGATGATGCCGGGATTCGCACCCTGCCGGGTTCGAATCCCGGCATATCGGTAGCAAAAAGCCCGCTACCGAATTGATAACGGGCTGCTCAGATTCTGTGGTGCCCCCAGCGGGATGTCCGCGTGCGGCTGGCGCCGCCCGCTTCCGCTGCGTCGCTCCGCTCCTTGTGTGCTGCGCTGGAAAACGCTTGCGCGTTTCCTCAGCTCCGCACCCTGTCGGGTTCGAATCCCGGCATATCGGTAGCAAAAAGCCCGCTACCGCGAGGGTAACGGGCTCTTCAATTCAAATGGTGCCCCCAGCGGGATTCGAACCCGCGATATCCACCTTGAAAGGGTGGCGTCCTTGGCCGCTAGACGATGGGGACAGCGGGAAAGAGTATAGCAGACTTTTTTGCCGGCGCGTATATCGTTGGCAAACTGGAAAACCACCACAAAGGTACCCCTTGATTCTCATTTTCATTGCAACGGCCTCAGGACTCAGCGCAACGCGTTGCGCTGAGTCCTGAGGCGCGAATCCGGGTA
>DXLR01000115.1:0-11265 GCA_019414625.1 Collinsella sp.
TCTCGGAAGGCACGTGCAGACCTTTCGTCATGGCCTCCTACCTTTCTTTCGGGCCTTACTGGCCGAATGTATCAGCGCCCCTCCATATGGGACGCTGCTTGCTGACAGCTCTAGTTATATCCAAATTCCATTCGTAATGCTACCTCGCCCCCGAACGGTCAGCAAAGTACGATGAACGGTATATCGCATATGATTTCCCATGATGCACTTCAGTTTCGTAAAGCAGATTTTCCTAGGTAAACGTTATTTTTCTAGGAAATCAAGCTTGAACACTCAAAGTTATCCATGATTCAAAATTGCATAGTGAAAACGGTTTTCTGCATATAAATGACGCTTGCCCTCGATTCGACCTACATTCGATTATATTCAGCTTGCTATCATTCTTATTCATACATTCTCACCAGTTGAGTGAGGATATAGATCGCTTGCTCAAAGCACCGGACGTTAGTGCTTCGGCTTGTCAGCGTAAGAAGTAGGTAAAGATACCGTTCACGCGATACGTCCGTGCCAGCGGTCGACTAAATTGAGACAATAGTGAATTAGAGTTAGGCTACCGTCCCCTGCGGGGACTGAACGGACAGATGCATATGCCGAGCAAAATCGAAAAGAAACAAAAGGCCGCTAAGCTGCGCAAGCCGCCGCGCGACTTCTCGTACACGCAAAACCGAGAGCTTAGCTGGCTGCGCTTTGACAACCGCGTGCTTGACGAAGCCTTCGACGAGACCGTTCCGCTGTTCGAGCGTCTAAAGTTCGTGTCGATTTTCGAGTCTAACCTCGACGAGTTTCTCATGGTGCGTGTGGGCGGCCTGTCCGATCTTGCAGAGCTCAAAAAACAGCCTGTCGACAACAAGAGCAATATGACCGCCTCCGAACAGGTCGATGCTGTCATGGCAGAGCTGCCCGGGCTCCTTACCCGTTGGGAGTCCATCTTTAAGAGCATCGAGAACAAGCTCGACGCTCTGGGCGTTCACCGCGCCCGCATCGATTCGCTTACGCCCGAGGAGCGCACCTTCGTAACCCGCTACTTCCAAGCCTACGTGTCGCCGGTCATCTCGCCGTTGGTCATTGACCCGCGCCATCCCTTCCCCAACCTGCGCAACGGCGCACTCTATCTGGCTTGTGGCCTGGACGGCGTCACCGACGAGGAGAGCCTGCTGGGCCTTATCGAGATTCCCACCTCGATGAACCGCGTGGTCGAGATCCCCTCGCCCACCGGCACCTACTCCTACATCTTGCTCGAGGACGTCATCCTCGCCTGCCTGGACAGTTGCTTTGGCTCCTATAAGCCGCTGGACCGCGCGCTGATCCGCGTCACCCGCAATGCCGATATCGACCCGGACGGCGAAGGCGTCGAGGAGGAAGAGGATTACCGCCAGCACATGAAGCGCATCCTCAAGAAGCGCCTGCGCCTGCAGCCGGTGGTGCTCGCCGTATCGGGCTCGCTCGAGAAGGCAACGCTCAAGACCATCCGCAAGGCGCTCGAGCTTTCTCGCCGCTCGGTCTTTACCTGCGATATCCCCCTTGACCTTGGCTACGTCTTTGGCATTGAGGGTAAGATTCCCGAGCACCTGCGCAATGAGCTCCTCTTTACGCCGTTTAAGCCGCAGCCCAATCCCACCATCGATATGGCCCGCTCCATCCGCGAGCAGGTGCTGCAGCACGACAAGCTGCTCTTTTACCCTTACGAGGCAATGAACCCGTTCTTAGACCTGGTGCACGAAGCAGCCTATGACCCCGAGTGTATCTCGCTGCGCATCACGCTCTACCGTGTGGCAAAGCAGAGCCGTCTGTGCGAGTCGCTCATCGATGCTGCCGAAAACGGCAAAGAGGTCACGGTGCTCATGGAGCTTCGTGCCCGCTTTGACGAGCAAAACAACATCGAATGGGCCGAGCGCCTGGAAGAGGCCGGCTGCACCGTTATCTACGGCTCCGAGGGCTTTAAGTGCCACTCAAAGATCTGCCAGCTCACCTATCGCGAGGGCATGGCGCTTACCCGCCTGACGCTTTTGGGTACCGGCAACTTTAACGAGAAGACGGCCAAGCTCTACAGCGACTTTATGCTCATGACCGCGCATCCCGGCATCGGCGAGGACGCCAACCTGTTCTTCCGCAACCTGTCGCTGGGCAACCTGCGCGGCGACTACCGCTTCCTGGGCGTGGCGCCCGTGGGCCTCAAGCCGCTCATCATGCGCGGCCTGGACCGCGAGATTCAGCGCGCCCTTGTCGGCGAGCCCGCCCGCGTGTTCTTTAAGCTCAACTCGCTTACCGACCGCGAGGTCATCGACAAGATTGCCGAGGCATCGTGTGCCGGCGTGCGCGTGGACATGATCATTCGCGGCATCTCGTGCCTCAAGCCCGGTGTTCCGGGCAAGACCGAGAACGTGCACGTGCGATCCATCGTCGGACGTTTTTTGGAGCATGCGCGCGTCTATGCCTTTGGCGTGGACTCGGACATGATCTACCTGAGCTCGGCAGACATGATGACGCGCAACACCGAGCACCGCGTGGAGATCGCCTTCCCCGTGCTCGACCCCACCTGCCGCGCCCTGGTGCACGAGTACATGGGCATGCAGCTGCGCGACAACGTGAAGGCACGCAGCCTGACGAGTGACGGCACCTGGGTTCCGATGGAGCGCAAAGAGGACGAGAAACCCTTCAACTCGCAGGAAGCTCTGCTGGAGCGCGCGTATCGCAACGCCGAGGCCGCCGCGCAGCAGCGCGCACAGGAGAAGGAACGTGTGGCCGAAAAAGTTATCCAGGACGAGATTGAACATGGGGCGGCTGCCAAACCGGAAGCGGTTGCCGCTCTCCCGGTGAATGAGCCCGAGGCTGCCGCAGAGCCCGCCGTGGAGAAAGCGCCCGAGGCCGCTACTGCGACTCCGGAGCCCGCCGCCGAGGCAAAGCCCGCCCCTGCTCCTGAGCCGCAGCCGGCCACACCCAAGGTCCAAGAGGTCCAGGCGACCGTCATTGAGCCCAAGCCTGCACCTGCACCTCAGCCCGAGCCGCAGGTCACCAAGCCCGCACCCGAGACGAGCGCCCGTCGCGATAAGCCCGCCGGCAAGACCAAGGCCATCGAGCGCCATCGCCCCGGTCGCGTGCGCATAGGCCTGGGCCTGATCGGCCTGGGTCTAAAGACGCTCATTACCGGCAAGACGAAATAGTCGTTTGTAGAAGCGCCCCGCATTTGAGGAAAGCCTCGGATGCGGGGCGCTTTTCCCTGCTACCATGGTGCGAATAACAACGCGAATGACAGGCAGGAATATGAAGCTCACTATAGAATCGATGACCTACGGCGCCGACGGGCTGGCGCACGCCGACAACGGCAAGGCCGTCTTTGTGCAGGGCGCCGTGGCAGGCGACACCGTCGAGGCCGAGGTCGTACAGGACGGCAAGTCGTTCATGCGTGCCCGCACCACCGAGATTCTGGAGCCAAGCCCCGATCGCATTCAGCCTCCCTGCCCCTTCGTGGGCATCTGCGGCGGCTGCTCGTGGGGCAATCTCTCACGCACGGCACAGCTCGCCGCCAAGGAGCAAAACCTGCGCTCCACGCTCGAGCGCATCGGCAAGTTCGCTCCTGAGCAGGTCGATGAGTTGGTACAGCCCATCTGCCACACCAAGGACGACTGGGGCTACCGCAATAAAATCGAGCTCGAACCGACCGTCGTCAACGGTCGCGTGCGTCTTGGCATGCACGGTGTCGACCCCAGCAAAATCGTGACCGTCGATACGTGCCCGCTGTTCGACAAGCGCTTCCCGAAGGCGCTCAAATCGGTCGTCGGCGCACTCAACTATCTAAGCGGCAGCCATGACTTGGGGCTCGAACGCGTGGGCATTCGCGCATCACGCCGCACCAAGGCACTCGAGGTCGCACTCTGGACGCCCACAGGCTCTTTTCCGCGCTCGCAGGTCTCCCGCGTGCTGGCGGACGCCGCTCACCCCACGAGCATCGTGCGCGTGATGAGCAAGGGCGAAAAGAAGGCCCGCCGTGTCTCCAAGGTCGAAATGCTCGCCGGAGAGGGCTCATGGACCGAGAATATCGCCGAGGGTCAGATGCGCTTGTCTGCCCCGTCTTTTTTCCAGGTCAACACCAAGGGTGCCGAGATTTTGATCGAGCTTGTCATGGAAGCACTCGACCCGCAGGAAGACGAGCTTGCCGTGGACCTGTACTGTGGTGCCGGCACCTTTACCCTGCCGCTCGCCCGCCGCTGCGACTTTGTCGCCGCCGTCGAGGCCTACGGCCCCGCCGTGCGCGACCTGCGCCGTAACCTGGAGATCAACAAGCTTGATAACGTCGACGTCATTGGCGGAGACGCGGTGCGCGAGTTCCCCGACCAGGATGCCGACGTCTTGGTGGTCGACCCGCCACGCGCAGGCCTCGCCCCCGAGGCGATCGACCTTATCGCCAGCACGAGTGCTCGCGATGTCGCCTACGTGAGCTGCGACCCGGCCACCCTGGCGCGCGATCTCAAACGCTTTGTCGAAGAAGGCACCTTCTTCCCCGTAAAGATCACGCCAGTCGACCTGTTCCCACAAACCTTCCACTGCGAGACCGTCGTCCACCTTAGGCGCAACTAGACTGTTTGCCCAAGGCCACGCCCGATGATTTTTCTGGGACGGGGATTAAATAATCAATTTGTACCAAATGATTATTTAATCCCCGTCCCTTTTTAAACATTGGGAAATCGAGCGTGGCAAGCGCATGTCTTCGGGGTATAAGACGCCTAATTGTATGCCGCCTTACGAAAGGAACTCTCATGCCCAGCGTTGCCGTTCTCGCCGCCGATGGCTTTGAAACGATTGAATGTCTGACCATGGTCGATGTCATGCGTCGCGGCGGCGTGCGCGCCACGCTCGTCTCGATCATGCCCACGCGCGAGGTCGTGAGCTCGCTGCAGATCCCCGTGACCTGTGATGTGCTCTTTGACGAGATCGACTTTGACGAGTACGACTGCGTCGTGCTGCCCGGCGGCCTGCCCGGTGCCACCAACCTGCGCGCCGACCAGCGCGTCTGCAACGTAGTCTGCGATTTCGCCGCGACCAAGCACGTTGCCGCCATCTGCGCCGCCCCGTTTATCCTAGGCGAGCTTGGTCTACTCGAGGGACGCCGCGCCACGTGCTTCCCCGGCTTTGAGAAGAGCTTCCCCGAGGGCACCTATACCGGCGAGAAGGTCACGCAAGACGGCAATATCATCACTGCCAGCGGCATGGCACAGTCACTCCCCTTTGCCTTGGAGCTGCTGCGCACGCTCGCCGGCGAAAAGGCCGTCGAGAAGGTCGCCGAGGGCATCCAACTATGATTTTGGCTTCGCAATCGCCGCGCCGCATAGAGCTGATGCGCGAGGCGGGCTATAACATTCGCGTAATTCCCGCAGACATCGATGAAACGCCTTTTGATGGCGAAGCTCCGCTTACGCTCGTCGAGCGCTTGGCGCGTGCCAAAGCTGCTGCCGTCGCGGCCGAGCATGCCGAACCCAATGAGTTGACCGTCGCGGCCGATACTATTGTCACCTTTGACGGCCAAATATTGGGTAAGCCGGCAAACGAGGACGAGGCGCGCACCATGCTCCGCGAGCTTTCGGGCCGCACGCACCAGGTGGCGACCGGCGTCTGCATCGTTAAAGCCGGCGACGCTACAGCTCCGCATGCCGCCGAGAGCCTGTCGTTTGTCGATGTGACCGACGTGACGTTCTACGAGCTCACCGACGAGCAGATCGAGCGCTACGTCGCCTCGGGTGAGCCCATGGACAAGGCCGGCGCCTACGGCATTCAGGGCACAGGCGGACGCATGCTCGTGCACGATATTTCGGGCGACTTCTATAACGTGGTGGGCTTACCCATCGCCCGCGTCGCGCGCGCGATTCAAAAACTCTCGTAATTGCATCTGGCGCTGGGTATTCCCCAGCGCCTACAATTTTGGCGTACCGTACGGATCCCGACCGGGCACAAGGCGCGGCGGAAAACCGATAGGAGTTAAACATGGATACACTGCTCGAGGCCATTGACGTCTGCGATGTCGATGGCTTTTGCTATGGCAACTATACGGACGAGGAGGCCGGCACCGGTTGCACCGTAATCGTGGCACCCGAGGGCGCCACCGGCGGCGTTGACGTTCGCGGCGGTGCTCCAGCATCGCGCGAAACCGACCTGCTGCGTCCCGAGAACACCGTCGACAAGGTCCACGCCGTCTGCCTTTCGGGTGGATCGGCCTTTGGCCTCGAGGCTGCAAGCGGCGTCTCTCGCGAGCTTGAGAGCCGCGGCATCGGCCTTCCCGTCGGCCCCACGCAGGTGCCTATCGTGTGCTCCAGCTGCATCTTCGACCTCGCCTTTGGCGACCCCACCGTGCGCCCCGACATTGAGGCCGGTATCGCCGCCGTGCGCGAGGCGCTCGACCACACCCCTGCCACGCTCGAGCAAGGCAACGTGGGCGCCGGTACCGGCGCCACCGTAGGCAAGCTCATGGGGCCTGCCACCTGCATGAAGGCCGGCCTTGGAGCTGCCGCCGTGGCACTCGGTCCCGTCAAAGTGGGCGCCGTGGTCTCGGTCAACGCCTGCGGCAACGTCATCGACCCGACCACTGGCGAGTGGGTCGCCGGCATGCGCGCCACAGCCGATAGCGACCAGATCGTCGACATGGAGCTCGCAGCCTTTGCCGCAGCCGGCTCCATGCAAATGCCGCTCGACCGCACCAACACCACCATCAGCTGCATCGTCACCAACATGGAGCTCACTAAGGCGCGGGCTACCAAGGTCTCCCAAATGGCAGCAGACGCCTACGCGCACGCCATCCGCCCCACACACACCACCAACGACGGCGACACCATCTACACCCTTGCCAGCGGCAAACTGGGAGCCCAGGCAAGCGCCGCCGTTCCCCTAGACCTGCTGGGTATGCTCGCAGTAAGGGCCCTAGAAGCTGCCATCGTAAACGGAGCCAAAACCGCTAAAACCTCCCACGGCATCCCCGGCGCCGCGAAGTAAACTAACTCGTCCGGTTGCCCGGTGGGTCTTGGTTATGTTTGCTGCTCTACAGTCCTGGCTCGCACGAAGAGCACATTAAGTGCTCTTCGGCTCGTGCGGAACTCGCGACAAACATAACCAAGACCCACCGGGCAACCTACTCAACTAAATCCCTTTCAGCCCAGGCCCCTGTGTACCGCGCGTCTAGGATCTTCAAATTCTGGCAGCCTGACAATCGATTCTTGTAGCAGAGGCCCCTTGGCCTTTAGTTTGATACAAGTTCCGCACGAGCCGGAAAGCACTTAATGTGCTTTCCGTGCGAGCAGGACTGTTCGCAGTAGCAAACTAAAGGCCAAGGGGCCCAGTCAACCCATCAGCAGCGATTACTCAGCAGCTAGTTGAATTTGAAGATCTTTGAGGCAAGACGGTATAGGCCGAGTGTGGTTTTGTCACCAGCCCGACCGCGCAGGTTGGTGAAGAAGCCGACCACACCGTAGCGTGCACGACGATACATACGCTCGTCATAGGCCTTTAAATCACTCCACAACGTCTTCAGGCGCTCGTCGGCACAATCCTCGTCGGAAAGCTTAGTGAGCACCGAGCAGATTGCCATCATTATGGTGAAATAGCCCATCATGTACGAGCGCAGACGCGACGACTCGACATCGCTGTACAGGTGGAACGACTCCATCATGATGCGCGTCACGCGAAACTGTTGGTCCAGACGCTTGACCATCGTGGCCTCGTTGACACTTTGGCCCTCACGGCCGATAAAGTAGCGGTAGAGGTCGATGTCGGCGTAGTACATGGTCTTGCAGCGCGGTAGCGGCACGTAGGCGTAGATGTTGTCTACATAGAACGTGTGCGGCGGCATAGGCAGATTGGACGCGCGCAGCACATCCGTGCGATAGCACAGGCTGTGCATGAGCAGATTCTGGTCCAGACGGAAATGACCAATCTGGTCCCAGGTAAAGATCTTTTTCCGCGGCAGGGCAAACTTGTAGCCAATAGCGGTGTGCGTACCCTCGTAAACCTTCTCGTACACATAGTTCGAGATAAAGAGGTCGACGCGCTGGTCGCGCTCCTCAAAACCGCGAAGGATCGAAAGCATGGTCGACAGGGCTGCGCCATCGAGCCAGTCGTCCGAGTCGACAACTTTGTAGTAGGTGCCCTGTGCCTCGCGCAAGCCCGAAAGGACGGCAATGCCGTGGCCGCCGTTCTCCTGATGCACCGCGCGGATGATTCCGGGGTAACGCGTCTCCCACTCATCGGCCTTGGCCGCCGTCTCGTCCTTGGAACCGTCATCGACGATGATGATCTCGATATCGGTGGCGTAATTGCTCCCCTCCAGAATGGAGGTGATGCAATGGTCCATGTCCTTGGCGGCGTTATACGAGGGAATACCGAATGATATGACTTTATGCATGGCAGGCGATAATCTCATCCGAAAGATCGAGGGCGGAGTTGGTCACGGCATCCATATCGTAGTAACGATACTCGGCCAGGCGACCCACCGGGTGGAAGTTCGTCAGGTTCTGAACGCGCTCAAGATAGCACTCATAGAGCTCACGGTTCTCGGGCTCCAGAATGGCGTAGTACGGCGTCTCGCCCGAGCCGGGCGTATAGGCCTTGGAGTACTCCTTCATGATGGTGGTCTTGCCGGGCAGGACCTGACCGGTCATGTTCTTGAACTCGGTGATACGCGTGTAATCCTCGCTCGTGGTGTAGTTGACGGTGCCCACGGGCTGGAACTGGTCCATATCGAGCGTCTCGAACTTCATGTCGAGCGTACGGTACGGCAGAGCGCCCAAGTCGAGGTTGAACAGCTCGTCGAGCGGACCGGTGTAGACGATCTCGCCGCCATAGACCTTGCCGTCGATCTTGACGGTGGTCTCGTCGATCTCGAAGAGATCGCGGGCGTCCACGTCGCAGAACACATCAATCAGATCGTGGTCGAGCATGTGCTCGAACAGCGCGGTATAGCCGTCCTGCGGCATGCCCTGGAAGGGAGCCTGCGGGAAGTAGCGGTCATCGTCGCCCACAAAGACGGGAACGCGACCGGTGATCGAGGGATCGATCTGGTCGGGCGTCTGGCCCCACTGCTTCATGGTGTAATGCAAAAAGACGTTCTCGTAGACGTAATCGGCGACCTCGGCAAGATCCGGGTCGTTCTTCTTGCGCAGCTCCATGATGGGCACCTTGACGTCCTTGCCAAAGGTCTCCACGAGCTTCTGATACAGCTCCTCGCCGCGCTCGTCGCCAAAGGCGAGCTTGAGGCTCGCGTGGTTAAAAGGCACGGGCATGAGGGTGCCGTTGATGTTGGCAAGCACCTTGTGCTGGTAGTCCGTCCACTTGGTAAAGCGCGACAGGAAATTGTGGACGCGCTCATTAAAGGTATGGTAGATGTGCGGACCATACTCGTGGACCAGGATTCCGGCCTCATCAGCGCAGTCGTAGGCGTTACCCGCAATGTGGCTACGGCGCTCCAGAACGGCAACACGATAGCCGATGGTCTCGGCGAGACGGCGGGCACAAACGGCACCGGCATAACCGGCACCGACGACAATCATGTCGTATGCGCCAGCGTTAAAGCCTTCAGGCAGGCCTGAGGTAATCTGCATCGATACTCCTTGTCAAAAGCCACGGGCTCGTTAGCTGGGCTTTTCTCGAACATTCTTCGAGACATATTTATCAGAGCGATTATAGCGCTAATGCGTCCTATAATGAGCTTGCCACACAAGGAAAGCTCAAGCACCGCGGCGAACATAATTGAAAGGTAAACCCGCTAGCAGCGGGTTTATTCGTGAACAGCCGGGCGCCTGGAGCTTAGCGAAACGCTTGTAAGGAGTAACATGAGCGATTTCCTAAACCGTATGAAGTCTGCCGCCAAGGCCGACCTTAAGACGATCGTCCTGCCCGAGGGCGAGGATCCGCGCACCATCGTCGCAGCCACCAAGATCATCGAGGAGGGCCTGGCAAAGATCGTCATCCTGGGTAACCCCGACGAGATCAACGTTCCCGGCGCTACCGTCATCGATCCGCGCAATGCCGAGAAGCACGAGGAGTACGCGCAGAAGTTTGCCGAGCTCCGCGCCAAGAAGGGCGTCACCATCGAGCAGGCTCGCGCCCAGGTGATGGACGCTACCTACTTTGGCACCATGATGGTCAAGATGGGCGATGCCGACGGCCTGGTCTCCGGCGCCTGCCACTCCACCGCCGACACCCTGCGCCCCGCGCTGCAGATCCTCAAGACCGCCCCGGGCACCAAGCTGGTCTCGGCCTTCTTCGTGATGTGCACCGACACCCCGCAGTTCGGCACCGACGGCACGCTGATCTTCGCCGACTGCGGCCTCAACATCAACCCGTCCTCCGACGAGCTCTCCGAGATCGCCATCGCCTCCGCTCACTCCTGGTCCACCTTCATGGGCAACTTTGAGCCGCACGTGGCCATGCTCTCCTACTCCACCATGGGCTCCGCCGGCGGCGAGGTCGCCAAGAAGGTCCAGGAGGCCGTAAAGTTCTGCCACGAGAAGGCTCCCGAGCTCGCCATCGATGGCGACCTGCAGCTCGATGCCGCTATCGTCCCCACCGTCGCCCAGCTCAAGGCTCCCGGCTCCTCCGTTGCCGGCAAGGCCAACGTGCTGGTGTTCCCCGACCTTGAGGCCGGCAACATCGGCTACAAGCTCGTCCAGCGCTTCGCCGGCGCCGACGCCTACGGCCCCATCCTGCAGGGCATCGCCAAGCCGGTCAACGACCTTTCGCGCGGCTGCTCTGCCGACGACATCGTGGGTGTCGTAGCCATCACCGCCGTCCAGGCTCAGATGGCTGAGTAGCGGACGCACTCGCCCGAAGGCCGTACGGGCTAACCCCTGAAAACGTCCTCGACCAATGAAACGCCCCCGTTCTGCTCCTTCGGAGCTACGAACGGGGGCGTTTCTGGTCTGCGGAATGTTTTCAGGGGTTAGCCCGTACGGCCTTCTACTGCTACGAAGCATTCAGAGCATCTGGAGTGGACGGCGGCTTGGCTACGAGCTGGCGCTGAAAAACTGAATGGATGAGTGCCGTTGCTGGAGGGTCAAACGATGCAGATATGGTCACTTTGGGACCGAAATGTTGGCTGCGGTCTGATGTCTGGCCCACCGGAAAGTGTGTCCCGGTTTGAAGGCGGATTGTGGGATGCAGCTTCCGCTTGGGGCCTGTTTGGGAAACCGTGGGACGGAATTATGCTTTATTGTGGGTCGCACTTTCCGCAACGGTGACGCATAATTTCTTTCGCAAATTGACAACCGCATAGCGGAACACGGCCCG
>DXLR01000116.1:0-14515 GCA_019414625.1 Collinsella sp.
CCGCTGCGCTCGGAGCGACCCCGGCGACATTGCTGCTAGATTTCAAGACGCTTGGACTGCTTTTTGAATCGTTGGCCCTTCATGATTTGTGGGTTTATGCGCGAGCAAACGGAATGGGCCTCTATCACTATCATGATTCTCGCGATCTAGAAGTCGATGCGGTCATTGCGGCTCCCGGCGGAACGTGGATTCCGGTCGAAGTTAAACTCAGCTCTGCTCAAATCGAAGAGGCGTCTGACAGCCTTGTTGCTGTCGAGAAGCGCATGGTTGCCGCCGGAAACAACCCGCCGGTTTCGAAAGTCGTGATCATCGGGTTTGGTTCGCAAGCCTATGTTACCCAGCGTGGCGTCCAAGTTGTTCCGCTGGATGTTCTCGCGCCGTAACGCGACGGTCGAAGCGGGACGGACGCCACCATTGCGCGCGAGGACACGGCATCATCGATGATGCGGCGGCCACATTCGGCAAAGACTGTCCCTAACGACTAGCCGTTTAAGAACGTCCCCAATGACTAGGTAGAAAAACGCCCGTCGGCGGTGGTGCCGGCGGGCGCTGGTGTGCGATATGTCGCGTTGTGGGCTTAGTGCCTCATAAAGTGGTACTCGATGACATTGCTGTAGGGATGACCCGGGCCCACGATGCCCTGGGGGAACAGTGTATGGTGCGGCGTGTCGGGATACATTTCGGCCTCGAGGGCAAAGCCGGCGCCCCAGCCATAGCTGGCATCGTCCTTGGCATGCTCGTCGCCCAGCCAGTTGCCGGTGTAGAGCTGCACGCCCGGGGCAGTGGTGTAGTAGTCAAGCTCGCGGCCGGTCCACATCTCCTCGACGTGCAGCGCGCGGCGCAGATTGCGGCCATACTGATAGCCGCCGATGCACAGGCAGTGATCGTAGCCGCGGGCCTGCTTGATCTGCGGGTCGTCGGCTTCCATGCCGGGCGCGACGGGACGCAGCTCGCGGAAGTCAAACGGCGTGCCCTCGACCGGAGCGATCTCGCCGGTGGGGATATTCTGCTCGTTGATGGGCAGGTAGTGGGCGGCGTTGGCAACAAAGAAATGCTCGCAGTCCATGCTGGCGTTGTGGCCGGCAAGATTGAAGTAGGTGTGGTTGGTCATCGACACATAGGTGGCGCGGTCGCTCTCGCAGCCGTACTCGATGCGGAAGGCGCCGGTGCGCGTAACGGTAAACACGGCCGTAAACGTGCGGTTGCCGGGCAGGCCCAGCTCGCCGTCCTCAAGCGAGGTGGTCATGCGCACGGCGTTGTGGACCTCGTCGAGCTCAACATCCCACACGCGCTTATGCAGACCGTGCTCAAGATCGCTGTGCAGGTTATTGGCGCCTTCGTTGGCGGGCAGATGCCAGTCTGTGCCATCGATGGTGATCGTGGCACCCGCAGTGCGGTTTGCCACGGGGCCGATGGTTGCGCCAAAGCAGGCGGGGTTGTCAAAGTAATCCTCGAGCTTATCGAAGCCTAGCACCACATCTCGCACGTTGCCGGGAATGTCGGGCACATCGATACCCAGCACGGTGGCGCCATAGTCCATAATGCGAACGCAGATCTCGGGCCCGTTGAGGGTGTAACGATGAACGGGGGTACCGCACGGCGCGGTGCCGAAAAGCTCGGAAGTGATCATTTGGTTCCTAACATCGAGGTATTTCGGACAAACTGTAGCGCGAACAGGCGAGATTATCACTACACCCCACTAAAGCAGGGGGTATTTTTCTCAAAAAAGTGATGATTGGAGCTGTGCGGGCGTTCATTTTTGACGCGTAAGAGTCTGATACAATTTGTTCGTTACTGTTTGAATGATATGCGCGCAAAGAACGGCGAGGATTCATCGTGATTAAGGCAGAGCGACAGGATAAGGTTCGTCAGCTGCTCGAGGAGCAGGGCACGGTCTCGGTCAAGGAGATTTCGGATGCGCTGGGCGTTTCGGACATGACGATTCGCCGCGACCTCGAAGAACTTGCGAGCCTGGGCGAGATCGAGCGCGTGCACGGCGGAGCCCGCAGTGCACAGGGCCGTCCCCACGCTATGTTGCGCCATGAGTATTCGCACAGCGAAAAGCGCACTAAGCATGCCGAGGAAAAGCTGCAGATTGCGCGCCGTGCTGTGGAGCTTATCGAGGAGGGCTCGACCATCTTTTTGGGCACGGGCACCACGGTTGAGCAGATGGCCTCGATGCTGCCGACGTTTCGCCTGCGCATTGTGACCAATTCGCTTTCGGTGTTTAACCTGCTCGAGGCGCGCGAAGACTGCGAGCTGTGCCTCGTGGGCGGTATGTACCGTCGCCGCACCGCCGCTTTTGTGGGACCAACGGCCGAGGATACCCTGCGCGCGCTGGGCATCGATGCGGCGTTTATCGGCGCCAACGGCATCTTGGACGGTGACGTGTCTACGTCCAACATGGACGAGGGGCGTATTCAGCAGCTCGCCTTTAGCAAGGCAGACTCGCGTTATCTGATCGCCGACTCCAGCAAAATCGGCAAGCGCGATTTCTATACCTTCTGTCGCCTGGACAATTTAGACGCCGTGGTGTGCGAACCGGGTATTGCTGACGGAGATCGCGCCGCCATCGAGGAGCACACGCAGGTCATCTGCTAGTTAACGCTGCAGGCGATACGTCTGCCCTCTGCCGGCGCGGGGATTATCGTTTTACAATGACGCGGAAAATGACTCGCAAATAGTTTTGGGCAACAAGGGTGAGGCCATTCTGAGGTATGGCTAGACTTCGTATTTCGCTTTGATATTCCTTGAGAATGAACCGTAGTCTTCGTAGAGTTCGTCTCTGCTTTCATCTTCCGCGCGGTTTATGCGTTCAAGGAGTTTGTCCTTTGGGGACTCTTTTGTAATTTCTGACCTGCCGTCGGGTATTGCGGATTGCAAGAATAATTCCAGGGCGTGGACGTCTTTGAGTGTGTAGCCCGTCGAACGACCCGCTCCTGTTTTCTCGATTGCGCTGCAACCAACAAGCTGACTGAGGGTTCGTTTAACGGTTATCTCGCTGATATCGGGGCAGTTGGACTGGATGTCGGATTTCTTGATGACGCCGGGTCTCTGCTGAAATAGAGCAGCTATACGTGCTTGCTTCGACATGGGGTGAGTGCCAGATTCAATCTGGGTGTGCTGCTCGAGCTGTCGGTAGGCCGCCAGGATGGTTCCGAGCATAAAACGGATAAAGGGCACTTCGGTGTTTTGATTTTCATTCCATCCAGTGGAGCTTGCGGCGAGGGCGTTGTAGTAAAGCGCTTTATTGTCTTCAATGAGACGTTCGATGCTGATGTAACGCGCAACGTCGTATCCAGTCTTTTCGAGTAGCAGCGTTGTAAGGAGCCGGCTCATCCTACCATTGCCATCGTTGAAGGGATGAATGCTGACAAAATCGAAGATGAAGCGCAATGATATAAGGAGGGGGTCGCAAACTTGACGAGATAAGGCATCATTGAGGGACCGACAGGCTTCTTCGATAAGTCCGGGGGTTGCCAGGGCCGAAGGCGGCCTAAAGCGCACAAATCGATTGCCTTGATCGTCGATGGAGATGATTTCGTTATCGCTATCTTTCCAATGGCCCCCATACGAGATTGCTGTGTGTGCCATGAGGTCACGATGCAACTGCAAAATGACCGATGGCGTTACGGGAATGAAATCGTGCTGCTCGTGAATAAGCGACAGCGCATCTCGGTATCCAGCGATTTCTTCCTCTGCGCGGGAGCTTGGCTTGGCGGAATACGCCATGATTGCTTTGAGTCTTTTTTGGGTGGTAACAATTCCTTCAAGTCCGTTGGAGGATTGGGTGCTTTGGATCTTAGCTTCCTCCATAAGGGACGATAGAAGCTCGGGTCTGACTTGACCCAGAACAAGCTGACGGCCTTTATGCTCGCGTATCGAGAGGAGAAGGTTGGTGATTGGAGTTGCCTCGAGTTCCGCTGGGACTGTGGCGTAATCAAACTGGCG
This sequence comes from Collinsella sp., assembly GCA_019414625.1. Lineage (GTDB taxonomy): Bacteria > Actinomycetota > Coriobacteriia > Coriobacteriales > Coriobacteriaceae > Collinsella. The sequence continues at coordinate 3,952 of DXLR01000116.1, forward strand.
CATGCTGCTCCGTTCAGTATCACGAACATATTTTCGGTATCATAATAACATTAAATGATACCGAAAATATGTTCGTGATACTGAAAACAAGGAAAGAGCCGTGCTTCATAGCTGCTTGGAAAGCGCGGATTTGACTATCTAATTGTCTCAATCAGTAACGGTTGGGACCGAAAAACTCGGCCAAACGTTACAGATTGAGACAAACGGCCTGCTCGGGCCCACCAAAAACAAAAAAGGCCGCATGCGATCCCGTGGAGGGATTCGCATGCGGCCGACAGGGGGTATGCGGCAAAAGTTAGGCCATAAGCAGGCCGGTCTCCGAGACGTTCTTGTACCAGTACGCGCTCGCCTTGGGATAGCGCTTCTGGGTCTCAAAGTCGATGTAGAACAGGCCATAGCGCTTGTTATAGCCGTTGGTCCAGGAGAACTGGTCCTGCAGCGACCACACGAAGTAACCGTCGACGTTCACGCCGCCGTCGATTGCCTTGAGAATCCATGCGAGATGCTGACGCATGTAGTCGATGCGAGGGGCGTCGTCGATAAAGCCGTCCTCAAAGTCGTCCTTATAGCCCATGCCGTTCTCGGTGATGTAGATCTTCTTGTAGTTGGGGTAATCGTTCTTAATGCGGAGCAGCAGGTCGTAGAGACCCTCGGGATAGATAATCCAGTCCCAATCGGTGGTGGGTACGCCTTCGCGCACGCATGACTCGCCCACGCCCTTGAGGAACCAGCGCGAGGAGCCCTTGTCGCCGGTGCCATTGTGGTTGATGTCGTTTTCGCCCTCGGCGGCACGCAGGAACTGGCACTTGTAGGTGTTGACGCCCAGGCAATCGTTGTAGGGGAGCGCGGCGGTCAGCGCGGCGATGTCCTCGTCGCGGACGTCGAGCTCGCCGCCGGCGATATGGGCCAGCTTGGTCGCAGCCTCCATGGTGTCGGCTGCATAGTGGCCGCGGAAGGTGGCGTCGAGTACCCAGCGGTTGTTGATGACGTCGGCCATGCGAGCTGCCTCGCAGTCGGCGGCGTTGTTGGGGTCGAGGGGATACTTGGGCTCCAGGTTCTGGACAATGCCGATCTCACCCTCAAAGCCGCCCTCATGGAAGGCGACGACGGCCTTGGCGTGGGCCACCATCATGTTGTGCATGAGCTGGAAGGCCTTGTCCAGGCGATACTTCTCGCCGTGCGGCCAGTTGCCGACGATAAAGCTGCCCTCGGCGGTTGCGGGGATCTCGTTAAACGTGAACCAGTGCTTGACCTCGGTGAACTCGGCAAAGCAGAACTTGGCGTACTCGACAAAGGCGTCGATGGTCGTGCGCGTCAGGAAGCCCTCGCCGCCGTCCTGGTAGAAGGCCTCGGGCGTATCGAAGTGATCGAGCGTGACATAGGGGATAACGCCAGCTTTGTTGCAGGCGGCGAAAAGCTCGTGATAGAAGGCGACGCCCTCGGGGTTAATCTCACCGGTGCCGTTGGGGAAGATACGGCTCCAAGCGATGGAGACGCGAATACCGTTGATGCCGAAGCGCTGGCACAAGTCGATATCGACCGGGTACTTGTTGTAGAAATCGCTTGCGGGATCGGGGGAGAAGCGACCCTGAGCTGCCAGGAAATCGTCCCAGGGCACTTTGCCCTTGCCGTGCGTACGGGTCTCGCCCTCAACCTGGTAAGCGGCGGTGGCGCCGCCAAACACAAAGCCGTCGGGGAACTGCATGGGGTTGGTCATGAGTCATCCTTTCTGTGGGATAGGAATAGGGAGAGGTGCCCGAACTGGGGATTCGGGCATCAACAGAGGGAGGAACTAGTCGAGGTTCTCGCGGAGCCACTTGATGGCGCCAGCGGGGTCGCGGGTAAGGTCGATATATTCCTTACCGCGGGGAGCGAGCAGCTTAATGCCCAGGCGATCGGTGTCGGCCTTCATGTCGTTGTAGTAGCTACGAACCTGCGGGGCGAGCACGATGACGTCGTACTGATCCATGATGGCAGTGTGCTGGCCATAGGCGCCTGCGGAGGAAGCGATGTTCTCTCCGGTCTGTGCGGCACCTTCCTTGATGGCGTTGGCGAGCATGGCAGAGGTGCCGGCGCCGGCGCACAGGACGAGGACCTTCAGGCCATCGACATCCTTCTTGGCGGATGCATCGGCAGCGGGCTCGGGCTGATCGGCGACAGGCTTGCTGTCGGCGGCGGCAGCGGTCGTCTCGACGGAAGCGGTAGCCTGCTCGACAGCGGGCGCAGGGGCGTTGGCGGCGATGGCGGCGGCACCATCGGACTCGAGACCCAGCTCGGCGGCGCGCTCGGCCTCCTGGTCGCAGAGCAGCTTATCGTATGCCTTCAAGAACGGAAGGTAGATGATGGCGTCCAGCAAGATGATAATCGCGACAAATACCAGGGCGATAAGCTGGAAGTTCGTGGTGATGAAAATGCCGATGGGGGCAGGGGTAGCCCAAGGCACCACGAAGGAGAAGCCGTTCATGCCCACGTTATCGATAAAGAACTTGGCAACACTCACGTTGACGCAGCCGGCGGCAACAAAGGGGACGAGCATGTAGGGGTTAAGGATCATCGGCGCGCCAAAGAGCAGCGGTTCGTTGACAGCGAAGGCAACAGGAACAATCGAGGCCTTACCGACGGCCTTGAGCTGCTTGGACTTCATAAAGAGAATCAGCAGAAGCGGCACGATGAACGTGGCGCCGGTGCCGCCGAACTCACCCACGAGCGACATGTTAAAGGTGAGGGAGTGGGCGGGGTGACCACCGGCCAGCAGAACCTGCAGGTTCTCGGCCTGATTGGCAAGACGGATGGGGTCGATGCCCGGCTGGACGATCGAGGGGCCGTGGACGCCGATGAACCAGAAGAACGCGGTGGCTGCCTGGATAAGGATAAGGCCAGGATAGGTTTCTGCAGCGGTAAAGAGCGGGGAGAGCAGTTTGATAAGCAGCTCGGAGAACGGAACTCCCATGAGGTTGCGCACGACGACATCGATGATGCCGCAGATGATGACGGCGCCGCCAAAGGGAATAATGTCGCGGAAGTTCTGAGCGATGGCGCCTGGGACCTCCTTGGGCAGCTTAATGGTCAGATCGCGCGAGACGCAGAACTTATAGACCCAAACGGTAATGAACGCGGCGACATAGGCCGAGAACAGACCGCGCGTACCCATGCTGGTGCAATCGAAGACCGAAAGTTCGGAGCCGTTGAACTTGGTGGTGAACTGCGTAACAGCGAGCAAAAGCATGCTGCACTGGGCGGCAACCATGGTGGAGCCGTCGTTGAGCACTTTGCCGGCGGGCATGCGACGGTTCATGGAAGCCGTAAAGTTCTTGGCAGTGGTGCCGGCAACCATGATGCCCATGACGCCCATGGTGAAGTTGTACAGCTTGTTGCACCAGTCGATGAGCGGCTGGGGCAGCGTGATGCCAACTACGCCAGGAAGGGTGGCAATCAGTAGGAAGATCGAAGAGGTGAGGACGATGGGCATGCACCCAAGGAATCCGTCCTTAATGGCCTGGAGGTAGATGTTCCTCGAGATTTTCTCAAAGAACGGTTGATGCTTTTCGAGCATCTTTACGATGGCGTCCATGGAGCTCCTTTGCTGCTTGGTGCGCTATGCGTACGGATGGAACTTGTCGTCGATGGATGGTCAGGACTGCCCGGAAACCTTCCTGCTTAAGGAAGGCATTGCGAAATGACAACGTTGTCATTTCGTTAATGACAACGTAAGACATTTTTGGAAGAGCAACAAGGATTTACGGGTGAACGGTTGGTATTGTCCGGTAAACGGCAAATTTGAAAACCGAGCAGGTAGTGTATGCTAGAACGCAAGGAACGATCGATAGGGAACCGACTGGAGAAGCAGTGGCAACGATGGACAAGAAAAGCGTCTCGATGAACGATGTGGCGGTTGCCGCGGGTGTTTCCCTCAAGACGGTGTCTCGTGTGATCAATGAGCCCGATAGCGTGCGCGAGAGGACGCGCGATAAGGTCCATGCGGCCATGGAGGCGCTTGGGTTTCGGACCAACTTTGCCGCGCGTTCACTCAAGTTGGGCCGTTACGGGTGCATCGGCGTGGTGCTGTTCCACTTGTCGGGCGGCAACGTGGACATGATTGACGGTATCGCGGATGCCGCCGCAGAGCGAGGCTTTGCGCTCACGATGATTAAAAAGCGGGCGGGGGAGAAGATGACCCTTGCCGAAGCGGCACGTAGGATGTCGCAGCTTCCCGTCGACGGCATGATTTTTAACCTGCGCCAGATGGTCGATGACTTTGATACCTTTGAGGCGCCGAAAGACCTCAAGACGGTGATTATCACGTCGATGGAACATCCTACCTGCTCTACCGTCAGTGACGACCAAGAGGGCGGCGCGCGCATGGCATGCGAGTACTTCTTAAATCGCGGACACAAGAACGTGTACTTCGTCTCTGGTAAGAAAGAGTCGCTGTCGAGTCAGTGCCGTATGAAAGGTTGGCGTGCGGCACTCGAGACGCGTGGCATTGAGCCGCCCGAGCCTCTGCAAGGCGATTGGAATGCGGATAGTGGCTATGCTGCGGGCCTTGTGCTTGCCGATAAACCCGATTGTACGGCGGTCCTCGCTGCTAACGACTGCATGGCAAACGGCGTGATGATGGCTCTACGTGACAAAGGGCTCAGTGTGCCCGACGACGTGTCCGTGATCGGCTTCGACGATGAGCTCTACAAGACGATTCCCAACTCGATTCTGACGTCGGTGAAGTTTCGCCACCGCGAGCTGGGCGTCCGTGCGCTTAACGAAGTCGTCGCCGGTCTGGAAGCCCCGAGCTCCAGAAGCCGTACGCTCGTCTCGGGCGTGCTGGTCGAGCGTTCCAGCGTAAAGGACCTGCGGGTGTAGACGTGCTCGGCTCGTTCATCTTAATCTGTAACAGTTAGGACCGATAATCCCTGCTAGATGTTACAGATCGAGATCTTTCGGCTCGGCTTATTCCGTTTGTCTCGATCTGTAACAGGTGGAGGCGAAATAGCCCGCTAGATGTTACAGATTTAGATTGAGGGAACTGGCCCGCGCGTTCATCTCAATCTGTAACAGTTAGTACCGAAAAACTCGGCTGGATGTTACAGATCGAGACAAACGGATTCTGACTCGCTCAAAAACAAAAAGACCGGGGGCGGCGCGCCGTGTGACGTGCCGCCCCCGGCTGAGAAATGGGGACAGGTTATGTGGGCAGGCAACCCCGCTAGTCTTTAGTCCAGACGACGGGTCTGCGCCACGTGCTTGTACCAGTAGGCGCTTGCCTTGGGCGTGCGCTTCTGGGTTTCAAAGTCAACGTAGAAGAAGCCGTAACGCTTGTTATAGCCATTTGTCCAGGAGAACTGGTCCTGCAGGCTCCACAGGAAGTAGCCGCCCACGTTGACGCCCACCTCCATGGCCTTGAGCAGCCAACGCAGGTGCTGCTCGATGTAGTCGATGCGCGGCTGGTCATCCACAAAACCGTCCTTGTAGGGGTCCTTGTAGCCCATGCCGTTCTCGGTGATGAAGATCTGCTTGTAGTTGGGGTAGCGCTGCTTAATGTAGACGAGCAGATCGAACAGACCCTCGGGATAGATGATCCAGTCCCAGTCGGTGGTGGGGATGCCGGGCTTGTTCACATGCTCGCCAATGCCCTTGACGCGCCAGCGACCGGTGCCCTTCTCGCCCGTACCGTTGTGGTGCAGGTCGTTCTCGCCGTCGTAGGCCTTGAGGAAACGGCACTGGTAGTTGTTGACGCCCAGGTAGTCGTTGTAGAGCGCTGCCTCGCGCATGATCTCGAGATCCTCCTCGCGGATCTCGATGGTACCGCCGGAGACTGCGGCCAGGCGGTTGGCGCACTCGAGGGTGTCGGGGGCATAGTCGCCGCGGAAGGTGGCGTCGAGCAAGAACTGGTTTTGCAGCACGTGCTCGTTGTTGGCGGCCTTGATGTCGGCGGGGTCGTTCTCGTTGAGCGGGTACTTAAACTCCAGCGACTGAATGACGCCGATCTTGCCCTTAAAACCACCGTTGTGGAAGGCCAGCACCGCCTTGGCGTGGGCGAGCATCATGTTGTGCTCGCACTGGAAAGCCTCGGCCAGATGCGCCTTGACGCCACCGGGGAAAGTGCCCTCGATGTAGGTGTTGGAGGCATCGGCCCAGATCTCGTTAAAGGTGAACCAATAGGTCACCTGATCGGCATACTCCTTAAAGCAGAAGGTGGCAAAGTCCACAAAGGCGTCGATGGTCTCGCGATTGAGGAAGTCGCCCTTCTCAAAGAGGGGCAGCGGCGTGTCGAAGTGATGCAGCGTGACAAACGGCTCAACGTGGTGCTTGTGGCACTCGGCAAAGAGATCGTGGTAGAACTGCACGCCCTCGGGGTTCACCTTGCCGGTGCCCTCGGGGAAGATGCGGCTCCAGGCGATGGAGAGGCGGATGCCGTTGATGCCGAACTCCTCGCACAGCTCCAGATCGACGGGGTACTGGTTGTAGAAGTCGGAGGCGGGATCGGGAGAGAAGCGGCCCTGGGCCTCCAAGAAGTCGTCCCAGGCGACCTTGCCCTTACCGTGGGTGCGGGTCTCGCCCTCTACCTGGTAGGCAGCGGTGGCGCCGCCAAAGACAAAGTCCTCGGGAAACTGCGCGGGCGGGTTGGTGACGCTAGCAGGGTTAACGGACATGATGAAATATCCAATCGTCTAAATCGAAGGGCCAGCCGGCCTTGGATGGTCGGCTGGCCCTAAGCGTTACTTACTTCGACAGCTGCTCGCTCACAAAGGCGAGAGACTTATCGCCGTTCTGGGAGAGCTCGATGTACTGCTTACCGCGGCAGGCGACGCACTTGTTGCCCACGCGCTCGCAGTCCTTCTGCAGGTCGGCCAGGTAGCTGGCGGCCTGCGGAGCCAGGACGACCAGGTCAAAGTCGGGAAGCATGTCCACGTGGTTGCCATAGGCATCGGCAGCGGTCTCAAGATCGATGCTGCGCTCCTTGGCGGCCTTGGCCAGCGCGTTGGCGAGCAGGCCCGAGGTGCCGCCGCCCTGGCAGAGCACGAGTACACGCTTGCCGTTGAGGTCGCTGGCGGCCGTAGCTTCGGTGGCGGCAGCAGCGGGGGCGGCGTCGGTCTTTACGACCTCGGCAGCGGCGCCGGCGGCAACACTCTTGGCGTCGGCCTTACCCTGGAAGGCGTCGTTGAGTTTGGAGGCCTTCTCGGCGTTCTTGGCGGCGAGCTCCTCCTGGGAGATCTCGGCCTCCTCGGCGCACTTCTGGGCGTCATAGGCACGGAAGAACGGGTAGTACAGGGCAAAGTCGACGACCAGGATGATGGCGAGCATCACAAAGGCAAGCGGTTGGAAGCCCAGGCCCATGATGGTGCCGATGGGGCCGGGGAGGGTCCAAGGCAGGGTGTACATAAAGCCGTTCATGCCCAGGAAGTCGATAAAGACCTTGAGGATCCAGATGTTGGCGATCGGGGCAAAGACAAACGGGACAAAGAAGACGGGGTTGAGCACGATGGGCGCGGCGAACAGCAGCGGCTCGTTGACGGCAAAGCACACGGGGACGATGGCGGCCTTACCGACGGCGCGCATTTCCTGGGACTTGGCCAAGAAGCAGAACATAAAGACCAGGACGAGCGTGGCGCCGGTGCCGCCCATGCAGACGACGAAGTACTGGGCGCCCTGCGTCAGGACGGCGGTGGCGTGCTCGCCGGCCTGGAATGCAGCCAGGTTGTCGGTCATGTTGGCAACGAGAGCGGCGGCGATGGCGGGCTCGACGATCGAGGGGCCGTGGACGCCGACGAACCAGAAGAGGCTCATGGCACCGTAGATCACAGCGAGGCCGATGTAGCCGTCGGCGGCGGTGAACAGGGGCTGGAACACCTGGATGACGCCCTGGGCAAAGCAGAAGCCAAAGGCAGCGCGGAAGACGATGTCAAAGACCCAAAAGACGGTGATGCAGACGGAGAAGGGGATGATGTCCTTAAAGGTCTGCGAGATGTTGGGCGGAACCTGCTCGGGCATCTTGACGGTGATGTTGCGCTTGATGAAGAACTTGTAGATGATGCCGGTCACAAACGCAGCGATAAAGGCGGTCAACAGGCCTTTGGAACCAAGGTAGGTGGTGTTGAAGCCGCTGGCAGCATCCGTGGCGATCGTGTCGCTCGAAAGGAGCAAGAAGCCGATGATGGCTGCGCACATGCACGAGATGAAGTTGATCTGGTTGTTCTTGGGTAGATCGCGGTTCTGGGCGTCGGCGAAGTGCTTGGCCGTGGTGGCGGCGCAGGCGATGGCCAGAATGCCCATGGAGTAGTTGTAGCACTTCCACAGGGCGTTGTTGATGTCATCGGGCCAGTAGAAACCCCAGATGTTGGGGACCGAGGCTACCAGGCAGAAGATGGACGAGAAGATGATGATGGGGATGACGGAGATAAAGCCGTCGCGGATCGCCTTGAGGTACTTGTTGCGGGCGATCGCGTTGAAAAAGGGCTGGCCCTTTTCGATGATGGCGATGAGTTGCTCCATGCAATGCTCCTAAGAGTCGGTGGGTTAGCAACGATGGTAGCTTTTGGCGTTCGGTTGCCAAAATGTTGACGTTGCCATTTTGCGACACAAAAAAAGACGCGAACCGGTGGTTCCTGTGCCTGCGAACCATCGATTCCTTACGCGTGAACGTTTGAGCCGCCCGGTGGCCCTGTGTTTGCGCAATGGCAACGTTAACATTTGAACGACAAAAGCCGTCCGGGGAAGCGGGATTGTCGGTGAACGGTAGGTTTTGGGTGGTAAGCGTATTGCGGGGAGGCGTTGGATATACTTGGAGGCGTTCATTTTGTCTGTTGGGATGTCCGCGATGGCATCGTTGACATAGAAAGATCGACCTATGGCCGCTGTTAAAAAATCGGTTTCCGTTAAGGACGTGGCGCGTCTCGCGGGCGTCTCGGAGCAGACGGTCTCGCGCACCGTGCACGATTCGCCCAGCGTGCGTCCCGAGACCAAGGAGCGCGTGCGTGCCGCCATGCGCGAGCTGGGGTATCGTCCAAACTTTGCCGGCCGTTCGCTGCGTCGCGGCAAGTTCAAGACCGTCGGCGTCGCCATGTTCAACATTACCGGTACCGGCAATCTCGACCGCATGGAGGGCTTTGCCGCCGCCGCCGACAAGCACGGCTATGCCATCACCCTTACTAAAGTAGATGGACATCCCTATACCCTCGAGAGCGCATCGTCGCGCATGAGCGCACTGCCGGTGGACGGCATGGTCGTGATCATGAACCGCATGCCGGCGGACTTTGGCTCCTTCGAGCCACTGCCCGGTATGCAGACGGTGCTCGTTACCATGCTGGAGCACCCGCTGTGCTCGACGGTTGATAACGATCAGTTCGATTGCTCGCGCCAGGTTGTCGAGTACTTGCTGGGGCAGGGGCACAAGACCGTGCACTTTATCTCGTGTCCCGAGCGCTCGCTTTCGGGCATGCAGCGCGAGGAGGGCTGGCGCGAGACATTGCGTGCGCATGGTATTGAGCCGCCGCGACTCGTCCGTGGCGATTGGACGGCACAGAGCGGATATGCCGCCGGTCAGGCTCTGGCGGACGATCCGACCTGTACGGCCATTTATGCTTCCAACGACGCCATGGCCTACGGCTGCATTCGCGGGCTCGAATCGCGCGGAAAGCGCGTGCCCGAGGACGTGAGCGTGGCGGGTGTTGATGACAGCCTGGGCGACATCGTGCCCGACCGTCGCCTGACCACGGTGCACTTTGACAACAAGCGCGTCGGCATGTGGGCTGTCGACAAGATTGCCGGCGCCGAGGGGGTTGCGTCTGGCGTGGAGCACATGCTGATCCCCGGCATGCTCGTAGAGGGTGATACGGTGCGCGATGTACGCTAGGGTGTGGACCTGTTTGGGTTGCCACTAATTGTGTTCGATATTGTTCGCATTGGTTTAAAAACCGTTCACGGGCGAAAATCGACCGTTCATAGCTCGAAATTGCGTTTTGCATTGTTCTGTTTTGTTTGAATGTTAATGTTTCTGTCATACACAACGCAGCGCGTATGCCCGGACGCGATGCTCTCCATTGGTTCATATGTGAAAGGAACGCAATATGGCAACCAAAGAAGAAATCTCGATGGTTGGATTCGAGATCGTCGCATACGCGGGTGACGCCCAGACTGATCTGCTTGCAGCGCTCGATGCTGCTCGCGAGGGTGATTTTGAGAAGGCCGAACAGCTGCACAAGGATGCGAGCGATGCACTCATCGGCGCCCACGACACGCAGACCAAGCTGCTTTCGCAGGAGGCCGGCGGCGGCGAGATGGAGATGACCTTCATCATGGCCCACGCTCAGGACACCCTCATGACCACCATGATCTTGGAGAAGCAGACCCGCTTTACCATCGATGCCTACAAGCGCATCGCTGAGCTCGAGGCCAAGCTCGCCTAACGAACCCTCACAACCAAGTCCCCTTCCAAAAGCCCTGCCGCTATCTGAACTGCGCCCCAAATCTTGGACGCCCTAAATAGCGACTAGGCCGCGAGGGCCTGATTCCGGTACTCCTCCGGGGTCAGGCCCTTCAATCTTACCTGCCTCCGGCTCGTGTTCCAGTG
>DXLR01000117.1:0-37428 GCA_019414625.1 Collinsella sp.
ATCTTGGTGAACTCATTGTTGACGCTGCCACCAAAGAGGTCGGTGCAGACAACGACATCATCGTCGGCAGACATGCCCGCCAGCAGTTTTTGGGCCTCCTCGGCCACGTCCATGCGGTCATCGACGAACATCGAAAGATCGTGGACGTTGTCGCGAGCACCCGAGAGCAGCTCGACGCTCTCCTTGATGCCGGTAGCGAAGTGCGCATGGCTGGCGATGATGTACTGTCTCATTCTGTGTTCCTCTCAATAGCCCGGCACGTTCCCGCACCCGTTTTCTTTAGTAGTCGAACTGGTGATAGTAGCGACGATACTTGAGGTTGTGCTTGGTGACCGTCTCGTAGTAGCGAGCCAGGCGGTCGGTCACGAGCACCGTCAGAATCCACGGGGAGACGATGACGCGGAACTCGTCGTCAAGGCCCGGGATGGCGAACTCGGCGGTGTCGATGATGTTGATGTCGGTGTCGCCGGTCACGCCGCGGGTCAGGAACGCGCGGACGCGCTCGTCGAGCTTGCGGTTCTCGTCCTCGCCCATGAACAGGAACACGGGGACGCCGGGCTCCACGAGCTCGAGGGTGCCGTGGAAGAAGTCGGCCGAGGTGATGTAGCGGGTGCGCTTCCACTGCATCTCCTCGAGGATGCACATCGAGAACAGGATCGTCTCGCCCCACAGGGCGCCGGAGCCGATGAACATGGTGTAGGGGGCCAGGGCGTACTTCTTGGCGAGCTCCTCGGCGCGCGGCTCGAAGCGCTTGCGGATATCGAGCATGTCCTTCCAGATGTCCTTGGTCTGCTCGATAAACAGGTCAAACTTGGGGAAGCAGCCGCGGCGATTGAGCAGGCGCAGGCCGAAGCAGTCGGCGAGGTAGTAGCCCTTCTCGCAGCCGCCCGAACCATGGTCAGAAGCCATGGCGACGCAGTTCTCGGCACCCACAGCCTGGCCGATCGGGCCCTCGGGCTTGGTCATGGCGTAGACGCGCACGCCCATGTCCTTCATCTTCTTGACGGCCTCGAGGACCTCGGGGGTGGTGCCGGACTCGGAGGCGGTGAGCACGACGGACTTCTCGGTCATGCGCTTGTGGCCCATGGCGTTCCACTCGGCGGCGTGGATCAGGTAGACCTCGAGGTCGCGGTCGCCGAACTTGTTCATGAGGTACTCGAGCTGCATGAGCTCGTCCCAGGTGCCGCCGACGCCCATCAGGAACACGGCGTCGTAGCCCTCGTCGGCGACCTTGTCGGCGAGCGCGGTCATCTTCTTGCCGGTCTCGTAGAGCGCCTTGCCGTCCTCGAGATAGCCCTCCTGGTCGAAATGCATGATCTCGATCTTCTCGGTTTCCTTCATTTGTCTCTCCTTTCTGGGGTTGTTTCCACATCCCCCATGCCAACGGGCATCAAAACCCGCTTACATTCCGTAACACTCAGCCGCTTTGGCCTTAAGCGCATTGACTGACTCTTCGTAGCCCTCTGCCTTGACCTCCATTTGCTTGGAGACGGCATCGAGATACGGGTGCACGTCCCATGACTTCAGACGCTCGGCGACCATGGCCGCAATCGTCTGGAAGAACACAAGATTGGGAATTGCGCTGAGCAGCGGAGCCACCTGAGGCACCACAACCTCGTGAGCCCTACCCTTGGGATGGGCCGTGAGCAGCACCGTTTTTGTCGTAACGTTCGATAGCGCATCGGCGATATTCGCAAGACGCTCCGACCCCTGCGGATCGTCGACGATAAACACCAGGTAGCCTGGGGTTATCTGCATCTCGGGACCGTGGACGAACTCCTCGCCCTCGTGATGCATGGCAGGAATCTTGATGGTCTCGCTCAGCTTGAGGGCCGCTTCTTCGGCAACGCCATAGTTGGGGCCGTTGCCGACGACCATGGCGGGCATGTGCTCAGAAAGCTCGAGCATGTGGTCTTGGACATATGCCTCGGCGATCTTGCACATCACGGCATTGGCCTGGATAGCCTCGCGCAGGTCGTCAAGACGCTGGGCAACGCCCTTGGCGTCAATCGTTCCGCGCGCCTGACCACAGTAAATACCAAAGAGCACCAGGTACTCAACGAGAACCTCGACGCCCAGCGTCACAAAATCCACCGACTCGACACCCACGCCGTAGTCAAGAATGATGTCAGCGTGTTCCTTGATGGGTGCCTCGACGTTTGCCGTGAGCGCAACTGCAGCCATATCGTGTGCGCGCATGTAATCGAGCGCCGCGATCGTATTGGTCGAATAGCCGCTCTGCGAAACGGCAATGTTGAGCGCATGCTGCGGATAGGTGTGTTCAAAATCGACGAAGGCCTCGGGCATCACAACGGACACCTGCATCTGCAGCGCATCTTGCAGGTAATCGCGGGCGCAATCGGCGGCATGGCGCGACGAACCCGAAGCAACGATGCGCAGCGCGTCAAAAGAACCGGACTGGAAAATATCAACGAGCTGCGCTACCAGCTCAGACGAACGCTCGAGGTTCTCTCCCATACGCACATGGGCAAGCTGAACGTAATCGAGCATCTTCATCGTCTCACCTCGTAACAAATCATTAGTATTTGATACCAATCACAGTTATAGGTTACGGCTTTTTGATACCTCTTTGTCGATTAATTTATCCCCATCGGCGAACGGTCGATTTTGAGCCATGTAAGGTTGTATATGCAGTCTGCTCAACGAATCAAAATTCCGTCAGCTTTTCAGCCCGTTATGCAAAAAACCAGCTAGTACGTATAGGTATATCCACCCGCATCACCGCGGTTAAACGACTTGACGCACTCGATCGCCTGGCCGCTCGCATCGAAGCTCACGCACTCAAGCGTCAAGGCAAGATCGCCTTGCTCCAGTCCAAGCAGGCCGGCATCTCGCGCGCCCAGCGCTTCGATATCGAGCTTTTCCTGTGCCATGACCGGCTTTCGGCCCAACATCTCATAGGTCTCGTACAAACTGAAGACCGACACGTCAATATCTTCGATTGTAGGAAACAGCAGGCACGGAATGAACGCCATCTCAATCGATACGGGGTCGCCGTTGACGCAGTTCAAACGCCGAATCGAATACAGTAAATCGTCCTCGGCAATGCCAAACAGGTTGGCATAATATGGGCCCGCATAACGCTTGGAACGCGCGAGGATGCGGACGGACGGCTCGCCGCCCGAAGCACGAACCGATTCGCGAAACCCTCCCGTTCGCTCGTAGGCAACGGGCACTTTCTGTGCCACAAACGCGCCCTTTCCGCGGACGCGTCGAATCTGCCCACGCCGAACCAGCTCATCGACAGCGCTTCGGATGGTCAAGCGTGTCGTACCGAATTCCTCGGCGAGGTCTTTTTCGGACGGAATCATGGAACCCGTAGGATATATACCGCGCTCGATACGCTCCTCGATGCGGCGTCGAATGCGCATATAAACCGGGGTGGCATCTACTGTTTCAGCCATTGTTCACCTGCCACGCTCCTCATGCCGTTCTTTTCGCCGTTATCGGCAAAGCGGAACTTTGTGGGCAAAATCACCGATTTGCAATGCTCCACAAAACGCATGTCCTTATCAAATTCTATCGTGCTCTCATAGAACACCGGCGTTCCCTCTTCTTGCTGGAGCAACTCGGCCTCTTCGGCGTTCAAACGCGAGATGGAGATATGCTCACGTCCATGCTCAACGCGCACGCCACCTTCTTTGAGCAAGACATCGTAAAGGCTGTCGCACTCAAAATCGTGCTCGGGAAGCGATGGGCACAGGGACAGGTTAACGTGAGCCGTCTCGATTGACGCCGGCTCGCCCTCAATAAGTCGAACGCGCTGCATGCGGAGCAAAGGAGCGCCTATAGCCACCCCAAGCTTGTCGGCAAGCGTCTTATCCGCCTCGATGGTCTCGGTGGAAACCAGACGAGAAGAGGGATGCAGGCCGGCAGTCCGCACGGCATCGGAAAAGTTATACGTTTCCTGGAAGATGTTCAGCGGCTTAGGAGGACACACATACGTACCCGATCCGCGACGGCTCTCGAGCGTTCCACACGAGATGAGTCGCGTGATACCAGCGCGCAACGCCGTACGCGAAACGCCGATCTCTTCGCACAGCACGCGCTCGGCCGGCAGGCGATCGCCGCCGGCAAGCTGATGGTGCTGGATATACCATAGAATTCCCTCAACAGCACGATCTTTGGGGGGAATTGCATAAGATTCGCCTGCCATTGCACAGACTCCTCATTCAGAAACGTATGCCGCCAAAATTAGACCAGCCCTCCCATGGCATCAAATTCGGCCTTGATCTTCTCGGCGACATTCCGATACGACTTATATAGGCTTGAATCGCGTTTGACTTCATCGGTCATAACGGGAATCTCTAGTTTGGAAACCTCGTCTTTTCCCGTCTGAACCGCCACAACAACGCCCATACCAAGACACATATTACGCTTGGCTGCGTTTATTTTCGCCGCCTTGGCAGGATTTGCCAGGATACGCTGGGCAAATTCCTGTTTTGAGGCCACTTCCTCGGCCTCCGGATCGCCCGCCTCGGCTACTTCGCACTGCAACACGTCCGCATAGTCAAAAATCTTCGGCTCGCCGCCGCGCTGATGCACGGCCCACTTGCGACGCGTGGCATCCTGGTAGATAGCCGGCAAAAACGTAAACCGCGGCGGGTCCAAAATCGTATCCGTGATGGTAAACACATCGGGATCAAAGGCATCCTGCGGGTTTTTCTTCTTGAACAGCCCCATATCAGCCTCCCGTACTAGCATTAAACAACTCAAGCTGAATATAGCACCAATTTCAAGCCGCCGCCTTACCCTATCGGTACGCGGCGTCTATGGCTCGCCCAGCGGAAAAGTTCACGGACGAGGGCTGGGGTGCCTGCTTTGTTTTGAGAAGTGGGCTTCGCGAACTTCTCAAAACAAAGCAGGCACCCCAGCCCCGCCGGCAAATAGCGGGCACTCCGCATGCAATCTATGCAAACAAACAAGTGCGCTTAGCTATATTCGGTAAGCTCGAGCACGCTGCCCTTAACGATAAGCGCCGGTTCTAGAACGACCTCTTCGGCACGCCTACCGCCCCTACCGGCAAGACGCTTGGACATGCAGCCAAAAGCATGCTCCGCAAGGACACCAGGATCCTGCTCAATGGCGGTCAGCGCCGGCTCAAAGAGAACGTCGGCCGCCGAGTTATCATAGCTCACCACCGAGATATCGCCCGGGATACTCTTCCCCATCTCGTGCAAGCGCTTGAGCAGGCCGAGGGCGATGTTATCCGAACTTGCGAACACGGCGGTGGCATCAGTTGCGAGCACCGCCTCCGAGGCCTCGTAGGCACTCGGAATGTAGTACTCGCTCTCAAACTCCAAACGCGCGTCGATTGGCAGGCCAACCTCGCGCAGCGCGCGCTCATAGCCGGCAAGTCGCTTGCGACCCGTATTGGAACGGCGTGCGTTAACCAGACAGGCGATGCGGCGATGACCCTGCTCAATTAGATACCGCGTGGCCATGTAGCCACCCATCTCGTGGTCGAACATCACCTTGTCGCACTCGAGTCCTTCAATGGCACGATCGACCATCACGGCCGGGATGGGCAGGTGGCTGACTTCTTCGCGCAGGGCGCGGTCGTCGGAGAACTCGTCACCCACCACCAAAAAGACACCGTCGACGCCGCGCGTCACCAGCTGACGCAGCAGCTCAAGATCGTCGTCGGCACTTCCGCCCGAGCTGGTAATAAAGAGCGCATAGCCGTCCTCGCGGCAGCGCTTTTCCAAGCTGCCGGCAAGCGAGGCAAAAAAGCGGCTCTCGATGTTAGGGACGATAAGGCCCAGCGTGCGCGACTCGCGCATGACCAGGCTACGCGCAATCTGGTTGGGAACATAGTGGTTGCGCGCCGCGACCTCCTTGATGAGCTTGCGGTTTTCTTCTGAGATGCGACAGGGCCGATTATTGAGCACAAGCGAGACCGACGAGGGGGAAAGCCCCACCTCCTGGGCGATCTGCTTGAGGGTGACTTTGTTGGCCATCTCGCTCCTTCCGGGTTTACGCGCAATCTCTTGAAAGTATAGCGACTACCCCTCTACCTCGGTGATAAACACTTTACCAATCCGGTAGACGGCTGTTTTATCGCCGCAAGCGCACCAAATCCGTCCGGGTGGGGTATATTGCAATCGATTGATGACGACGACCACCAAAAGGCGGATATTCGTATGCACGAGAACGACTTTTTTAACGAGGACCTGCTGTGCGCGCTTGCTGGCGTTGCCGGCGAGGACAACGTACTGATGAGCGAGCCCATGCGCGAGCACACCACGTTTAAGATCGGCGGCCCGGCCGACGTCTTTGTCACGCCCGATACCGAGCAGGGCCTCGTCGCCACGCTCGATACCTGCTATCGCTGCGATCTGCCCCTCACCATCGTGGGCAACGGCTCCGACCTGCTCGTCGGCGACAAGGGCATCCGTGGCGTCGTCGTGGCGCTGGGCGAGGGACTCTCCGACATTACGGTCGACGGCACGCACGTCACGGCGGCAGCCGGCGCCTTGCTTTCCGATGTCGCCGCTGCGGCAGCCGAGGCCGGTCTCACCGGCATGGAGCCCATCTCGGGCATCCCCGGATCGGTCGGCGGCGCCTGCTACATGAACGCCGGTGCCTACGGTGCCTGCATGGCCGATGTGCTGGGGTCCGTGCGCGTCTACAAACCCGCTCGCATGCTCGACGACGGCACCCGCGGCAGCGGCAACATCATCGAGTTCGATGTCGATGAGCTCAACCTGGGCTATCGCAAGAGCCGCATCGCCGACGACGGCTTTATCGTTCTTTCTGCCACCTCCAACCTCGCACCGGGCAACGCCGCGATGATCAAGGCCGACATGGACGGCTACCGCCAGCGCCGCGAAGACAAGCAGCCGCTCGACATGCCGAGTGCCGGCTCCACCTTCAAGCGCCCCGAGGGCTACTTTGCCGGCAAGCTCATCATGGATGCCGGCCTGCGCGGCCATGCTGTCGGCGGCGCGCAGGTGAGCGAGAAGCACTGCGGCTTCATCGTCAACGCCGACCGCGCCACCGCCGCCGACGTCGACGAACTCATCCGCCACATCCAAGCAACCGTCAAAGACCAATTCGACGTAGACCTCGAACCCGAAGTCCACCGAGTCGGCGAATTCCTCTAAAAAAGAAGGCCCCGAAAGGGGCCTTCACTTTCTTTAATTCAGACAACCAGTCCGGTGTGTCGCGCCCCGAACCCAAGAGGGCCGGGACTGTCCGAGAGGCATAAGGTTGATCGCGAGTTCCGCACGAGCCGGAGAGCACTTAATGTGCTCTCCGTGCGAGCAGGACTGTCCGAGCAGGCAACCTTATGCCTCTCGGACAGTCCCGGCCCAACTTGCGTTACGACAGCGCAATACCGCCAAGCCAGCCCCAACGCACGCCAGAGCCAGTACCATAAAAGCTAATGAACGAATCGAGCGACTTCGATGTAATGGCACCCTCGTTGCTCATAACGATGCCGCCGCCAACGTAGATACCCACATGACCGTAGATAAGGCCCGGAGCACCCGTGCCGCTGTGCGAGGAATCGGCCACGATCATGCCCACCTGCAGCGCCGAGCGGTCGGAGCTATAGCACCAGGCGTTGAACATGTCACACGCGTTGCCGCCAAAATAGCCCACGCCGGCATTGCGGAAGACGTTGGTAACCCAGGCAGCACACCAGCCCTGGCCGGGAGAAGGCGTCGAGTAGCACGCATTGACGACGGCCTGCTGCTTGCCCGAACCGCCCGTCTGTTGCGGGGTGCCGCCGGCATACGAGCCGCCACCCGAGCTCGAGCCACCCGAAGAAGAGCCCGTGTTCGCAGAGGCCGCGGCTGCCGCAGCCGCCTTCCTAGCGGCCTCCTCAGCCTGGGCGGCAGCGAGGATCTCGGAATCGCGCTGAGCCATGAGTTCCTTGACGTCGTCGGAAAGACCGTTCAGCACGGTCTGGACTTCTTGCTGCTTGGCCTGCATATCCTGCATCTGGGCAGTCTGCTGGTCCTTGAGTTTCTCCAGGTCGGCCTTTTGTGATTCGAGCTCGGTCTTCTGTGCGTCGAGCTCAGCCTGAATCGTCTGGATATCCTCGATGGCATCGCGGTCGCTCTTGTTGATCTTCTCAACGTAATGCGCGTTGGCAACGAGTTCCTCAAACGAGCCAGAGGCCAGCAGCAGCGACAGGATGTTCGTGCCGCCGGACTTGTAGCTGGCGGCCACGCGATCGGAAAGGTCGTTGCGCTTCTTCTTGAGCTCGGCCTTCTTTTCATCGATCTGGGCCTGCGTGTCGTCAATCTTGCCCTGGACATTCTCGATGTCGTTGAGGGTCTGGGCATTCTTGTTGGCCAGCGCCGCATACTCATTTGCGATGCTGTCGAGCTGGGCCTGAACCTCGTCGAGTTGGGCCTGGGCGGCATTCAATTTATCGGTGGTTTCTTTGGAAGCCTCCGCCGCATGGGCGCGAGTGGGCAGGCCAAAAAGAACTGCCGCAGAAGCGGCGCCGAACAGGGCCTTAAGGGCAGTGCGGCGCGAGAGCTCCTGGGAAAGGATGGAATCGCTGTTTGGTGACATATGTACTCCGTTACATGCTTATTTATATGTCGCTCAACTCATACATATTAGCGTACATATGGCGCGTCCCAACGATTTCCACGAACGGCAGGAAACTACAAGGTCGGCGGCTCGTAAGCAATTGTCAAATTTGAGGTAACAATTGAGCAAGCTCTTATATGAGTACGTTAACATAATCCTCTGCTTTTCCTACAGTGCACCATTTGGGCGTCCCCGCCTGCGCTATACTCCCCTCTAGAAGTGTTCCTGATTCGATAGGAGACTACATGTCCAAAGCACTCGACCCCAAAGACACCTGCGTCCTCGTTACCGGTGGCGCCGGCTTTATCGGCTCGCACACCGTCGTTCAGCTGCTCGAGGGTGGCTACCAGGTCGTCATCGTCGATGATCTCTCCAACTCCAGCGCCGTCGCCGTCGACCGCGTCAAGACCATCGTGGGCGACGAGGCCGCCAAGAACCTCACCTTCTACGAGGCCAACGTGCTCGACCGCGATGCGATGAACAAGATCTTCGATACCCATCAGATCGACCGTGTCATCCACTTTGCCGGCTTTAAGGCCGTCGGCGAGTCGGTGAGCAAGCCCGTTGAGTACTACCACAACAACATCGAGAACACCCTGGTGCTCATCGACGTCATGCGCAACCATGGCTGCAAGTCCATCATCTTCTCGAGCTCCTCGACCGTCTACGGCGACCCGGACAACCCGCCCGTCACCGAGGAAGACCCCAAGAAGCCCGCAACCAACCCCTATGGCTGGACCAAGTGGATGATCGAGCAGATCCTTATGGACGTCCACACCGCCGACCCCGAGTGGGACGTCGTGCTGCTCCGTTACTTCAACCCCATCGGCGCTCATCCGTCGGGCCTGATCGGCGAGGACCCCAAGGGCGTCCCCAACAACCTGGTGCCCTATGTCGCCCAGGTCGCCGTGGGCAAGCTCGAGGCCGTTCAGGTCTTTGGCAACGACTACCCCACCCCCGACGGCACCGGCGTGCGCGACTACATCCACGTGTGCGATCTGGCCTCTGGTCACGTTGCCGCCCTTAACTGGATGAACGGCAAGACCGGCGTCGAGATCTTTAACCTGGGCACCGGCACCGGCACCTCGGTACTCGAGGTCGTCGCTGCCTTCTCCAAGGCTTGTGGCAAGGAGCTGCCCTACGTGATCCGCGAGCGCCGCGCCGGCGACATCGCTGCCAACTGGTGCGATGCCTCCAAGGCCGAGCGCATGATGGGCTGGAAGGCCCAGTACGACATCGCGGACATGTGCCGCGATAGCTGGAACTGGCAGAGCCACAACCCCAACGGCTTCGCCGACGCCGAGTAGCAAAAACCTACATACCGTTCTTGCCCCGATCTCACGTTGTGAGGTCGGGGCTTTTTTCATGGCATATAGCCATTCGCCGAAAATCGACCAACTTTTTTATCTTGCCTGTACATGTTTAAACAACATGTTTTACAATAGGCGTATCGGATCAGAACATCGGAGGCGGACTGCACACCCATCGGCAGGCCGACCCCACAACAAGAAGGTTGGTGAGCGCATTCATGGAGCGTGCAAGCGGCGTCCTCATGCCCGTCTCATCTCTGCCCGGACCATACGGAATCGGCGGCTTTGGCTGGAATGCCTACGACTTCGTCGATTTTCTCGCCTCGTGCAAACAACATTACTGGCAGATTCTGCCCCTTACGACGACCAGCTATGGCGATTCGCCTTATCAGTCGTTCTCGGCCCGCGCAGGCAACCCCAACTTTATCGACTTTGCCGAGCTTATCGAGGCAGGGTATCTGGAGCAGCGCGATATCGATGGCGTGTATCTGGGATCCGACCCCAGCAATGTCGACTACGGTGCTATCTTTGGCGGCCGCCGTCAGATTCTCGACCGCGCCGCCGAGCGCTTTGCTGCCGACAAGCCGGCCGATTTCGATGACTTTATCCAGGCCAACGAGGACTGGCTCATCCCCTACTGTGAGTTCATGACCGTCAAAGAGGAGTGCGGTCTCAAGGCGTTTTGGGAGTGGCCCGCGGAGCTCCGCACCCGCGGCGAGGCTTCCGCCAAGGTCTGCGCCGACCATCCGGCGCGTATGCTCTACCACCAGATGACGCAGTACTTCTTCGATCGCCAGTGGAGCCGCCTCAAGGCCTATG
This sequence comes from Collinsella sp., assembly GCA_019414625.1. Taxonomy (GTDB): domain Bacteria; phylum Actinomycetota; class Coriobacteriia; order Coriobacteriales; family Coriobacteriaceae; genus Collinsella. Next base: position 10,701 of record DXLR01000117.1, read on the forward strand.
CCAACGAGCGCGACATTCTCATCATCGGCGACCTGCCCATCTATGTCTCGCGTGACTCCGTCGAGATGTGGGCGACACCTGAGCTCTTTAAGATCGACGCCGCCGGCAATCCCGTGAGCGTCGCCGGCACGACGCCCGACCAGTTCTCGGCTACCGGCCAGTACTGGGGCAACCCCATCTACGACTGGGACGCCATGGAGGCCGACGGCTTCTCCTGGTGGGAGGGCCGCATTCGCGCCGCCCTCGACATGTACGACGTCATCCGCCTGGATCACTTCCGCGGCTTCGAGGCCTATTGGGAGGTGCCGTTCTCCTCGCCTGATTCGTCCTACGGTTCGTGGACGCAGGGTCCCGGCCTCAAGCTCTTCAAGACACTCGAGGAAAAGCTCGGCACGCTGCCCATCATCGCCGAGGACCTGGGCTTCCTCACCCCCGGCGTCATCGACATGCGCGACAACTCGGGCTTCCCCGGCATGAAGATCCTGCAGTTTGCCTTTGAGGGCACCAACTCGTACTACCTGCCGCACAACTACATTGCCAACACCGTCGCCTACGTGGGCACTCACGACAACGAGACGGCACGCGGCTGGTTTGAAGGAACGGCTACCCCGCGTCAGCGCGAGCAGACAGCCCTGTACACCCATCAGCAGGCCGGCGAACCCATCGCCGACGCGCTCAACCGAACCATCGCAGCCAGCGTGAGCGACACGTGCATCTACACCATGCAGGACCTGCTCAACTTGGGCAACGAGGCGCGCATCAACACCCCTGCCACGCTGGGCGGCAACTGGACCTGGCGCATGCTCGACGGCGCCATCACCCGCGAGCTCGAGCACAAACTCACCGACTGGACCGAGACCTACTTCCGCATCCCGTCGGAAGCCGAAATCGAGCTTCCTCAATAGGAGCTACCGCGCCCGACCCCTCCCCACCGTGCGGACGCGCTTGCTTACCCGCGCGAGGCCACCCCAATCCCCTCGCGCGGGATTCTTATGAATTGCAGACATGAAACAACCCATCACAGGAGAAAACATGCCCCAAATTAACCTCATGGAACTCGCCGAGCAGTCTTTTGGCACCTCGCTCGAGCAGCTCGATGACCGTCGTATTTATAAGCTGCTGGTCAAGCTCGTGCAGGAGCGCTCTGCCGCCTGTCCGCTCAACAACGGCAAGAAAAAGCTCTACTACATCTCTGCCGAGTTTTTGATCGGCAAGCTGCTCATCAACAATATGATCGACCTCGACATCTATGACGAGGTTAAGGACCAGCTCGTCGCCGCCGGCCACGACCTCAACAAGATTGAGGAGTTCGAGATCGAGCCTTCGCTCGGCAACGGCGGCCTGGGCCGTCTGGCTGCGTGCTTCTTGAATTCCATCGCCACGCTGGGCCTTACCGGCGACGGCGTGGGCCTCAACTACCATTACGGCCTGTTCCGCCAGCGCTTTGTCGACAACCAGCAGAAGGCCGTCCCCGACGAGTGGCTCGGCGAGCAGGACATCCTGATCGATGACGACCGCTCCTACACCGTCGAGTTCGGTGATTTTGCCGTTACTTCCAAGCTCGTCAACATCGATGTGCCCGGTTACGGCCAGCCCACCAAGAACCGCCTGCGCCTGTTTGACCTGGCGAGCGTCGACGACGGCCTGGTCCCCGGCAGCTCCATCGACTTCGACAAGACCGAGATTGCCAAGAACCTCACCCTGTTCCTGTACCCCGACGATTCCGACGAGCAGGGCCGTCTGCTTCGCATCTACCAGGAATACTTTATGGTGAGCAACGCCGCCCAGCTCCTGATCGACGAGGCCATCGAGCGCGGCAGCAATCTGCACGATCTGGCCGACTACGCCGTGGTCCAAATTAACGACACGCACCCCACCATGGTCATCCCCGAGCTCATTCGCCTGCTCACCACCGAGCACGACATTGAGTTTGACGAGGCCGTTGCCATCGTGCGCTCCATGGTCGCCTACACCAACCACACGATCCTTGCCGAGGCGCTCGAGAAGTGGCCGCTCGCCAGCCTGCAGAAGGTCTCCCCCGCCATCGCCGACATCATCGTCAAACTCGACGAGATTGCCAAGGCCGAGCACGATGACCCGCGCGTTGCCATCATCGACGAGTATGAGACCGTCCACATGGCCCACATGGACATCCACTTTGGCTTCTCCATCAATGGCGTCGCCGCACTCCACACCAAGATCCTGGAGGACACCGAGCTTCATCCGTTCTACGAAATCTATCCCGAGAAGTTCTCCAATAAGACCAACGGCATCACCTTCCGCCGCTGGATCCATGGCGCCAATCCCGCGCTCGCCAGCCTGCTCGACGACGTGATCGGCACCGATTGGCGTAGCACCGGCAACTTGAGCAAGCTCGCCGACTTCGCCGACGACAAGGATGTTCTTGAGCGCTTGGCCGCCACCAAGGTCGAGGCCAAAAGCATCATGCGCCAGTTCATGGCACTCGAGCAGGGCGTAACCATTCCCTCCAACGCCATCATCGACGTCCAGGTCAAGCGCATCCACGAGTACAAACGCCAGCAGATGCTCGCGCTCTACATCATCTGGAAGTATCTCGACATCAAGAACGGCAACAGACCTAAGCATCCCGTCACCATCATCTTTGGCGGCAAGGCAGCGCCTGCCTACACCATCGCCCAGGACATCATCCATCTGATTCTGACGCTGTCGCAGTGGATCGCAAACGATCCCGATGTGGCCCCCTACCTGCAGGTTGTCATGATCGAGAACTACAACGTCACTGCTGCCGAGCGTGTGATCCCCGCCGCCGATATCTCCGAGCAGATCAGCTTGGCCTCCAAGGAGGCGAGCGGCACCTCCAACATGAAGTTCATGCTCAACGGTGCTTTAACCCTGTGCACGCTCGACGGCGCCAATGTCGAAATCGCCGAGCTCGTGGGCGACGAGAACATCTACACCTTTGGTGCCTCATCCAAGCAGGTCGAGCAGCTCTACGCCGACGGCAGCTATAACGCCGGCGCACTCTACCGCAAGCCCGGTATCAAGCTGCTGGTGGACTTTATCACCAACCCTGCCTTTATGGCGACCGGCAACGCCGAGCGTCTGCAGCGCCTGCACGACGATATCAAGGGCAAGGACTGGTTTATGGCCCTGCTCGACATTGAGGAGTACATCCAGACTAAGGAGCGCGTGCTGGCGGACTACGAGGACCAGGATGCCTGGATGCGCAAGGCGCTGATCAACATCGCCAACGCCGGCACCTTCTCGTCTGACCGCACGATCTCCCAGTACAACGACGAGATTTGGCACCTGAGCTAATTTCGTTTCCTTTACCCATCCTCTTGAAAGCGGAGTCGCGGCAACGCGGCTCCGCTTTTTTGCCCGCGTGTTGCCCGTGGCCCGCCTCGACAAAATCGTCTCAATCTGTAACACCTACTCGGCCAAAACGGCCCTACCTGTTACAGATCAAGACAAACCGGTCCTTTCCCTAGGGTTTATCTCAATCTGTAACATCTAACGTCTGAAATCCGCCCTTACTGTTACAGATCGAGACAAAAGGATAAGCCGGCTAATACAATCTCGTTCTGTAACAGGTAGCTGCCGAAATCAGCCTCCCGTGTTACAGATCGAGATGAAAGGATAGGCAGCTCGATGCTGTCTCAATCTGTAACATCTAGACCCAATTTGGCCCTCCTCCTGTTATAGATCAAGACAAACCGGCAGATGAACGGCCCCAACACAAAGAAAGGCTCCCCTCTCGCCCAGTGGACGGGAAGGGAGCCTTATATGTGACCACGGCAAAAGGATGGCAAAGCCGCAGTCGCCCAAAGGGATGGCCTGGGTGCACCGGGCCTAGATAAGGTTCTTGCCAGACACCTTATCGAAGAGATGGGTCGCGTTCTTCTCGAACTTGAACCAAATGGGGTCGCCCGCCTTGAGCGCACCCTTGGCCTCGAGGTCGACAACGGGAATGATCAGGACGAACTGACCATCGGGAGCGGTCACGTGGACGTGCTCGGTCGAACCCATGAGCTCGGTCACCTCGACGGTGCCCTGGAGCGCACCCTCCTCGCCCTTGTCGGCAAGCAGAATCTGCTCGGGACGTACGCCGGCCGTGATCTCCTTCACGTCGCCGCCGCCCCAATTAAGGGCGAGCTGAGCGCAGGTCTCGGGGGCCAGCGCGACATTCATGTCGTCGGTCTTGACGGTAAAGCCGTCGCCCGAGCGCACCAGCTGGGCATCGAAGAAGTTCATCTGCGGCACGCCGATGAAGCCGGCGACGAAGATGTTCGCGGGATGGTTGAAGACCTCCTGCGGCGTGGCGATCTGCTGGACAACGCCGTCCTTCATGACCACGATACGGTCGCCGAGGGTCATGGCTTCGGTCTGGTCGTGAGTAACATAGATGAACGTACCCTTGATCTCGTGGCGCAGCTTGATGAGCTCGGCACGCATCTGGTTACGAAGCTTGGCATCCAGGTTGGACAGCGGCTCGTCCATCAGGAAGACCTTGGGGTCACGCACGATGGCGCGGCCGATGGCGACGCGCTGGCGCTGGCCGCCCGAGAGCGCCTTAGGCTTGCGGTCGAGGTACTCGGTGATACCCAAGATCTCGGCAGCGGAGCGAACCTTGCGGTCGATCTCGTCTTTGGGGACCTTCTTGAGCTCAAGCGTAAACGCCATGTTCTCGTACACCGTCATGTTGGGGTACAGAGCGTAGCTCTGGAACACCATGGCGATGTCGCGGTCCTTGGGCGCCACGTCGTTGACGCGCTTGCCGTCGATGAGCACATCGCCCGAGGTAATGTCCTCCAGGCCGGCAACCATGCGCATCGTCGTGGACTTACCGCAGCCAGAGGGACCAACGAGAACGACGAACTCCTGGTCGTGAACGGTGAGGTTGAAGTCCTCTACAGCGAGCACGCCATCCTCGGTAACCTTAAGGTTATGCTTCTTCTCCTCGGTCTTCTTCTTTTTGCCAAAGAAGCCCTTCTTTTTGGACTCGGTGTTGGGATACACCTTCTGAACATGTTTGAGAACGATCTCGGCCATGTCTTTACCTTTCGATGTGCGGCGCCGCGCTGAGGGGCGCCGCAGAAACTTGCAAAACAGTTACGGCATCAGCCCTTGACGGCACCTGCCACCACGCCGTCGATGATGTACTTCTGGCAGAGGATGTACATGATGACGATGGGGATAACGACCATCATGATGCAGGCCATCATGGGGCCGAGCTCGACGTGGCCATAGCCGCCGCGGAAGTACTGGATCAAGATAGGAATGGTCTTGTACTTGGTGGAGTCGAGGGTGAGGTAGGGCAGCAGGTAGTCGTTCCAGACCCACATGGTCTCGAGAATGCCGACCGAAAGATAGGTGGGCTTCATGATGGGAAGGACGATTTTAAAGAACACCTGGACCGGGTTGCAGCCATCAATCATGGCCGCCTCTTCGATCTCGAGCGGGATGTTCTTTACAAAGCCGGCGAACATAAAGACCGCCAGGCCCGCGCCAAAGCCCAGATAGATAAAGCAGATGTTGAACGGCGTGTTAAAGCCAATGCGGTCCGCCAAATTGGACAGCGTGAACATGAGCATCTGGAACGGTACGACCATCGAGAACACGAACAGGTAATAGAAGAAGTTCGAGATCTTGCTGTTGACGCGAACCACGTACCAAGCGCACATGGAGCAGCACACCAAGATCAGCACGACCGACGTGACCGTGATGATGAGCGAGTACATAAACGCCGAGGCAAAGCCTTGCTCGTTAAGAGCGTGCACGTAGTTTGCGAGACCGTTGAACGTCTCGGGCGTGAGCAAATCGAATGCCGTGGTGGTGCTGATTGCAGTTCCCTTTTTAAAGGAATTGAGCGCAATCATGAACACGGGGTAGATCCACGCGAGCGACAGGATCGTAAAGAAAATCGAGAGCGCGCGGTTGATAACCTTATCGCGTTTCATTACTGCTGCACCTCCTTGGACCTCGTGGCCTTAAGCTGAATCATGGAGATGGCTACGACCAGGATGCAGAAGATAACCGCCTTGGCCTGACCGATGCCCTGCCATGCGATACCGGCACGCGAATAGAACGTGTTGTAGATGTTCAGGGCGAGCATCTCGGTGGAGTGCGCAGGGGCGCCGCCGGTAAGGGCGAGGTTCTGGTCGAACAGCTTAAAGCCGTTGGTGATGGACAGGAACAGGCAGATGGTAATCGTCGGCATCAGATTGGGGATCTTAACCTTCCAGAACGTCTGCCATGCCGTGGCACCGTCAACCTTGGCGGCCTCGATGTAGTCGGACGGAATGGACTGCAGACCGGCGATGTAGATGATCATCATGTAGCCGACCTGCTGCCACAGGGTCAGGATGATAAGGCCCCAGAAGCCAGCAGCAGAGTTAAGGGCGATGAGCTGGGCGCCGATGTTGGAGAGCAGGCAGTTGATCAAGATCTGCCAGATGTAGCCCAGCACGATGCCGCCGATCAGGTTAGGCATAAAGAAGATCGTACGGAAGATGTTGGTGCCTTTGAGCGCCTTGCGGGTGAGCGCCTGCGCAATTGCCAGGGCGATCACGTTGATGAGCACCGTCGACAGGAAGGCAAACGCCACGGTAAAGAAGAACGACGTGGCAAACTGCGGATCGGACAGCGCGCGCACGTAGTTCGCGATACCGACAAAGTGCGCGTTGTTAATGGTAATAAACTGGCAGAACGAGAGATAGAAGCCCTGGATAAAAGGGATCACGAACCCGATCATAAACGCCAGGCACGTGGGCAGCATAAAGAGCGGCCACCAGCGCTTGAGTGCTTTGCCCATAGAAGGGTCCTTTCAATATGCAGGGGGCGGGCAAACCTACGTCTGCCCGCCCCCTGTCGCTAATCAGATAGCTTGGGCAGCAACTGCTTACTCGGAAGCAGCCTTCTCGGTCTTCCAGCCATCGACGAAGGCGTTCTTGACGCCGTCCCACTTGGTGTTGTCGGCAGCATAAGCAATGAGAGCCTGCTTGAGGTTCTTCTTCCACTCCTCAGAGGGGATGTAGACGAAGTCCCAAGCGACGGTCTTCTTGCCGTCCTTGGCCATGGCAACGGCCTGCTGCGAGAAGACGTTGGTGGTTTCCTTGGCGCTCTTGAACGGGGCGGTCAGACCCATCTTGTCAGCGATGATGCTGGTGGCGGTGTCAGAAGTGACGCACCAATACATGAAGTCCTCGGTGGCCTTCTGAGCATCCTCGGAAGCCTGGGAGCTCACGCACCAGTAGTTCTCGCCGCCGGAGCACAGGCCCTGGTTCTCCTCGCCGTCAACGCCGATGTAGATCGGCAGCATGCCGAGCTGGTCGTCGGTCATACCGGCCTTGGTGAGGTCAGCGTAGGCCCAAGAGCCGTTCTGATAGAAGACGGCCTTGCCGGTTGCGAACTCGTTGGTGGCGTCGTCGCCGGTCTTGGAGGCAAGCTGCGAAGGATCGCAGGTGGAGTCGGTGATATACAGGTCGAAGATCTGCTTAAAGTTGTCGAGATACTCGCCCTTGATCTCGTCGTCCTCCTGGTTGTGCTCCTTCTCGAACTCGTAGTAGAGCGGGAGGTTGGCGAGGTGGGTGGTGTAGCGCCAGCTGGAAGAGTCATCCATACCGGCGGAAGTGAAGGCACCGTCAACGCCGAGCTCGTCCTTGCGGGCCTGGATGTCGTCAGCGCAAGCCTTCAGCTTGTCGAAGGAGTTGATGTCCTCGGCCTTGTAGCCAGCCTTCTCGAGCAGCTGCTTGTTGTAGATGATGCCGTAGCTCTCCTGGACCCAGTCGATACCCAGATCCTTGCCATCGGACTGCAGAGCCAGGGAGTCGTCAATGAGCTCACCGCGGAGCTTGGTATCGGACAGATCGGCGCAGTAATCCTTCCAGTTCTTAAGACCGGTGGGGCCGTTGACCTGGAACAGGGTCGGAGCGGAGCTCTTGGACATCTCGGACTTGAGCTTCTCCTCGTAGGTGTTGGAGGCGGCGGTCACGATCTTGACCTCGACGCCCTTCTCCTTCTTATAGGCCTTGGCGATCTCCTTCCACTCCTTGTCGACCTCGGGCTTGAATTGGAGGAAGTAGACCTCGGCAGCGTCACCAGAAGCAGAGGAGCCGGAGCCGGCAGAACCGCCGCAGCCCACGAGACCCAGACCAAGAACCGCAGCCGCGGAACCAGCAAAGCCCAGGAACTGCCTTCTGCTCATTTCGTTCTTCATTACAATCCACCCTTTCACACCGTGGCGGCACCCTTTGCCGCCGCCTTCGGAGATTGGCTCGGGGACTTTGCCCCTTTTGCTGATTAGTACGATACGCTATTTGGCTAGTTGTTTGAACAAGTATTACTAGAGCGGTAGAAAAACTTCGGTGAACGGTAATTTCAACTTGATACTTGACAAGTTTTGTATAAACAATTAATTTTTATCGAATGCAGAGAAAACGCCCGGTCAAGCCGATGCATCGTCGGTTTGACCGGGCGCTTTCTCTTTGAGGGCTTGAGTCTCGTCAGGCTGCGAGCTAGCCGGCTATCGCTTGGAGTTGACGCGGTAGTGGAAGATCTCAGGATGCGTGCGGGCATGCGTGACCTCGAACAAGATGCCGTCCGAGGTGTACGACTGGCTCTCCATGACGGCGACGCAGTTGTACTTACCAAGGTCCAAGTAGCTGCAGTCCTCATCGTTGGCGAGCTCGACACTCACCGTACGACGGCTCGCCATCACTTTGACGCCGCGCTTGTGCTCCAGATAGTCGTAAATTGACCTTGCGGCGATCTCGAGCGTCAGGCCTTTGGCGATCGACTCCAGAAAATAGCCGTGGTCCACCTGGCGAGCATTACCGTTAAGGCTACGGACGCGCACCACGCGAATCAACTTCTCGCCCACCTTAAAGCCCAGACGACGAGATAGTTGCTCGGTGCAGACCAGATGTTCAAAAGACTTAACGTCCGTCGATGCAACGGCATTGTTGCGCTTTGCAAACTCGCCAAACGACTCGACTTCCTCGAGCGCGCCCAGCATATCGGTTTCGCCTTTAAGCCAAATGACGCGCACGCCCTTGCCGTGAATGGGCTGTACGTACATCTCGTCGGCCAGCATGGCAAGTGCTCGACGGACGGTATTTCGGGTGCATCCGAATTCCGCGGTCAGCTCGGCCTCGGTCGGCAGCATCTCCTGGAACGCATAGGTTCCGTTGATAATGCGCGAACGAATCTCGCGGTAGATTCCTTCATAAATTGCTTTTGGCATTGTTTCACCTCTAATGAATATGTATGGCTAGGCACGATAGCATTTCTTGGGGTTGTTTAAACCGCCTATCGGTAAAGCGCCAATATTTAACCGTTGACGGTCGCCCCCGCGTTCAGACCCCGCTCATGTAAAAACCGTCGGCGAAGCCGCTTCGCCAGTCCTCTACAATGAGAAATTGTTTAAACGTTTTACCCACGCAAGCGTGCGGCTGTCTGAAAGGACAAAACATGCTGCAAAAAATCCAACGCTTTGGCGGGGCAATGTTCGCGCCCGCCATGCTGTTTTCTATATCAGGCCTCATGGTCGGCGTCTCCGCTCTCGCAACAACCGTCGACATCGTCGGCGATCTTGCCATATACGGAACCCCCTGGTACGTTTTCTGGAGCATCATTCAGCGCGGCTCGTGGACGGTCTTTAAACGTCTTCCGCTCCTTTTTGCCGTAGCGCTGCCTATCGGCCTTGCCCAAAAGCAACCGGCACGCTGCTGCCTCGAGGCGCTCGTGGCCTATTTTGCCTTCTGCTTCTTTTTGAGCGAGATCATCAAGCTGAGCGGCGACAACCTTGGGCTTAAGTATCCGTCGTTTTTGACCCCCGCCAGCGGCATCACCATCATCGACGGCATCAAGACGCTCGACACCGGCATTATCGGCCCGCTGGCGGTATCGGCAACCGTCGTCGCCATCCATGACCGCTTCTACGATGCCAAGGTTCCCGATTGGCTCGGCACCTTCTCGGGTTCCTCGCTGATCTACCTCATCAGCTTTTTTGCCGTGTTTGCCCTTGCCGCTATCTCGGCCGCCATCGTGCCCTTCGCATACGCTGTGACCGAAACGCTGCGCCACGCACTTGCGGGCGTCGGTCCCTTTGGCGTGGGCATCTTTGTCTTTTTAGAACGAGCACTCGAGCCCTTTGGCCTGCACCACCTGCTCTACATGCCTATCTACTACGACAACCTGGTCATTAACGACGGCATCTACGCCACGTGGACCAACCTGCTCCCCATTCTCTCCCATAGCACGCGCCCTTTAAATGAACTTGCGCCCTGGGCAGGTTTTACCGCCACCGGCTGGGGCAAGCTCTTTGGCCTTCCCGCCATCGCGGCAGCATTCTATTTCACCGCCAAACCCGAACGCCGCGCCGGCCTTAAGGTCATCCTTTTGCCCGCCATCGTCGCCTCGGTGGTCTGCGGCGTCACCGAGCCGCTCGAGTTTCTCTTTATGTTCACCTATCCCGGACTCTTTTTGCTCTACGCCGTCCTGTCCTCCTGCCTTGCCATGACCATGAACTTCTTTGGCATCGTCGGCATCTTCTCGGGCGGTCTCATGGAAATGACGGCCTTCAACTTCATCCCACTCATGCGAATGCATGCCGGCTCCTACCTTTTGGCGCTCGGTATCGGTCTTGCCTTTAGCCTCATCTTTTTTGTTAGTTTTCGAGCACTCATCTTGGTCTATGACCTTAAGACGCCGGGCCGCGAGGATCATGTCTCCAATCGCGCGGCAATCGATCGTTTAACGGGAAGCGGCTTTGCCAAAGAGCAATCTCCCAATGGCGAGGTCGGTATTCAATCCGATCAAGATCACGTCCTCGCCGAGCGGGTAATTCAGCTTTTAGGTGGCGTTGGCAATATCGTGGGCGCAACCAACTGCGCCACGCGCCTGCGCGTCGAGGTCGCAGACCCTTCCATCGTTGCAGATAATGCGTCGTTTGTCGCGGTGGGCGCCAAGGGCCTCATCATTACGGGCAAGACCGCCCAGGTGATTATTGGCATCTCCGTTCCCCGCGTTAAAGAGCATTTTGACCAGATCATGGGCCTCGAGCCGGGATTTGTGCCCACCACCTCGGCCTCCCCTGCCGCCAGCGCAGCCCATAAGCGCGGCGATATCTGCTTCTTCGATATCGACGGAACACTCGCCTGGCAAGACCCTCGAGTGGCACAAGAGCTTCCCGAGAGCGAGCGAGACCTCTCCCCCTATCCCAATGAAGCGGTCTCGCAAGCCATCCGTAATTTTGTCGCCAAGGGCAATATGGCGTTTATCTGCACAGGGCGCACGCTGAGCTGCATCCATCCAAAGCTGCTCGATCTGCCCTGGACCGGCATCGTCTGCCTCGCGGGTGGCTATGTCGAACTTGAGGGACACGTGATCCGCGATTTGGCGATGACGCCCGGTATGCTGCAGCGTCTTGCTCCCATTCTTGAGCAATCGGACGAAGTGATTCGTTTTGAGGGACTCAATGGCGTCGTTCGCATGGGTGCCGATGCGCCCGACGCCCCCGGATATGCCCGCACCGTGGGCGATGCAATTACGCAGCTGCAACATTACAGCGCCTACAAGATCTTAATGTCCACGTCGCTTGCCAACCGCATCGCTCAGGATCAAACGTTTGAGCCGCTGCTCTGCTTTAACGAGCTCGAGCTCGAAGTGACCGAGATTTCGCCTCGCGAATGTACCAAGCGCGAGGGTATCCAGTCCGTACTCGACGCTCTCGACCCCAACCATGGAACGGTGTATGGCATCGGTGATGCCAGCAATGACATCTCGCTGATGAACGCCGTCGACGTCGGCATCGCCATGGGCAATGCACCGGACTATCTCAAAAAGCGCGCGGACTACATCACCGACTCGGTCGACAAAGATGGCGTCGTCAAGGCGCTCGAGCACTTTGGACTGGTCTAACTACGAAACTCGTCCGACATGCGCCGTTGCCTTAAATCCCCAAACCTGCCACGCAGGCAGGCACAATGTGGCAATATGTTGCCTGCACACTACATCGATGCAACCTAAGAAAGAATGCGAGAACCCGTGTCCAGTCCGTTTACCTGCTTTTTAGCCCAGCACTTTGACCAGATTAATGACTATCTGGCCACGTTCTTTGACGGACAGGCGACCTCTGCCGATATCGAACGCTACCTGTACGCGCCGCTCTCGGCTTTTACGGCCAACGCCGGCAAGCGCCACCGCCCGCTTATCTGCATGCTCGCCGCCACTGCGGTAGGTGGCAGCTTTGAGAGCGCCCGCAGCGCAGCGGCGGCCATCGAGCACTTTCAGTCGGGCGCACTCATCCACGACGACATCGCCGACAACGGGCAGATTCGTCGCGGCAAGCCCTGCATGCACCTTACCGAGGGCACCGGTCTTGCCATCAACTGCGGTGACCTGGCGCTCACCATGGTCACCAAGACGGTTCTCGACGACCCCACACTCAACGCAGACGTGAAGCTTCGCGTGCTCCACGAGCTTACCGAGATGATCGTCCGTACCATCGAGGGCCAGGCGCTCGACCTGGGCTGGGTCCGCGACGGGCGCTTTGACATTTCGGTCGACGATTATCTGGACATGGCGACGCACAAGACCGCGTACTACAGCGGAGCGACGCCGCTTGCCGCCGGAGCCATTATCGGCGGCGGCAGCGAAGAGCAGATTGAGGCACTGCGCGCCTTTGGGCTGCACACGGGCCTTGCCTTCCAGATTCAAGACGACCTGCTCAACCTGGTCGGCACCAAGGAAGCCGCCAATAAGGACTTCCGTACCGACATCACCGAGGGCAAGCGTACGCTCGTCGCCGTACATGCCCTGTCAGACGAGCGCTATCACGACGAGGTCGAGGCAATCCTTTCCTCGGGCACCGAGGACCCTGCGCAGCTCGCGCGCGCCGTGGAGATCTTCCAGCAGATCGGCTCTGTCGATTTCGCCCACAACTATGCGCTCGACCTGACCGCCAAGGCCAAGGCCGCTATCGAAGGCGTCGAGCTCGACCCGCATGCGCGCGAGCTCTTCCTCTCAATGGCAGATTTCTTTGTGGAGCGCCTTAACTAGCGAGGGGTCATAAAACCTGTGGGCAGCGAGTTTGGGTACAAGTTGCTACACTATTGAGTGCATGTTTATAAATTGTCTCGCGTTGTCTATCCGACACACGCTCAAATAGTACGAATGGTACGCCGAAAGGGGTTCGTTCATGGAACCTATTACAACGGGCATGCAGGGAGCGGCCGTCGAGGACGTCCAGTCCCGCCTTCTGCAGCTCGGCTATACAATCGATGACACCGAGGTTGCCGACAAGCGCTTTGGCACCACCACCGAGCAGGCCGTCAGCACCTTCAGGCTCGACAGCGGCCTTGCTGCCGGTCATGCCGTCGATATCCCCTGTTGGAGCGCCCTGGTCGACGCCTCGTATAAGCTGGGCGACCGCACTCTGTATCTGCGCATGCCCAATTTCCATGGCGCCGATGTGCAGGCCCTGCAGCGCGCTCTCAACGTTTTGGGCTTTGCCTGCGGCGAGGACGACGGCTACTTTGGTCCGCATACCGAGGCCGCCCTGCAGCAGTTCCAGGAAAATGTCGGCCTGTTTGCCGACGGCATGGCCTTTCAGGACACCTACGCCTACATCAACCGCCTGCACCATGTGTGGGAGGGCAAGCCCTCGGTCACCGAAGCCGAGTCCCGCATCGGTTTTGCTCGCGCCGCCAACGTGCTCGAGCGCTTCCAGATCGCCGTTATCGGCGAGGACCCCATCGCGCGCAGTGTTGCGTCGCGCATGTGGAATATCGCCACGGCAACGACCGACAACAGCGGCATGATGCTTTGCGACTCCGAGGTCCCAACCGACGTTGACCTGGTGCTCGAGATCGCAAGCGACGAGCTGCCCGCCGACGCCGCGCCACGCGCCACGATTGCCCTCGCCGAGTGCCACAACCTGGCCCAGCGCATCCGCACCGCCAATGTCGCCGCGCAGCAGAAGCCGGCTCGCATTCGCATTGAGCTCACGGGCATGACGCGCTACAACGGCACCTTCACGGCCAGCGACGCGCAGACGCTCGCCGTACGCCTACTCGACGGCGTTTGCGATGCCCTCGCAGATTAGGTAAACTAGACGAGTTGCTTTTGGGCAACACCACACATTGGGACGTAGTTCAACGGTAGAACTCCGGTTTTTGGTGCCGGCTGTTGGGGGTTCGAATCCCTCCGTCCCAGCCATTAAAACTGAGCGCCCTAAGCCCATAACGGCCCAGGGCGCTTTCTTGTGGGCAAGCGGAGGAATTCGAACCCGCAAGGGTGCGGAGCTGAGGAAACGCGAAGCGTTTTCCAGCGCAGCACGCAAGGAGCGAAGCGACGCAGCGGGGCGCGGCCGCCGACCAGGCGGACGCGGAATCCCTCCGTCCCACACCAGCCATAAGCTCCCCGCATCAAATATCAGCCCCGTTCCGAAAAGCGAGCCGTAATCTACAAAATGGCGTGTGGCCCCGACGGGCCGGGCATTAAGTTTGTCGCGAGTTCCGCACGCAAAGAAAGCCACGTGACCTCGATGTTTTGGACGTGACAGCGAGAGGGGCCCTGGTATGGCAAGGTGACGTGAAACAAGGCGGCGCTGACCTTCTGGTCGCGCCGCCGAAGTTGAACGTCAGATTGCCGTGCCAGGGACCCTCGCAGCGTCGAGAGGACCGCCGTTCGGTAGAACGGCGGAACTAATTATTCAGCATGCGGTCGAAGCTTCCCGAGTCGCCATCCCGATAGTCGGCGGTCATCAGAATCTCCTGCGGAATGCGCCCGCCCTCGCGCAGCACATTGCGGAACTGCACGCGCGTGACCATGGGCAGATCCTTGATCGTCGCCGCCAAGTTCTGCGGCACGCCCTGGTTGGCAGCCGCGGGCTCGCACTCGCCGCCGGCCTTCACGCGACGCTTATGCTCGGCGAGCATGGCGCGGTACATGCCGGCATGCAGGCGAATCTCAACCACATTGGCATTGCGAGCCTGCTCGACGATGCGCGCGCCCTCGCGGTCGATATCGCCCACGTAGTAGACGTAGTTAAAGCGATAGCCGATCTCAGCCAGATAATCGTCCAGGGCATGCGAGACGCTCGCCTTGCATCCGCCGCCAAAAATCACGCCGCCCACCTTGATGCCAAAGAGCTTAGCGTGCTTGCGGCCGCGCAGGAGCTTGACGATCTCGTCATAGGTGTCCAGGTTCTCGACCATAATGAACGGCTTATCGGCGCCCAGCGTAAAGAAACCCGTAAAGTGCACGGGGCGGTTGGGGGCGACCTTGATCGCCTGCATGCTGATGCCCTTTTCGGTCATGCGCCTTATCAGGCGCTCACCGTGCTTGCCGTCAAAAGCCTTCTCGTCGTTAAAAATCTGGTAGGCACGCTGGCGGCGCGAGGCAACCGGCGTATCGGCACCTCGGTTTTGCTCGATCCAAGCCTGGATGATTGCGATTTCCTCGGCAATCTTGCGGTTGGACATCTCGTTGTGCTGAGTGCGCTGCGGCGCCTTTTTGCCGTCCTTGCCCTCGACCTTAACAATTTGAGTCTGCTGCTCCTTGATCTTAGAGAGCGCCGTAGGCGTAGGGACAACTTTGAGCAGCTGCCTACCCAAAACGCGGGCAAGGGCAAACGCCGATACCTCGCCGTGGACGGCCGACTCGGGCTGCTGGGTAGCACTATCAGCCGCGGCAGGCTCAGCCTGTGCATGAGGCTTACGCTTGGAATCTGCCCGGGTATTACGTTCCTGCTTGGGCGCAGACGAGCGCTTTTGCGGACGATAGGACTTGACCTCCTTCGCCGGCTGGCGCTTGACCTGATCCACCGGAGTCTCGGCCTTCTCATCTCCGTTTTGTGTCGCTGTCTTCTCGGCCGCGGCCTCGGCATTTGAGCCACGACCGCCGCGGTGACGACGACGGCGGGGCTTGCCTGAGGCGCTCTCCCCCGCCTGCTTATCAGCGGTCTGTTGAGCTTTGACCTCAGTGTCAGCCGCAGGCTGCGACTCGGAAGGTTGCTGTTCGCGAGCCGCCGGCTCAACGGTTTTCTCGGTTTGTTCGGCCTTCTTGTCCTGAGCGGTCGAAGCCGGCTCGCCCTTCTCCTGACGCTTTACGGGATACGCGCGTCCCGCAAAACCGCGACCGGGACGACACGAACCCGGAGCCCTCTTGGCAGACTCCTCAACATCGTCTGCAACCTCGGAAGGCTCTTCAACCTCACGCGCGACATCCTGCTGCGCGGCCTTAAAGTGAGCACCGCGACGACGCTTGGGCTCTTGGGCCTCCACGGGCTTTTGCTCCTTCGCGGGCTTCTGCGACTCGGCAGCAACCTCGTTCTCAACAGCCTCGGCATCCGTCTCACCCTTTTGAGCAACGGCGCGACGGAAGCGCTCCTGCTGGGCGCGACGCTGCGCATCGCGCTTGCCACCCCCGCCAAAACCGCCGCGTCCTGCCTTGGCCGTAAAGGCACGCACGACGTTCTCATCGAGCAACTCATCGGTATCGACATGCTCACGCGGAGCAGCTTCTTCCACAGCAGGCACGTCAGCGGAATCCTCGACGACAAAATCTTCGACGGACTCGGCAGGCTGCTCCTGGGCATCGCGGATCTCGACATTGATGGTATAGAACGCCGGGCGCCCGTTAATGCCGCTGCCCTCGATCTTGGTCACGATATTTGCCGCGATAAGCTCATCGCGCATCGCCTTGGTGTCGCATTCCTTATCGACGGAGCGGAAAATCTGCGCCAGCGCGCTCGACTTAATCTTGAGCGCCTTGCGGCAGAGCAGGTCGTAGGCAACCAGCTTGGCGCGCTCGGCAGAAAGCGACGTCTGGCTGCTCAGACGCTCAGCCAGAGCATCGACATTGTTTTGATTATCGGAATATACCGTCTTGGCCACGGGGCCCCTTTCATATGCACACATATACGTCCTTATGGTACAACGCACGAGCCTATCCACGCAAAACATCTGCGAGAACGCCCTTGCACCACCTGTTCTCACAAGAAAAAAGACCGGGTCCGCTTGATTGCGGACCCGGTCTTTCCGAGTCAAATAGATGGGAGATTCAACCCGTCCGACCGACTAGGCCTTGGCGGCCTCGGCGTCGGCAGGAGCTTCAGCGGCAGTGGCGCGACCGTACTCGGCCTTGCCCATCTCGGACCACTCGGGCTCCTCATCAGGCATGGAGCCGGCCTCCTTGCCGAAGAACTCCTTGAGGCAGTTGACGGCGACGATGAGGCCCAGGACCATCAGCAGGACGGCGAAAACGAGCTGCAGGCCCTTGGTGGCGGCGACGGAAACGGCGGCCGTGGTGGCGGTAGCCGGGATGGTGCCGAAGAAACCGTAGGCCTGGACGGCGGTCATGCAGCCCATGGCGCTCTGGACCAGCGAGGTGAAGGTGCAGCAGAGCAGGAAGGCGACGGGCACGTAAAGCATCCAACCCTTGCGGCCGGTGCACTTGCAGAACACGGCGAGGGTGATCATGGTCATGCCGCCGAGCAGCTGGTTAGAAGCACCAAAGAGCGGCCAGATGTTGGCATAGCCACCAAAGGCGAGGGCGAGACCAGGAAGCAGGGTAACGACCGTGGCAAACCAGGGGTTGCCGAGGACCTTCATGTAGCCGGCCTTGGACTCGATGGCCAGGACGTCGTTGGTCTGGGCAAAGAACTCGGAGAACGAGGTGCGAGCGATGCGGGCGACGGCATCGAGCGAGGTCAGGGCCAGAGCGGAGACGTTCATGGTCATGAAGACGGTTGCGAGCGTGCCGTCAACGCCGAAGGCCTGCATACCGCGGGAGATGCCAGCTGCGAAGATCTGGAACGGGGTGGAAGCGACGCCGGCGTTAAGGGCGCCGGTACCGGCGGTGTTCATGTCGGAGAACATGATGCCGGCGACGATAATGGCAAGGATGCCGACGAAGGACTCGACGATCATGGCGCCGTAACCGACCTTGACGGCGTCCTGCTCCTTCTCGACCTGCTTGGAGGAGGTACCAGAAGAAACGAGGCTGTGGAAACCGGAGAGAGCACCGCAGGCAACGGAGACAAACAGGACCGGGAACATCATGCCCGAGGCATTGCTAAAGCCGGTGAAGACCGGAGCGGTGATGGTAGCCTGGCCGTTAGCGCCCAGGACGACGATACCGAGGACAGCGCAAACGATCATGACGATCATCATGATGGAAGTGAGGTAGTCGCGAGGGGTCTTGAGCATCTGGATGGGCATGGCACCGGCAAAGACCAGGTAGACCATGACGACGGCGAACCACTGGAACTTGTCCAGGTAGACCGGGAACTGCATGCCGACGGCGAACATGAGGACCATGAGTACCACGCCGGTGACGAACTCGGCAGCGCCGGTGAGGTTGAACTTCTTCTGGGCCCAACCAAAGGCCATGGCGACGAAGGTGAACAGGATGGAGATGGTGCCAGCGCAGCCAGCGGCATAGGACTTGGTGAAGTCGATGGCACCGGTAGCAGCACCAGAAGCGTCAACGGCCGGGGTGAACATGAACGTCTTGCAGACCATGTCGGTGAAAGCGGCGATGACGATGATGCAGAACAGCCAGCAGAACAGCAGGAACAGGCGACGGCCGGTCTTGCCGATGTACTTCTCGATGAGCTGGGCCAGGGACTTGCCGTTGTTCTTCATCGAGGCGTACAGGGCGCCAAAGTCGTGGACGGCGCCAAAGAAGATGCCGCCGACGAGGACCCAGAGCACGACGGGAAGCCAGCCGAAGGCCATAGCGACGATCGTACCCGTAACAGGGCCGGCACCGCAGATCGAGCTGAACTGGTGCGAGAACGCGGTGAAGGCGGAGACGGGCGAGAAGCTGTTGCCGTCTTTCATGCGCTTGGCCGGCGTGAGGGCCTCTTTGTCAACGCCCCACTTGTTGGCCAGCCATCGGCCATAGCCCAGATAGCCGCAGGCGAGCACCGCCGCGGCCACAACCATGAGCAAAACTCCGTTCATTACATTTCCTCCTCTAAAAAGAACTTCCCAGACATAAAAAATGAGGGCCGTCGGTTGCGCTCGACGGCCCTCATCTTCATCAGCCGCCCGTTATCGTACGGGCTAGCTGTATGTGCTAACCCGCATCAGATAATTACTACGCTGATAATGTTTAGCTGATGCGTGAACATGTCTAAGAAATCCTCTTCAATCATGATGTGAACGATCCGTGCGTGTTCACATCCCCCAGTGGTTGAAAAGGAGTATGAAACTTTAGTTACCTAAAGTCAACGCAAATTTGTAATGAATTTTCAACTTTTTTGGATTTCTCGGTATAAAACGCCACTGACCTCGGACTTTACCCAGCGACAGTTTTTGCATGAGAGATGTCCCTCGGGAGCGGGCGGGCGTATACAAGGTTTCCTGCTCTACAGTCCTGCTCGCACGGAGAGCACATTAAGTGCTCTCCGGCTCGTGCGGAACTCGCGATAAACCTTGTATACGCCCGCCCGCTCCCGAGGGGCTCCCATCCCAAATGCGGAGCAAAGCTCCGCACACCAACTTTTTCTTTCAGCTAAAGAACGCTGGAAATTCGACGCTGGCTTGTTAACCTTGCTGGACGTTGTCGACGCCAAACCAGCTCAGAAGCTATATCGATACAGAAAGGTCCCCGGACGGAGGGGCCGGATATAAGGTTTATCGCGAGTTCCGCACGCAAAGAAGGCCACTTAATGTGGCCTTCGTCTTGCGCAGGACTGTAGAGCAGGAAACCTTATATCCGGCCCCTCCGTCCGGGGACCGCGCCGTACCAGCTACAGCGTCATGTTCGGATCGGCGTCAACATCGAACGGCGAGATTTCGCCTCGGTCGAATTTACGGCGAGCGACCTCCGCGATCATGGCTGCGTTATCGGTACAGGCAGACAAGGGCGGCACCGTTACGCGAATCCCCTGACGCCCAAGCTTCTTGATCATCATCTCGCGCAGATGCGGGTTGGCCGAGACGCCGCCACCGATGCAGTATTCCTTGCATCCGGTAGCGTGCAGTGCGTTTTTGGCCTTCTTGTACTGCACGTCAAAGACAGCTGCCTCAAACGAAGCTGCCAGATCGGGCAGGTGAATCGTGCGCCCGGCCTTGGTCTCCTGTTCAATGTAGAGCGTCACAGCGGTTTTAAGGCCCGAAAGCGAGAAGCGATAGTCTCCCCTGCTGTTAAGCGCACGGGGGAAATCGATCGCCTTGGGGTTGCCCGTCTCGGCCAGCTTGGAAATGATGGGGCCACCGGGATAGCCCAGACCCAACGCCTTGGCTACCTTGTCGAAGGCCTCGCCCACAGCGTCGTCGAGCGTCTCACCGAGCACCTCGTAGTCGCCCCACGCCTTCACGTGCACGAGCATGGTGTGCCCACCCGAGACAAGCGTGAAGATAAACGGCGGTTTGAGGTCGGGTTGCGCCAACAGGTTGGCAAACAGATGCCCCTCCAGATGGTTGACGCATACGAGCGGCTTACCGGCAGCGTAGGCAAAGCCTTTGGCAAAGGCAACGCCCACCACGAGGGCGCCCACCAGGCCCGGACCCTGTGTCACGCCCACGGCGGCAAGCTCGCTGGGAGCAATGGCTCCACCCTCAAGACCAAGCGATGCTGCGGCATCCTCGAGCGCCGCATCCACGACACTCACAATCACCTCAACGTGTTTGCGCGAGGCGATCTCGGGCACCACGCCGCCAAAGCGGGCATGAAAATCAATCTGTGTCGACACCTGGTTGGCCAGCATATTGCCATCCGCATCGATAATCGCCACGGCCGTCTCGTCGCAGGAACTCTCGATAGCGAGCACCAGGCGGCGGCGCTCAATTTCGGCGCGCTCCCCCTCGGAGCGCCCAGGCGCAGGCAGCGGCCATACGCGTTGCTCGGCTGCCGTCGGCTCGGGCGAGGCGTTATCGACCGGAAGTACGAGGGGAAGTGGGGCCGTCATGACGATGGCGCCTTTGCCGACACCGTAGTAGCCACGACGACGACCCACCTCGGTAAAGCCCAGAGCGGCATAGAGCGCAATCGCGCCCTCGTTGCCGTCCTCGACCTCGAGCGAAGCCGTGGTGCAGCCGAGCATCTGGGCATCATAGCTCACATGCGACAGCAGCTTGCGGGCAATGCCCTCACGGCGATGTGCCGAGTCGACGGCGACATCCAGAATCTGCACATCACCGTCCACGACCATACCGCCGGCAAGGCCCAGCAGCTTGCCGTCGTCGTGTGCCACCCACCAACTGCGCGGCGCAGCGACGTCCTCGCCCAGTTCGGACAGGAACATGCCCGGCGTCCACGCCTCGTGTCCGGCACCTTCAAAGCAGGCAGCCTCTAGCGCGCTCGCGCCCTCGGCATCCGCCGCGCCCATGGGACGGAACTGCAGATGACGACCGGCGAGCTCATCGGCAACGCCCGTAATTTCGCTCTGCGCACTCTCGGCAAGACCAAGACGCTTGCGCTCGTTTTCCTCGGCATCCGAAAGGCGCGTGTAAATCGGCAGGACGCGAGCCGGATCGCCGTCACCCGCAGCGTGCGCGAGCAGCAAGCCCTCGCCCGAAGGCCACCACAGGTCGCGCTCCACGCAGCGGGCGGTCTCGTCCTCACCCAGCAGCTTGCCATAGCGCACGAGACCGTCACCGGTCAGCTGAACCTGGTCCCAGTCCGCTGCTCGGCGCCACTCATCGAGCGCCACGGCGGCCTTGACCACGTGTTCGCGCTCAAATTGACGCTCGGGACCCTCATCGCCCAGCATATATAGTGCCGGATATACCTCACCGCGCATGGCATCGGCCAAGATACCAAGCTTGCCGCGCACGCCAGCCTTCCACGCCGTCCAAGCGCAAGCGTCGAGCGTCGACACGCCCAGCAGTGGAACATTGGCACCGCGCGCGAGGCCCTTGGCAGTGGAGATGCCGATGCGCACACCCGTAAACGACCCCGGGCCGCGGCCGACCACGTAGTAACCAACATCGCTGCGATCCAGACCGGCTTGAGCCAGCACGCCATCAACGGTATTCACGAGCTCAACGTTGGCGTGACGGCGACACATGTGGTCGCCACTCACGAGCTTCGTCTCGCCCGTCTGCCCATCAATCCAGCTTGCCGCGCAGGCAAGCATGTCGGTCGAGGTATCGAGCGCCACCACCAGCGCGTTGTCGTTATGCAAGCTCATCTTGTACAGCCTTATCAATCAAATGGGAAAGCTCCATTGCGCGGTCACCGTGCGCCTCGAGCGTTATCGTTCGCACATCACTGTCGCCCTCATCACGCTTGAGCGTCACCGAAAGATACTCATCCGTCAGCTCGTCTTGGAATTGTTCGCCCCATTCCAGCAGGCAAGCACCCTCATAGCCCAGCACATCGAAAATGCCCGTATCCTCGAGCTCGTAGGCATGCTCCAGACGGTATAGATCAAAGTGAAACAGCGGAATACGGCCTTGATCGTGAACGGCCATGAGCGCAAACGTAGGGCTCGTAACCATATGCTCATCGCCCAGCCCGCGCGAGACGCCCTTGGTAAAGTGAGTTTTGCCCACCCCCAGGCCACCGGTCAGGATGAGCACATCGCCGTCCTCAAGGCACGGTGCAATTAGCTCGCCAAAGTACTCCGTATCGGCAGCGCAAGTCGTTTTGTAAGTACCTACCCCCAGGCGCTCCAGGGACATATATGCTCCTTATTATTCCGAGGCGTCCTCTGGTGCGGGATGTCGCTCCAGATAGTCGCCCAGCATCTTAAAGTCTTCCTCCAGCAGTTCCTGCCACGCCGGATTGCGTAGCGCTGCTGCCGGATGGAACGTGGGCATTACTACAAAATGCCCCATCTGGTGGAACCTGCCGCGCAGCTTAGTAATGCCAATCTCGGTCTTAAGCACAAAGTGCGTCGCGGGGTTGCCGAGCGTCACGATAATATCGGGCCAGATGCTTCGAATCTGCTCACGCAAAAACGGCGAGCAAGCCAGCACTTCCTCGGAACGTGGATTGCGGTTTCCCGGCGGGCGGCACTTAAGCACGTTGGCAATGTAGACGTCTTCGCGTTTGAGCCCCGCCAGCGACAAAATGCCGTTGAGGTCCTCGCCTGCCGCCCCCACAAAGGGCTCGCCCTGCAAATCCTCATTGCGGCCCGGCGCCTCGCCAATAAACATCACACGAGCGCGGGGGTTTCCCACGCCAAACACGATATTGTGACGCGACTGGTAGAGCTGGCAGAGGTGACAATCGCCCAGAACGGCCTCAATTTCCTCGAGTGCGACCTCACGTGGTGCCTGATGGGTATGGCCGGGGATGTGCATGACGCCCATAGCGGCTCCTACACGTAGACCTTGTCGAGACGCATGCCAAAGCCGCAGGCGACCTCGTAGTTAATCGTTCCGCGCAGTCGGGCCATCTCGTCCATAGTGATCTCGGCATCGCCATCGCGGCCGACAATAATCATCTCGTCACCATACTCGGCCTCGGGAATCTCGTGTGCCGGGTTGGACTGAATGGCGACCATAAACTGGTCCATGCAGATATTGCCAACCTGATGCACGCGCTCGCCGCGATACAGCACATCCATACGATTGGAAAGCGTACGCGATAGGCCATCGGCATAACCGATCGGCAGCGTGCAGATCTGAACGCGCGTACGCGGTACGCGGTAGGTAAAACCGTAGCCCACGCCCTCACCCATCGCAGGGTGTGCCACGCGCGTCACACGCGCATGGACGCTCATAACGGGATCAAGCTGCATCACGCGGCCACTCAGCTCGCACGGCTGCATGCCATACAAGCCAACGCCGGCGCGGATCATATCAAAATGCATCGAGGGGTCGAGCATCGAGGACGGCGTGTTGGCGCAGTGCACGATACCGCACTCAAAACCCGCATCCTTAATGGCCTGAACGGCCTCGGTAAAGCGCTGACACTGCAGCTTGTAGTCCCAGCCCGAAGGTTCATCGGCCGTGGCGAAGTGCGTAAATACGCCGTCGCACTGAATACCGCGATGGAAATTTATACCGCGGACAAAGTCGAGCACCTGCGTGTAGTGAACGCCGATACGATTCATGCCCGTCTCGATGGCGAGATGATACTTGCCCACTTTGCCCGCCGCGACGGCACATTCGCCATACGCAAGAGCAAAATCAGACGTATAGACCGAAGGCATGATATCAAACTCGAGCAACGTCGGAATGGCCTCGATAGGCGGCTCGCTTAGGATGAGGATGGGTTTCGTAATCCCGCCCTGTCGGAGCTCAACGCCCTCGTTAACCGTCGCCACGGCAAACATGTCGGCACCGGCCGAATACATGATCTTGGCGCACTCAACAGCTCCATGACCATAAGCATCGGCCTTGACCACGCAGCACAGGCGCTGACGTGGATTCAGCAAGTTCTTATAGGCCCTCGTGTTGCGACGGAGCGCCCCGCGGTCGATCTCGACCCAGGACCAGCGCGTCAAATCGGCTTTATTCATGATTAGTCATCCGACCCTTCGTCCATGATTCCCAGATCTTCGAGCGCATCCTTTGCCGCCAGTTCCATGGCCGGACCGATCAAGTCGATAAGATCGGTCGCGATGACGCTCTTCTCACCATACTCCGTCGCCGCGGCAAAACCGGCGTAGCTGTGAAGTGCGACGGCGTACGAATACAGCAGCTCCCAACGATCCATCTCGTCGCGCATGGTGGCAAGCGTGCCGGCCAAAATACCCGCGAGAACATCACCCGA
The DNA here is from genome assembly GCA_019414625.1 of Collinsella sp. Classification (GTDB taxonomy): domain Bacteria; phylum Actinomycetota; class Coriobacteriia; order Coriobacteriales; family Coriobacteriaceae; genus Collinsella. Next base: position 35,367 of record DXLR01000117.1, read on the forward strand.
ACCGGCAGTTGCCAGAGAAGCCGGACCCGAGAGCGGCAGCAGCACACGCTCAACGCCACAGATAGCCGTCGTCGGCCCCTTGGCAATGACCACCAGATTGTCAGAGCCTGCAGCCCAGACAACCTTCTGCGCGGCTGCAATCGCAGTACCAAGGTCGTTCACCTCGTCACCGGCAACCAGACGCGAAAGTTCACGATAGTGCGGCGTCATAACCAACGGCTGCTCGCGACGATACATCTCGGGATTACTATCAATACCGTCAATGGCAATCTTAGCAAGGCAGTTGAGTGCATCGGCGTCCAAGATAAGCGGCACATCAAGCTCGAGCAAGCCCGAAACCACCTGCATAGCGCCGGCAGATGTCGTCATACCGGGACCGCACAGCACACAGCTGTACTTCTTTGCAATCTCGCACACAGTCATGCGCGCAGCGGCGCCAAAGGAGCCGCGGGAATCAGACGGAATAGCAAAGACGGGAATCGAAGGAAGTGCCATGCGAATAAGATTGGCGCAGGCGTCAGGAGCCGCGACTGCCACGTAACCAGCACCCGCGCGAGCTGCAGACTTGGCCGCCATAATGGCAGCACCAGGATATTGCGCAGATCCGGCGACAATAAGCACAGAGCCACGGGAATACTTATCGATATTCGTAGGTAGTGGGGCAAAGTAATCAACTAAGTCACCGGGCTCGACAATCTCGGCGGCGTGGTCGACATCATCGATGACCTCGTCAAGACGGTCGTAAAGATTGCCGCAGATCAAATCGCCAGCATACTCAGGACCATCAGCGCTATACAGACCAATCTTGGGCGCAATCATCGTCACCGTATGCTCGGCACGAATGCAGTCGTCATCAACAACGCCCGTCTCGGCATTGAGGCCCGAGGGAACATCAATGGATACGACACAATCGGCGCATTCATTGACCGTAGGAATCCAGATGGAGAACGGCGCACGCAGATTTCCGTGGAAACCGGTACCAAAAATGGCATCGACAACAACATCGGCCTTATCGATCAAAACCTCGAGTTCGTCACGCGAGGGGCCGACGCAAACGTGCACATCGCGGCCGGCAGTACGACGAGCAACATGACGTGCCAGAGCAGCAGGAATCTCATCCGGCTCAACCGGAGAAACGATATCCACGTCCACACCCTTATGGCTCAGGATATCGGCGGCAACCCAACCGTCGCCGCCATTATTACCAAAACCGACCAGAACGAGAACCCGATCGGGATTGAGCTTCAAGACCTCGTTGGCGGCAAACTCACCCGCTAGCTCCATAAGCTCGGCCTTCGAAGTCCCTTCGCGTTCGATGATATCCTCGAGACGAACGACTTCTTCGGTACTCAAAACCGGTTTCATCTATGCTCCTAGCGTATCTTGCGAAGCATCGCCCAGGTGCTCCGTCAATGCTGAATTCTGCAGCTGCTCAAGCTCATCTAAAACAGAGCGAGCCTCTTTAAATGTCTGCGCTACGCGTTTCTTGGTGCTCACCTTTTCCTCTTTTGGCTTAGGCCGAGCATCTTCGGTAATCGCGATGGCATTCGCAACGGCCAAGTCTCCTGTAAGCGTAATGGAAAGAGCGACCTCAACAACACCCAGTTCTTGAGCGATCTCGAGAGCACGGCCCGAAAGCAGCGCCTTCGGTTTGCCGAGTTTATCACGCGTAACCGAAACATCCTTGCGACCCACGCCTTGACTAAAACCCATGCCGAGAGCTTTAAGTACCGCCTCGCGCGAAGCAAAGCGGCTCGCATAGTGAGCAGCGGGACGCGATGATGCATCGCAATACGCACGCTCTTCTTCGGTAAACACACGCCGAGCAAACGACGGCGTCTTTTCAAGAATTGATTTCATGCGGGAAATCTCGACGATATCAACGCCGATACCAGCTTCAGCCATGTTCACCTCCATATCGCACAGACTAAGTTATTGTAGCCCGTTCGCAGAAGATGCGACAAACGAGGGTTATAAAACACAGCTACTATGTGAGACAAAAGCCCGTAAACGCAAAAAAGGGGGAGGCCGCGAGGCCTCCCCCTTCTCAGTTCTAGCGTAC
>DXLR01000118.1:0-19159 GCA_019414625.1 Collinsella sp.
CGAGGCTTATTGCATCGGCGGCCCGCGTCTTGCCGAGAGCTACCTCAACGACGATGCTGTGCTCACCTGTGCCGTGAAGTCGGGAGCTAAGGCAATTCATCCCGGCTATGGCTTTTTCTCCGAGAAGGCGAGCTTCGTGCGCGACTGCGACAAGTATGGCCTGGCGTTTGTTGGTCCTTCGGCCAAGGTGATCGACAGCATGGGCGACAAGGACGCCGCACGTCGAACGGCTGCCGCGGCGGGCGTGCCCATCGTGCCGGGCTGCGATTTGCTCAAAAGTCCCGAGGAGGCAACGGCCGAGGCTGAGCGCATTGGCTGCCCCGTGCTTATTAAGGCGCGTGCGGGCGGCGGCGGTCGCGGTATTCGTAGGGTCGAGCGCGTGGAAGATGCGGCAAAGGCCTTTATTGAAGCACGAGCCGAGGGCGAGGCCGTTTTTGGCGACGGCGAGTGCTACATGGAGAAGTTCGTCGCGCCGGCGCATCACGTTGAGGTACAGATTATGGCCGATAAGCAGGGCCATGTGTTTTCGCTCGGCGAGCGCGAGTGCTCGGTGCAGCGGCGCAACCAAAAGCTGATCGAAGAGAGTCCCGCGCCGTGCCTCGACGGACACAACGACATTCGTGCTCGCATGCACAAGGCAGCGCGTGACCTGGCTCGTGCCGTCGGCTACGAAGGAGCCGGTACCATCGAGTTTCTGTATTCGGACGACGGCAATTTCTACTTTATGGAAATGAACACGCGCTTGCAGGTGGAGCATCCGGTTACAGAGTTTGTGACCGATACCGACTTGGTCAAGTGGCAGCTGCGCGTGGCAGCCGGCCAGCCTCTGCCCTTTGAGCAGGAGGACATGCCGGTCCGCAACCACGCCATGGAGTGCCGCATCAATGCCGAAACGCCGGACTTTCTGCCGTCCTGCGGAACGGTCACCGCGTTGCGTGTGCCGGGCGGTCCGCGCGTACGCTGGGATTCCGCCATGTTTACCGGTGCGAAAGTTCCGCCGTACTACGACTCTATGCTCGGCAAGCTCATCGTGTGTGCGCCCACGCGTGACGGCGCTATTCGTAAGATGCGCTCGGCCCTGGGCGAGCTCGTGATTGAGGGCGTGAGCGAAAACAGCGAGCTTCAGCTCGACGTGCTGGCAAACGACGAGTTCTTGTCGGGCATGTATCACACCGATCTGATGGGGCATCTCTATGCTGATGAATAGAAAAGCGAAGACGGTCAACGTCCTCGAGGGGCCGATAACCGAGTCGTGCGCCGAGTTTCCCGCGCGCCACGTGTTTATCAAGTGCCCGGAGTGCCGCCGCGTGATCGATGAGACACGCCTGCACGACAACCTCGAGGTCTGCCCCCGTTGCGGCAAGCATTTTCGCGTGAGCGGTCGTGCGCGCCTGGGCATGACAGTCGACGAGGGCACGTTTGAGGAATGGGATGCCAATCTGGCGTCGGAGGACTTCCTCTCGTTTCCCGGCTATGCCGACAAGCTCAAGAGCGTGAGCGAGCGTTCGGGCGAGCACGATGCCGTTGTGTGCGGCAGGGGCAAAATCTGCGGTTGCGATACCGCGCTCTTCTTTATGGACGCCAACTTTATGATGGGCTCGATGGGTTCCGTGGTGGGCGAGAAGATCTGTCGCACATTTGAGCGAGCGACCGAGCTTGGATTGCCAGTTGTCGGCTTTACCGTTTCGGGCGGTGCGCGCATGCAAGAGGGCGTGACATCGCTTATGCAGATGGCCAAGATTTCTGCGGCGGTTAGGCGCCATAGCGAGGTGGGCGGCCTGTATATCACGGTGCTCACTGATCCCACGACCGGAGGCGTAACCGCGAGCTTTGCCATGGAGGGCGATATTATCCTGGCCGAGCCCGATGCCCTGACGGCATTTGCCGGCCCGCGCGTGATCGAGCAGAACATGCACAAGCGCCTGCCCAAGGGATTCCAGCGCTCCGAGTTTTTGCTGGAGCACGGCTTTTGCGATGCCGTTGTTCCGCGTGGCGAGATTGCGCTCACGGTAGGCGAGCTGCTGGCACTGCACGAAGGGCACGCGCCCGGCCTGGGGGCACCGCATGAGATCGTGCATACGGGTCGTCGCGGCAAAAAGCTGGGACACTTGTTCAAGCGCTCGACCGCACCAAAAACCGCGCTCGAGATTGTCAAACAGACCCGCTCGGCAGATCGCGCCACGGCGGGCGAGATGATCTCGCTGGGCCTGGATGGATTTGTGGAGCTGCATGGCGACCGTTACTTTGGCGACGACGCCGCCGTGGTGGCTGGCATTGGCTGGAAAGACGGGCGACCCGTGACGGTTATCGCCGTCGAGCGCGGTACCACGACCAAAGAGCGCATGCGTCGCAACTTTGGTATGGCACATCCCGAGGGCTACCGCAAAGCGCGTCGCCTTATGCGCCAGGCCGAAAAGTTTGGTCGACCGGTTCTGTGCCTGGTCGATACTTCGGGCGCGTTTTGCGGCATCGGTGCCGAGGAGCGCGGCCAGGGCGAGGCGATTGCCCAGAATCTCATGGAGATGAGCGGCCTCAAGACGCCGATTGTCTCGGTGGTGACAGGCGAGGGCGGCTCTGGTGGCGCGCTGGCGCTGTCCGTGGCCGACCGCATCCTGATGCTCTCGAGCTCGGCCTATTCGGTCGTGAGCCCCGAGGCCTGTGCGTCGATCCTGTGGAAGGATACCGAGCGCGCGAATGAGGCCGCCGAGGCGCTTAAGCTCACGGCCCCCGATCTGTTGGCGCTCGGCATCATCGACGGCATTGTTGACGATAGGGGCCTGTCGCATGAGGAGATCGCCGGTGCCGTCATGTCCTCGGCATTTGATGCCTTCGATACGCTTGGGCAGCTCGACGACGCGACCCTCACAAACCTCCGCTACGAAAAGTACCGCGCAATCGGTCAGTACCGCACGATGTGACAAAGGGAAAGCTCGCATGTCACATTGGGAAAGGCGTTCCATGTCACAAGTTTCTAACACCTCGTTTACAACGTCGGTTTCATCAAACGCCATGGCCGTGGTGGACTATCTGTCCAAAAGCATGATGTCAGCGCTGCCCTTTATTGTCTGCGCGGCGTTGTTCCGCACCGTCGCCGTCATTATGGGCGAAGGCATGCTGGGCCTGTGGTCTGCCGATTCCGATATCTATCGCCTGTTCTACAGTTGGCTCTATAACGCCGGCTACTACTTTTTGCCCATTTATCTTGGTTGGGCGGCCGCCCGCCAGCTCGGTTGCTCGGAGCAGCTGGGCATGATGCTGGGCGGCGTATTGATTGCGCCCGATCTGCTTAAGCTCTTCGATGCCGCATCGACGACGGGGGCATCGATGACTTCCGTGTATGGTCTGCTTCCTGCGCCGGTCAACGATTACACGACGACTGTTATTCCGGTTCTCATCTCGGTGCCCGTGCTATGGCGAGTGGAGTGTTTCTTTCAGCGCGTTATCCCTAAGGCCGTGGCGTTTTCGTTCGTTCCGTTTGCAACCATGCTCGTCATGGTTCCGGTTTCGCTGTGTATTACGGCGCCGGCGGGCAGCTATCTGGGCATGCTGTTGGGACAGCTTATGTTTATGCTTGGCAATTCCGGTGGCATCGTGTCGCTGCTCACGCTCATGGGGCTTGCCGCGGGCTGGGAGTTCCTAAAGATCGCCGGCGTCAGCAACGTTGTCCTATCGCTCGCTTATGCGCAGTTTATGAGTGTGGGAACGGATTCGTGCATTCTGATCGCCGCGACGATGGCAACGTTTGCCGTTTGGGGCATGCCCTTTGGTGCGTCGCTTCGCGTTGCGGATAAGGACGAGAAGGCGCTCATGCTGGGCTATTCGATCTCGGGCGTGCTTTGTGGCGTAAGCGAGCCGGCGCTGTACGGTTGCGGCTTTAAATATGGCAGGTGTCTGACGTGCATGGCCATTGGCGGCGCCGTCGGAGGCCTTGTTGCGGCCGTGGGCCACGTTACGGCCTATACCATCGGCATGACGAATGTCCTTATGGTCATTGGCTTTGCCACGGGCGGCATCTCGAACCTGCTGTGGTGCTGCGCTGCCGGCGGCGTGGCATTTGCGGTGTCTGCGGCGCTGAGCTACTGCTTTGGCGTGGTGCCGGCGAAGGGGCAGGCGACGGAGGACGGAGCCGATTCACCCGAAACCTCGAAGAGCGTGGCCGAAGTAAGCGCGTAAACCTGTGCGACACAAGGACGATTCCTTTGCCATGCTCCAAGGCCGTGGCCCGTGTGGGTCGCGGCCTTTTTGTATCTGAAGGACAAAGTGGCTACACTACAATCCGTTTGAGCAATAGATATATATAGGCAGTACCGTGGGGGCGGATATAGATGGTTGAGTGGATTGTTCGTCGTGCGCAGGGCGACCGTGCGCGCGTGGGCACGTTGACGGGCATGGTGTGTATTCTCGCTAATGTTGCGCTTTGTGCTGCGAAGGGCGCAATTGGTGTGCTGTCGGGATCGGTTTCGATTGTGGCGGATGCCATGAACAACCTGTCCGATGCCAGCTCGAATATCGTGAGCGTGCTGGGCTTTAAGCTGGCGAGCAAGCCGGCGGACCCCGAGCATCCTTACGGACATGGCCGCTACGAGTATCTCTCGGGTCTGGTCGTGGCGGCGCTCGTGCTGCTGATCGGCGTTGAGCTGGTGAAGTCCTCGGTTGAGCGCATCATCCACCCCGAACCTGTCGAGTTCTCGCTTGCCCTGGTGGCAGTTCTAGTGCTTTCGATGGTCGTAAAGCTCTGGATGGCGGCCCTCAACCAAAAGCTCGGTGACCGTATTGAGTCCGATACACTGCATGCGACGGCTCAGGACTCAAAGAACGATGTCCTGGCCACGGGTGCTGTGCTGGCGTGCGCGATTGTTTCTCAAGTGACGCATGTCAATCTTGACGCATGGGTTGGCCTTGCCGTTGGCGCCTATATTGGCTGGAGCGGCCTTGAACTTATTCAAGATACGGTGAGCCCGCTTTTGGGCCAGTCACCCGATCCTAAGCTGGTCAAGCACATCCGAGACAAGATCATGAGCTATCCCGGCGTTTTGGGCGTTCACGATTTGATGGTTCACGACTACGGCCCGGGCAGGAAGTTTGCAAGTGCGCACGCCGAGATGGCGGCCGAGGCCAGCCCGCTGGAAAGCCACGACACGCTCGATAACATCGAGCAGTCGTTTAGGAACGAAGACGGCATGATTGTCACACTTCACTACGACCCCATCGTGACCGACGATCCAAAGGTGGCGAGCATGCGCCTGCGTATCAACGCAATGGCTCAGGAGATCGATAACCGCCTCTCGATTCATGACCTACGCTGTGTGCCGGGTCCTACGCACACCAACGTGATCTTTGACTGCGTGCGTCCCTCGGATCTGCAGATGAGTGCCGAAGACTTAAAGCACGCGCTGGCACAACGGGTCGAATCGGAATATCCCAAGTCGATTGCCAAGATTACGATCGACGAAGACTACGTAGGGCATACCCACGAGTAAGGCTGTGCCGGCAAAGCAGGTTATGCAGAAGGGGAGAGCATGAAGAAGCTGTATCTACTCCGCCACGGCCAGACGGAGTTCAACGTCAAAAAGCTGGTCCAGGGCCGCTGCGATTCACCGCTGACCGACCTGGGCCGCAAACAAGCGGGAATGGCAGCCGCATGGCTCAAGAGCCACGACGTTGTCCCCGACAAAGTGGTCTCTTCGCCCTTAGGCCGAGCCATGGACACAGCTCAGCTCGTCGCATGCGAGCTCCTCGGCCCGGACGCAGCAGCCGAGCCCTGCGAAGGCATCATCGAGCGCTGCTACGGCACCTTCGAAGAAGGCCCGCACGACGCTCTGCCCACCGACGTCTGGGATCCAGGCGAGGATCTGGTCCCCTTCGGAGGAGAAGGAAGCCGCGCACTGCAAGAACGCATGGTAGGCACCCTCACTAATCTCATGGACTCCGAGGACACCGAAACCTTCCTAGCAGTAAGCCACGGCAGCGCCAGCCGCCAATTCATCAAGGCTGCAGCCCCAGAGGGCTTCGAGCTCCCAGCAAAACTCCCCAACTGCGCCATCATGATCTTCGATTTCGATGAGGCAAAGCCACAAGCAGAAGGCGAGCCTCATCAATGTAAGTTCACCCTCCAGCAAATAGTGGACCCCCAACAAAGTCATTAGTCTGAGCGAGCAGAGTTAAGCAGACATCAACGTGGCGTTCCCAGTGTGCGGCGGAGGGGGCGGGCCTGAGACATATTAAGGTTGTCGCGAGTTCCGCACGAACAGGAGAGCACTTAATGTGCTCTCCGTCGTGAGCAGGACTGTAGAGCAGCAACCTTAATATGTCTCAGGCCCGCCCCCTCCGCCGCACACTGGGAACGTGCCACGCACTTTACCTGCGTAAACAATGTGAGTGAAATATGAATCTCGATGGATACGCCCGCAGCCGTGTATACTAAACAGCTGTGTGAAACCAGGGGAGTATTCTGGCTGGACAAAATGCCTGCTTAATAGGGTTGTCAGGTAGTCCGGGCGAAATACAAGGCTGGGGAGCACGTCGTGTAAGTAGTGGTCCTCTAGGGGCGTACGCTCGGTGGTGTACGCATTGTCCCAAGACCACGCGAGAGTTGGGATCATATCTTGATCAGCATGATTCTCGGCCGCAAGATTGGCATGACCCAGGTTTGGGACGAGGACGACAACGTCGTTCCCGTCACGGTCATCCAGGCTGGCCCCTGCGCTGTCTCGCAGGTTAAAACTCAGGCAACCGACGGCTATGACGCCGTCCAGATCGGTTTCGGCGACATCAAGGCCAAGAACGTGAACAAGCCCATGGCTGGTCACTTCGCCAAGGCTGGCGTCGAGCCTGTCCGCTTCCTTCGTGAGGTCCGCGTCGAGAACGGCGAGGAGCACAAGGTCGGCGAGGTCGTCACCGTCGCTGATTTCGCTGATGTCGAGAAGGTCGACGTCATCGGTACCTCCAAGGGTAAGGGCTTCCAGGGTCGCATCAAGCGCTGGGGTCAGCGCCGCGGTCCTATGACGCATGGTTCTCACTTCCAGCGTCACCCCGGTTCTATCGGTCAGTGCGCCTATCCTGCGCGCGTCCTCAAGGGCGTCAAGATGGCCGGTCACATGGGTAACGAGCGCGTTACCGTCAAGAACCTTTCCGTTGTCCGCATCGATGCCGAGCAGAACCTCATCTTGGTCAAGGGCGCTGTCCCGGGTGCCAAGAATGGTCTCGTCGCCATCCGTATGGCCTAAGGGCCCAGCCCATTTAGCCCAGCGTCATACCAAGGAGAACACTTAAATGGCAAAGTTTGAAGTAAAGAACAGCGAGGGCAAGAAGGTCGCCGAGGCCGAGCTCGCCGCTGAGGTGTACGGCATCGAGCCGAACATCCACGTTATGCACCACATCGTCAAGTGCCAGATGGCCTCTTGGCGTCAGGGCACCCAGTCCGCTAAGGGCCGCTCTGAGGTTTCCGGTGGCGGCAAGAAGCCTTGGCGTCAGAAGGGCACCGGCCGTGCCCGCCAGGGTTCCATCCGTGCTGCCCAGTGGCGTCACGGTGGCGTTGTCTTCGCCCCCAAGCCCCGTTCCTACGCTAAGCGTATGAACAACAAGGAGGTCAAGCTGGCTATGCGCTCCGCGCTGTCCGCCAAGCTGGCCGATGGCGAGCTCGTGCTCGTCGACGACTACGGCTTCGAGAAGCCTTCCACCAAGGCTGCCGTTGCCATGCTCAAGGCTCTCGGCCTTGAGGGCAAGCGTCTGACCATCATCGTTCGCGATGAGGACGTCAACGCCTACCTGTCGTTCCGCAACATTCCCAAGACGTTCATCATCACCGCCGACGAGGCCAACACCTACGATCTCGTCAACAACAACGCTGTGCTGATGCCCGCCGACATCGCCGCTCACTTCGGGGAGGTGCTTGCATAAATGACCGCCCACGAGATCATCATCCGTCCGATCGTGTCCGAGCGTTCCTTCTCCGGCATGGAGCTGAACAAGTACACGTTCGAGGTCGCCAAGGATGCTAACAAGTATCAGATCAAGGACGCTGTCGAGGAGATCTTCGGCGTCAAGGTCGTTCGCGTGAACACCCTGACGGTCAAGCCCAAGACCAAGCGCGTGCGCTATGTCGCCGGCAAGACCCGTTCTTGGAAGAAGGCCATCGTCACGCTGGCCGAGGGCGACACCATCGAGGTCTTTGGCAACCAGGCCTAAGACTCGCTGCTGTTGAGTGAGCTCATGCCTCCCAAATAGGGGAGGCGGGAGCTCAAGGTTTTGGGCGTATAAAATGGACACGCCCGGAACCGTGTATACGTCCGGTGTCATCGCACCCGAGGCAGAACCTCGAATCCCTGTCTGCGATGGCTAACGGATTCCTATTGAAAGGGATTGTAATGGCTGTAAAGCACCTTAAGCCGACCTCCGCTGGTAGGCGTTGGCAGACGATCTCCGACTTCTCCGAGATCACCTGCACCAAGCCCGAGAAGTCTCTTCTCGAGCCCCTGCCCAAGAAGGCCGGTCGTAACAACAACGGCCGCATCACCACCCGCCATCAGGGCGGCGGCGTGAAGCGTCGTTACCGCGTGATCGACTTCAAGCGCAACAAGGACGGCGTGCCCGCCAAGGTTGCCACGATCGAGTACGATCCGAACCGTTCCGCTCGCATCGCTCTGCTGCACTACGCTGACGGTGAGAAGCGCTACATCCTGGCCCCCAAGGGCCTCGAGGTCGGTCAGACCATCATGTCCGGTTCTGACGCCGACATCAAGCCGGGCAACGCTCTGCCCCTCGCCGACATCCCCGTCGGTACGCTCATCCATGCCGTCGAGTTCCAGCCGGGCAAGGGCGCTGCTATCGCCCGTTCCGCCGGTAACTCCTGCCAGCTGATGGGTAAGGAGGGCAAGTACGCTATCGTCCGTATGCCTTCCTCCGAGATGCGCCGCATCCTCGTTACCTGCCGCGCCACCGTCGGTGAGGTCGGCAACGCCGATCACTCCAACATCGTCATCGGCAAGGCCGGCCGTAAGCGTCACATGAACGTGCGCCCGACCGTCCGCGGTACCGTCATGAACCCTGTCGACCACCCGCACGGCGGTGGCGAGGGCAAGAACCACACCTCTGGTCGTCCCTCCGTTACCCCCTGGGGTAAGCCGACGAAGGGCCTTCGTACGCGCAAGAAGAAGAAGGTCTCGAACCAGCACATCATTCGTCGCCGTAAGAAGTAATTTCGGATACCGAGTTTTAGGAGAAAGCACTTATGAGCAGAAGTCTCAAAAAGGGCCCGTTCGTGGAGACTCGCCTTCTCTCGCGTATCACCGCGATGAACGAGGCTGGCAAGAAGGACGTCGTGAAGACCTGGTCCCGCGCGTCCACCATCTTCCCCGAGATGGTTGGTCACACCATCGCCGTCCACGACGGCCGCAAGCATGTGCCCGTGTATGTTACCGAGTCCATGGTTGGTCACAAGCTCGGCGAGTTCGCGCCGACTCGTACGTTCCGTGGCCACAAGGCCAAATAGGGGGTTAACCGTAAATGGCAACTAAGTCTATTGAAACTGAGGCCACCGAGGTTCGCGCCGTCGCTAAGTATGTGCGTGTTTCCCCCAGCAAGGCCCGCCTGGTGGTCGATCTGATCCGCCGCAAGCCTGTCGCTCAGGCCTTCGACATCCTCCACTTCTGCGACCGCGCCGTCGCCGTGGATGTCGAGAAGGTTCTCCGTTCCGCCGTTGCGAACGCCGAGAACAACAACGGTCTGCGTGCCGACAACCTGGTTGTCGCCGCTGCCTATGTTGACGAGGGTCCGACGCTTAAGCGCATCCGTCCCCGCGCCAAGGGTTCCGCTTCTCGCATTCTGAAGCGTACTTCCCACATCACCGTCGTCGTTGCTCCTCGAAAGGAGGCGTAAAGCTGTATGGGTCAGAAAGTCTACCCCACCGGCTTCCGTCTTGGCATCACCGAGAACTGGCGCTCCCGCTGGTTCGCAGAGAAGGATTACGCTAAGACCCTCGGTAACGATCTCGAGATCCGCAAGTACCTCGAGAAGCGTCTTTCCCGCGCAGCTGTCTCCCGTGTCGAGATCGAGCGCGCTGGCGACAAGGTGAAGGTCATCATCCTCACCGCTCGCCCCGGCGTTGTCATCGGTAAGAAGGGTGCCGAGATCGATACCCTCCGCACCGAGCTCGAGAAGGTCGCTGGCGTCTCCAAGGGCCAGCTCTCCGTCGACGTTGTCGAGATCAAGCGCCCCGAGCTCGACGCCAACCTCGTTGCTCAGTCTATCGCCGAGCAGCTCGAGGGCCGCGTTGCCTTCCGTCGCGCTATGCGCAAGGCTGTCCAGTCTGCCCGCAAGGCCGGCGCTAAGGGCATCCGTATCCAGTGCTCCGGTCGTCTCGGCGGTGCCGAGATGGGCCGTCGTGAGTGGTACCGCGAGGGTCGCGTGCCTCTGCACACCCTCCGTGCCAAGATCGACTACGGCACGGCTGTCGCCAGCACCACCATGGGCGCTTGCGGCGTGAAGGTCTGGATCTACCTGGGCGAGAAGCTCCCGGGCCAGCCTGTTCCCAACCCTGCACTCGAGGGCTCTTCCCGTCCTCGTCGTCGTAACTCCGAGAGGAGGGGTCAGTAGTGCTTGCCCCTAAGCGTATTCTTCACCGCAAGGTGCAGCGTGGCTCCATGAAGGGCCAGGCCAAGGGTAATACCGAGCTGCATTTCGGCGAGTTTGGTATCCAGGCTCTCGAGGCCCATTGGATCACCAACCGTCAGATCGAGGCCGCTCGTATTGCCATGACCCGCTACATGAAGCGTGGCGGTCGTGTCTACATCACGATCTTCCCCGATAAGCCCATCACCAAGAAGCCTGCCGAGACTCGCATGGGTTCTGGTAAGGGTAACCCCGAGGAGTGGGTGGCCGTCGTCAAGCCCGGCCGCATCATGTTCGAGGTCAAGGGCGTGCCCGAGGAGGTCGCTCGCGAGGCCCTGCGTCTTGCTCAGCACAAGCTTCCCATCAAGACCAAGATTGTTGCTGCTAAGAACGCTGAGCAGCGCATCGAGAAGGAGATGGCTGAGGAGGCCGCTCTCGAGGCCAAGTGGGCTGCTGAGGACGCCGCCGCCGCCAAGGAGGAGAACTAATGAAGCCCGCAGAGATTCGTGAGCTCTCGGACGCTCAGCTCGTTGAGAAGCTGAAGGAAATGCGCGCCGAGCTCTTTAACCTTCGTTTCCAGATGGCCACCAGCCAGCTGGACAACACCGCTCGCGTCAACACCGTGAAGAAGGACATCGCTCGCGTCCTCACGGAGCAGCGCGCCCGCGAGATCGCAGCGGAGAAGTCCGCTGTCGCCGAGTAGGACCTAAGGAGAGAACATGACTGATTCGCGTAACTCGCGTAAGGTCCGTACGGGTGTCGTTACCTCCGTCTCCGGTGCCAAGACCATTGTTGTCACCATCACCGAGCGCAAGCGTCACCCCAAGTACGGCAAGATGATGACCAGCTCCAAGAAGCTGCACGCTCACGACGAGGAGTGCACGGCTGGCGTGGGCGACACCGTCCGCGTTATGGAGACCCGTCCTATGTCCAAGATGAAGCGTTGGCGCCTCATCGAGGTCGTCGAGCGCGCTAAATAAGCAGTCGCTCTTACGACTTGTACGTTTCCGAAGATGTGCGTATGCCTGGCTTGCATACCACGGGCCGTATAAAGGCTGCGCACCTCTCTTCGGTTCTTAGTTCGGAGGAACATCTACCATGATTCAGATGCAAACCATGCTGAACGTCGCCGACAACTCCGGCGCTCGCAAGATTCGCTGCATCAAGGTGCTTGGCGGTTCCAAGCGTCGTTATGCAGGCATCGGCGATGTGTTCATCGGTGCTGTCCAGGAGGCTACCCCTGGCGCCAACGTCAAGAAGAAGGACGTTGTCCGTTGCGTCGTCGTTCGCACCGTTAAGGAGATCCGCCGCAAGGATGGCTCCTACATTCGCTTTGATGAGAACGCCTGCGTTGTCATCAACAACGATGGTTCGCCCGTCGGCACCCGTATCTTCGGGCCCGTCGCTCGCGAGCTTCGTGACAAGAAGTACATGAAGATCGTCTCGCTCGCTCCCGAGACCCTGTAGTTAGGGGAGATATATGTATATCAAGAAGGGCGATAAGGTCCAGGTTCTCTCTGGTAAGGATCGCGGCAAGCAGGGCGTTATCCTGCGTGCTCTCCCCGCCGAGAACAAGGTCGTTGTCGAGGGCGTTTCGGTCGTCAAGAAGGCCGTTAAGCCCAACGCTGCCAACCAGCAGGGCGGCATCGTTTCGCAGGAGGCTCCCATCGATGCCTCCAACGTCAATCTCGTTTGCCCCGAGTGCGGTAAGGTTACCCGCGTCGGTCACGAGAAGGACGGCAAGAACAAGCTGCGCGTCTGCAAGAAGTGCGGCCACAAGTTCTAAGCTGCCCGCAACATCAAGTTGCTAGCAAAGGCCCGGATGCCATGGCACCCGGGCCTTTTTCTATTCCTACTCATTGGGGACAGACTTAAATGAGTAGTCGTTGGGGACGTTCTTAAACGACCAGTCGATGGGGACTGTCTTTAGATTTGTTTATCTGGTCATCTGGGATAGGCTTCAACGAAAGCGGCACATAGGGACTGTCTCTAGGTGCCGGCACATAGGGACGTTCCCTTTTTGCCGGCAGTTTGGGACGGTCCTTTGATGTCTGATGCCCTCAGAGGGGTGGAGTATCACGGCCTACTCTGTTCTTTAGGGCTTTGGTGTTCCGCCTCTTTATGCTTCACAAGGATCGTCGCATGTGCATTCATGCGCATAGTTTTGCGCGACAATGCGCATAACTGCGCAAACATCTGCCAACTATGGCTAAATAATGACCGATAAGCAAATAAATACGCAAACACGAGCAGATACGCGCGCAATTGTGCGACTATAGGGTTGTTAGAAATGAAGGACTTCCGATGACTCAGGAGGCACATCATGGCAGATTCCAAACAGGCTCCGCTCGACGCCGAGGCAGCCGCAAAGGCGGCGTTTGCCTCGGTCCAGAATCAGCCGTTCCCAAACGACATCTTTACGGCTCCCGAGCTTCGTTGGGCAGTGATCGGGTGCGGTGTTATCGCCAACCAAATGGCCCAGTCCCTCGCGCTGGCCGGCCGCAAGCTCGCGGGTGTCGCCAACCGTACGCTTTCCAAAGCCCAGGCTTTTGCCGAGCAGTATGGCGTCGAGAAGGTGTACGAGACGGTCGAGGACCTCTACGCCGATCCGGACATCGACGCCGTCTATATCACCACGCCGCACAACACGCATATCACCTATCTGCGTGCTGCGCTGGCCGCCGGCAAGCACGTGCTCTGCGAGAAGGCCATTACCCTCAATTCCGCCGAGCTTGACGAGGCCCGTGCCATCGCCGACGAGCACAACGTGGTTCTTATGGATGCCACCACGGTGCTCCACATGCCGCTGTATCAGGAGCTGCGCCGTCGCATGGATGCGGGCGACTTTGGCCGTATGAACCTTGCTCAGCTCAACTTTGGTAGCTATAAGGAGTACGGCGATCTGACCAATCGCTTCTACAACCGCAACCTTGCTGGCGGTGCCATGCTCGATATTGGCGTGTATGCCCTGTCCGTCATGCGTCTCTTTATGGCAAGCCAGCCCGCTGAGGTCGTTTCGCTGGGCAACACCTGCGAGACCGGTGTTGACGTTGCGGGCGGCATCGTCTGCCGTAATGCCGAACAGCAGCTGGGCGTGGTGAGCCTTACGCTCCACTCCAAGCAGCCCAAGCGTTCGGTCATTAGCTTCGACAAGTGCTATATCGAGGTCAACGATTATCCGCGTGCCGATCACGCGACCATCGTGTGGACTGCAGGCGGTCACCGTGAGGAGGTCCACGCTGGCACCGAGGCATACGCTCTGTGCTACGAGATGGCCGACCTGGAGAGGGCCGTTGCCGGCGATGATTCGAAGCGTGAGCTTCTGGGCTATGCTTCTGATGTTATGGAGCTTATGACCAAGCTCCGCGCCGACTGGGGAGTCGTCTACCCCGAGGAGGAGTAAGCGATGCTTGCGGAAGATAGGCTCAACGCGATCGTGTCGATGGTGCAGCGAGCTGGCTCGGTTACCGTGCCGGAGCTTGCTGAGGCCCTGGGCGTGACAGCGTCTACCATTCGGCGCGACCTGCAGACGCTCGACCGAGCGCACCGCATCGCCAAGGTCCACGGTGGGGCGACGAGTCTTGAGCGCGCGCACGTGACGCGCGACCTAACGATCAGTGAGCGCAGTGATCTCCACAACGACGACAAGGAGCGTATCTGCGCCCGCGCCGCGGCGCTCGTGGAGCCCGAGAGCTTTGTGTACATCGATTCGGGTTCGACAACGCTCAGACTCATCGAGCATCTTCCGCATCTCGAATCGGTCACCTATGTGACTGATTCCGTGCTCCATGCTCAGCATCTCGCTGTGCGCGGCATGCGCACCGTGGTGCTGGGCGGCGAGCTTAAACCCGAGACCGAGGCGCTCGTTGGCCCCGATGCTCTGGCAACCCTAGACCGCTACAACTTTAACTGCGGCTTTTGGGGTTCTAACGGCATTGCCGCCGAGCAGGGCTTTACGACGCCCGATATCGAGGAAGCGCAGGTCAAGCGTATCTCGATGCGCCATACAGCCAAACGCTTCGTAATCTCGGACGCCAGTAAGTTTGGCATGGTGGCTCCCGTAAAATTCGCGGACTTCCGCGACGCAACGATTATTACCGCGGGCGAGGTGCCAGCCAAGTACCAGTCGATGGACAACGTCATCACGGTCTAGCGACAGGGCAAGGTCAAAACCACCACAAAGGTGCCTGTCCCCATTGCGGTGGTTAGTAACGAAAACCGAGTAGTTTTCTCAATAGAAAAGCGGCGACGTCCATCACGGGCGTTGCCGCTTTCGTTGTCTACCGGTTTTGTCTAAGTCTGTAACAACTAGACCGTTAAAAGTGGGTTAGATGTTACAGATTGAGATACTTACGAACCGCGCCGTCCCTTTGTCTCGATCTGTAACATCTGGGACCGATTTTGCCGAGTTATTGTTATAGATTGAGATTTTTCCTTGAGGGAGATTCGAATGTCTCGATCTGTAACAGACAGACCGGAAAATGGGTTTTAACTGTTACAGATCGAGACGTTTTGGCGCCACGGCTGAGCCATCGTGGTGGTTTTGACGTTTGCCCAGATAAAACCTGCCAAAATAAACCTGTCCCTATTTGGCAGGTTTTAGGGCTCCCAGGGGCAGGGAGCTTCTATGTGGATGTGCTCGCCGGTTACGGGATGCGTAAAGGACACGCTGTGGGCGTGGAGCATCAGGCCGCAGGGGCGTGGCGTTCCGTACAGGTCGTCGCCAACCAGGGGATGACGCTCGCTCGCCAGGTGCACGCGAATCTGATGCTTGCGGCCGGTGAGCAGCTCAACATCGATATACGAGCGCGTGGGCAGGCCACGGCGGCTCTTAAGACGCTTGAGTACCTTGACGCGCGTCTGAGACGGCTTGCCGCTGGCGCCGACGCGCATCTTGCGGCTGTCGTGGCGGTCGCGGGCAATGGGCTTGTCGATGAGCTTTTCGTTCCAGTCGATCTTGCCCTCGGCGAGCGCCAGATAGTGCTTTTCGAAGGCGTGGTCGATGACCATCTGGTCAAAAGCGGGCTGCGTCTGTTTGTCGAGCGAAAACAGCACCACGCCGGTGGTGTTGCGGTCCAGACGGTTGAGCGGCTGCATGTCAGTCGCGGCAAAGCCGTCGCCCATGGCCAGCAGCAGGTCGCTGGCGTAGTCGGTAAGCGTGCGCTCGCCGGTGCCGTCGCCGTGGACGATCATGCCGGCGGGCTTGTCGATGGCCATGAGCCAAGCGTCGCAGTAGAGGACTTGAGGTTCTTCGTTCACGTGTAAGCCTTTCGGTTAGCTGATTCCCACAAACATGCAGCCCGAGGTCGCCCCGCGTAGGCGGGCGGCGGGCTTGCGGCCGGCTTGAGCCGCCTCGACGGCGCGACGGACGCGAGCGACGGCACGGGCGATCTCATCGGCCTCGAACAGGGTTCCGTCGACCATAAGACGGCGCACGCCGGCATCGAGTAACTGTGGAACCTGAGGCGTGAGGTCGATGGGGTAGGCGTCGTACAAGCGAGAGCGGCCATGGATGTCGGTGCGTACGGGCATGACCTTGCCGTCGATATTCTTGAGCGAGAGCTTGCGGGCACGCAGGCGGCAGTTGGCGCAATCGTGGATGCAGCCGTTGGCAACCTGCAGAATGCAATGCTCGCTTGTCATGACGCGCGGGCGGCCAAAGACGGTGATGCCCAGAGTCGCGGGCGCGGCGGCGCCGAGCGAGACAATCTCGTCGAGCGTGATCTCGGGCGAGAGCCAAAACGCGCCGGCTCCGCGCTCGGCAAGTGCCTCCATGCAAGGCGTGTTGTGCACGGGCAGGCAAGAGCGGACCTCCGCCGTGGCTCCAACTTGGGCGGCCAGGGCGAGCTCAGAGATGTTGCCAATAGCGACCGTGGCACCGGCAACAATCCAGGGGTCAACACGGACGTGGTCAACGACGCGGCAGACCTCGTCGAGTACGGGTACGATACCCTGCCCAAATGAATCGGCAGGGGAGAATCCGGCGGCCTCGAGCGCATCGGTGGTCATGTAGATGCGCGTGGCGCCCTCGGCGCGAGCGGCCTCGGCGGCCTCGAGCGAGGTGACGGTGGCGCAGATCTGCGGCTCATCGCGGTAGTGCTCGGGCGTGGGGCGGGAATCACTGGTTACAATCGCCGGCAACTCGAGCGTTTTCTCGCGCTCCGCGTACGGCGCCAGAATGGCCTCTTCCAGCGCCTTGCAAGCGGCGGCGCGCACCTTGTGCACGGCGGAGAAGCCCATGCCGCAACCCTCGTCGAGGGTCACCTCAAAGCTCGCAGCTTCAAAGGGAGAGGAGCCCATACGCCCGACGTGCTCCAACAGATCGGATGCCTCGACGGCGCGGGTCTTGGCGGCCTCGACGGTAAAGCCCGTGGCCGTGGCCGTAAGCGAAGGGGCGTCGCAGCAAGTAAGCGTGACGGTAAACGGCTCGCCCAGACGCGCCACGACGGACACGTCAACAGCTCGGCGGCGCAGCACATCGCGCTTGAGCGCGGCGCCGGCGGCGTCAATGGCGCGCTGGCTTCGAATCACGCGCACGCGGCAGCCCTCGGGCATGCTGCGGGGCACGCGACATTCGATGATGTCACCGGCGGCGGCATCATCGGCGGCAATGGTGGTCAGGAACTGGTCAAACTCGTTATCGTGGCGAAGCTCCAGCAGGTCGCCCTTGCCCACGGGCTCAAACAACTCAATGCGGGCGATGGCGGCGCGCCGACGGCGGTCGTCGGGCTTGAGGCCGCGCACATCGCGGTTGGCCGGGCGGCTGCCCAGCACCGTGCCCACGATCTGGCCGCGGTTGTTGGAGCGCTCGTAGCTCATCATCTCGTCACCCGAGGTACCGTCTTGGTAGGCGTGCGTAAAGTCGCGGTTAAAGCAGCGCTTGAGCTGTCGCTGGCGGGCCGCATCCTCATCCTTAGAGGTCGAAACATCGGCCAGCATGTCATCAATCTGATGACGATACACGTCGACGATGGAATACACGTAATCGGGGGCCTTCATGCGGCCCTCGAGCTTGAGCGATGCGGCGCCGGCGTCATACAGACGGCGAACAAGCTGCGAAGTGTTGGTGTCGCGCGGGCACAGCGCGCGCTCGCGACCGGCAGGGGAGAGCGAGCGGCCGTTTTCGTCGATCAGCTCGTAAGGCAGGCGACAGGGCTGAGCGCACATGCCGCGGTTGGCCGAGCGGCCCGCCATGGCAAAGCTCGAGAGCAGGCACAGACCCGAGTAGCAAAAGCAGATGGCACCGTGGCTAAAGACCTCAAGGTCCACATCGGGCGCGGCGTTGTGAATGGCGGCGATCTCGTCGATGGAGAGCTCGCGCGAGAGAGTCACGCGGTCGGCGCCCTGCTCGCGGCACCAGATAGTTCCGCGGTCGTCATGGATGTTCGCCTGGGTTGAGATGTGCGTCTCGATGCCGGGCATCGTGCGCTTGACCTCAAAGAACAGGCCCCAGTCCTGGATGATGAAGGCGTCGGCGCCCAGCGTGGAGCAGCGATGGATGAGTTGCAGCGCATCGTCCATCTCGGACTGCTTGATGACGATGTTGACCGTGACGTAGACGCGCGACCCGGCCATGTGTGCAGCACGGCAGGCTTGCTCAAAGGCCTCGTCGGTAAAGTTGGTGGCCTTGCGGCGGGCGTTGAAGCTGCCCATGCCGCAGTAGATGGCATCAGCGCCGGCGGCGAGTGCGGCGGCAAAGGGCTCGGGTCCTCCGGCGGGCGCTAAAAGCTCGGGTCTGCGGTTGGTGGTTCGACTGGCGGTTGCGGTCATATCCTGCCTTTCAAAATGCTCAGATACTCAAAAGTATAGTGGCGTCGCTGCGGTGGGCGACGCCCGCAGCCTAAGCAGGACAAAGTCTTCAGCAGCTTGGACTGGCTGCTCCACATGAGAACCGTTCAGCGGTTCGGGGAAACCGTTGGGCGATAAAATATTCTCGCAAGCTGATAATATTCTTGCATCAAATAGAAACCTTGAGTACTATCCCAATCAAGCGCGGTGTTCAGACCGAACTGTGCCTCCCGGTGCGAACACCGCGCTCACGCTCTCTCAATTGATCGTAAGGAGAAAAACATGAGCAAGACCGTCGTGTCTTCCGATAACGCACCCGCAGCCATCGGCCCGTATTCCCCTGGTATCCAGACCGGCAACATGGTGTTCCTGTCCGGCCAGCTGGGCATCGACCCCGCAACCGGCAAGATGCCCGAGGGCGTCGAGGCCCAGGCTAAGCAGTCCCTCGCCAACGTCGAGGCCCTGCTGACCGCTGCCGGCGCTACCTTTGCCGATGTCGTCAAGACCACGGTCTACCTGGCCGACATCGCCGACTTCGCCGCCGTGAACGAGATCTACGCCTCCAAGTTCGAGGCCCCGTTCCCCGCGCGCAGCGCCTTCCAGGTTGCCGCCCTTCCGGCTGGCGGTCTGGTTGAGATCGAGGTCGTCGCCGCTCTCTAAGGCGTTGGCAACAACTAAACATGACATGCAAAAAGACCCTGCAGCGCGTGTGAACTGCCTCCCATTTCTTGGACATGAGAAATGGGAGGCTTTCTTTATGCGC
>DXLR01000119.1:0-6206 GCA_019414625.1 Collinsella sp.
AAGCGGTCGGCGGGGCCATTGTGGCTCTTGACAGCGGATTGGGTCATATGAGCGAGCGCCGTCCAGGACGTACAAGTTGGCATGAAAAAGGCAAGGCATAGACCTTTTGGTCATGCCTTGCCTTTTGAATGACAAATTGTAGTTCTGGGCGGCGCGCAGCGTCGAGTGGTTCCGCGGTTTGGTAAAACCGCGGAACATAAGTGCGCCCCCTCCCGCGCACGGAACGGGAGGGGGCTAAAGGTAGGAGTCTACCGGTGGGGTTACCCCACCGGACAGACGATGACCAGGTGATCCTTTACAGGATCGTCATGGTTTCCGTGGGGTACCCAAGGGGTACTTAGAGCATCACGCAAGCGACGGTCAGGATGATGGCGCAGACGACGGAGAGAGCGACGATGAGCTTAAGAGCAAACTTGAGCCAGGTCGTCCACTCGATCTTGGCCAGGGCAAGACCGCCCATGATGGCGCCAGAGGTCGGGGTGAACAGGTTCACAACACCGATGGCGGCGGAGAAGATCATAACCATGACCTCGGGCGAGAAGCCGAGCTTAACAGCCAGCGGTCCCATGATGGGCATGGAGACGGTGGCCATGCCGGAGGTCGAGGGGATCAGGAAGGACAGGCCGAAGTAGACCAAGAAGCTCATGGGGGCGAAGATCACGCCGGACAGGCCGGACAGAGCATTGGCGGCAGCGTCGAGGACGTAGACGTCGAGGCCGGTGCTAGCCATGAGGACGGAGATACCACGGGCAAGAGCGATGACGAGGACAACGGACATCATGTCGGCAGCGCCGGTGATGAAGGTGTTGACGATCTGCTTCTCGGACAGGCCGCCGATGATACCGATCAGGACAGCCATGAGGAAGAACCAGGTGGAAGCCTCGTCGAAGTACCACTGGCCAATGGGCAGGCCGGTGATCAGGGCAGACCAGCCCTGAACGATGGCGTTACCGTCGGCGTCATAGACAGCGCCAGCATCGAAGAAGTTGGCGACGCCCTCATTGAGGTCGGCCAGCGGGATGAAGCCGACGATCATGACGACGAAGGTGAAGGCAAAGGCGATCAGAACACCCTTCTGACGACCGGTGAGCTTGACCTCCTTGTTAACCTCGGAAGCAGCCTTACCGTGAGCCTCTTCGGCGTCCTTGAGCTCCTGCATCGAAAGGATGGTGGAACCCTTGTCAGCCTTGACCTTCTTGGCATAGCTCATAACGAAGAGGATGGACATAACAGTGGTAACAATCCACAGGACGGCACCGAGGCCGATGATGATGGACTGGTTGACCTCAATGCCAACGCCAGTCAGAGCGTCAACGGCAGCACCGACGGCAAACGGGTTAACCGTGGAGCCGAGGCAGCCGCAGCCAGCGCCGAGCAGGACGGTAGCAGCGCCGACCATGGGGTCGAAGCCAGCAGCCATCATGGTGGCGGCGAGCAGGGCGTAGAAGGGAACGGTCTCCTCGCACATACCATAGGTGGTACCACCGAGGGAGAAGATGAGCATCAGCACGGGAATGAGCATGATCTCATTGCCCTTAAGCTTCTGCACCAGAACGGCAATGCCGTTGTCCAGGGCGCCGGTCTCGGTCATCATGCCGAGGAAGCCGCCGAGGATCATAACGAAGAGGCAGACGGGCAGAGCGTCAGCGAAGCCCTTGACCGGGGCGGTGCAGAAATCGCTCAAGCGGGCAGCGGTAACCGCGCCACCGGACGTACCGGAGACGATAACGGTGATAACCGCGACGATTGCCAGCAGAGCAAGAAGAATGGTGAACGATGAAGGCATACCGCGCTTTTTCTTAGCGGTCTCAGTCATAGTTCTCATCCCCCCTTCATTAATCAATTACTGATCTCGCCCGAAGCGGCTCTTCCGTGCCGTGCATGTCGCTCTGTGCGAGATTTTTACCAGACAAAAGCGCTCGGGGTGCGCAGCAATGCACCCCGAGCGAGATGCTAGATGCTCTTACTTGAGCGTAGCGTACATGACAGCCTTGATGGTGTGCATGCGGTTCTCGGCCTCGTCGAAGACCTTGGAAGCGGGGCTCTCGAAGACCTCGTCGGTGACCTCCTGCTCGGTGATGCCGAACTGCTCGCACTTCTCGGCGCCAATCGTGGTGTTGGTGTCGTGGAAGCTGGGCAGGCAGTGCAGGAAGATGGCACCCGGGTTGGCCATAGTCATGACCTCGGAGGTAACGCGATACGGGGTGAGCTGAGTGATGCGCTCGGCCCAGACCTCGTCGGGCTCGCCCATGGAGACCCACACGTCGGTGTAGAGAACGTCAGCACCGGTGACGCCGTCCTTGACGTCGGTGGTCAGCTTGATGGTGCAGCCGTTGGCCTCAGCGATGGGCTTGCAGGCCTCGATGACGTCGTCAGCGGGCATGCACTCCTCGGGGCCGCAGGCCACGAAGTTCATGCCGAGCTTGGAGCAGACGACCATGAGGGAGCGAGCGACGTTGTTCTTGCAGTCGCCCATGAAGACGAGGGTCTTGCCCTTGATGTCGTAGTTGAAGTTCTCCTGGACGGTCAGGATGTCGGCGAGCATCTGAGTGGGGTGCCACTCGGTGGTCAGACCGTTCCAGACGGGCACGCCGGACTTAGCGGCAAGCTCCTCGACGTCGTCCTGGGCAAAGCCACGGAACTCGATGCCGTCATACATGCGGCCGAGAACGCGGGCGGTGTCCTCGATGGACTCCTTCTTGCCCATCTGCGACGAACCCGGATCGAGGTAGGTGACGCCCATGCCCAAATCCATGCCGCCGACCTCGAAGGCGCAGCGGGTACGGGTGGAAGTCTTCTGGAAGAGCAGGACGATGTTCTTGCCCTCGAGATAGCGGTGCGGAACGCCAGCGCGCTTCATGTCCTTGAAGTTCTTGGAGAGCTTGAGCAGGTACTCGATCTCCTCGGTGGTGAGGTCGAGGAGCTTGAGGAAGCTACGGCCGGAGAGGTTAACACCCATGGTTCGAATCCTTTCGAAGAAATGAATTACGTAAGTATTAGTGTTGTCCGTTTGACGGGCGAAACCGGTGCGGTTGTAGGGAGACCGCACCGGAAACGGAAAGACTTAGAGGTCCTCGCGCCAGAAGGGCATGCTCATGCAGCGCGGGCCGCCGCGGCCGCGGGAGAGCTCGGCGGAGGGCACGACGAGAAGGTCCAGGCCCTCCTTGTACAGCACGTCGTTGGTGACGGTGTTGCGGGCGTAGACGCAGATCTTGCCGGGCTCGACGCACAGGGTGTTGGAGCCGTCGTTCCACTGCTCGCGGGAGGCCGCGATCGGGTCGCCGCCGCCGCAGGGGATCAGCTTGACCTGGTCGACGCCGGTGGCGTCCTCCAGGACGTGCTCGAGGGTGTCCTCGATCAGGCGGATGTTCACGTCGCCCGGGTTCTTGCCGGCGGTCAGCTCGTAGACGCGCAGGGTGCCCATGATGGCGGGGTGGATCGTGAACTTATCGACGTCGATCTGGGTGAAGACCGTGTCGAGGTGCATGAAGGCGCGCGAGACGGGGATGTCGAAGGCCAGGATGCGCTCGACCTTGGAGTCGGAGTTCCAGAAGATGTTCTGGGCCATGACGTCGATGGCTGCGGCCTGGGTGCGCTGGGAGATGCCGACGGCGAGGGTCTTCTCGTTGATGTTCAGCACGTCGCCGCCCTCGGTGTGGAACTGGCAGTCGCGGCGGAAGTACAGGGAGACGTCCTTGTAGTCGGGGTGGTACTTGAAGACGTACTTGCCGTACAGGGTCTCGCGGTTGCGGGTGACCGAGTACATGCGGTTGAGGTTGACGCCCTCGCCGACGACCGCGAACGGGTCGCGGGTGAAGTAGAGGTTGGGCATCGGGTCGATGATCAGGTCGGACTCGGACTCGGAGTTGACCAGGGAGTCGAGGGTCGTGGACGCCGTGAGGGGCATGTCGATCTCGGCCTTGGTCATGCCGGCCATGGTCTTCTTGACGAACTCGAGGTTGTCCTCGATGGAGTCCAGCTTCTCGCGGACGATCTGCGGCATGTGCTGGCCGCGGATGCCTGCCTCGGCGATGTACTGGTCGGTGAACTCGGCGCGGGCGCCGGGGACCTGGTCGAACACCTCTGCGACGAGGTTCTCGAGGTAGAGCACCTCCACGCCCTGGTCCCTCAGGATCTGGGCGAAGGTGTCGTGCTCCTGCTGCGCGACCTCAAGGAACGGGACGTCGTCGAACAGGAGTCGCTCGAGCTCGTCGGGCGGCAGGTTGAGGAGCTCGTCGCCGGGACGGTGCAGGCAGACCTTCCTGAGCTTGCCGATCTCGGAAGGCACGTGCAGACCTTTCGTCATGGCCTCCTACCTTTCTTTCGGGCCCTTGTCAGGGCCGATTCGTTAGCGCCCCTCCGTGTGAGGCGTTATTGCTGACGACATATTTATATCCAAAATCAGCCCATACTTCCACCTTGCCCCCGAACGGTTTTTTATGAGGGGTGAACGGCATACACATATACTTCACGCATGGCACACTTTGATTTAATAAAGTTTATTTACGTGCTTAAATGCTTTTTCAAACCAAATAGCAAATGGAACTTAACTTTATTAAACCACCCTCAAATTGCATATTTCTAATAAAGCTATGAATAGAATTAGCGATTCATACCGCGTCTCAACCATTTTCATTTTTATTCAGAAAAAAGTTTGTCCTATTCATTTCTGGTATGCATATTACCGTTTACCAGACGCTTGGTACCGTTCACCGGAAGTTCAGTATAAGGCCCAACGAACACCGGCTCGCCTTACGGCCTCATTTGTAACAACTTGACTTCTCGGTATAGAAAAACAGTCCCGCTCCCCTCATGGGAAACGGGACTGTTATCGATAATCGTAGGCAGATTTGAGCGGCCTTGAGAGCCGTCGGAATCCTAGCGATCGAACTCCGCCAGCGCCTCGCCCAAAAGCCTCAGGCCCTCGCGCAGAACGTCCTCGCTCGCGCAGTAGCCCAGGCGTGCGCCACAGGGAAGCTCAAAGCGGCTGCCAGGTACCAGCAGCACTCCCCTCTCGGACAACAGGCGCTTGCAGAACTCCTCGTCATCCTCGGGAATGTCCAGCTGGATAAACGAGGTGGACACACCCTGCGGGGCCGTCCAGGAGACACGATGCTGCGTGTCGATCCAAGCCTGCGCGATATCGCGGTTTCCAAACACGATCTTGCGGTTGCGCTCGAGGATCTTGTCCTTGTGCTCGAGCACATAGGTCGCCAGGGCGTCGTTGAACACGCCGCCGCAAATCATGGTGTAGTCGCGGTAAGTGCGAATGCGGTTAGATACCTCTTCGTCTGCCACAACCCAGCCCACGCGGGCCGCAGGCGTCGAATAGGTCTTGGACACCGAGTTGGTGACGATGGCCTTCTCGTACACATCGGCCATCGACAAAAAGTCCTCGGTGTTCTCAAGCGGCAGGTACACCTCGTCGCACAGCACATAGGCGCCAACCGAGCGGGCAATCTCGGCGATCTGGCCGAGCGTATCGGCATCGAGCACCGTACCGATAGGGTTCGATGCGTTATTGATGCAAATGAGCTTGGTGTTGGGGCGCACCAAGCGCTTGAGCTGTTCGATATCGGGTTTCCATCCGAGCTCCTCGCAAAGCTCCCAATACTCAACCTCGGCGCCGAGTGTACGCGGGATCTCATAGAGCGGCGCATAGGTGGGCCACTCGGCAATCACATGGTCGCCGGGCTCGACCACGGCCATGATGGCGTTGAGGTTGGCACCCGTGCAGCCATTGGTCTGCAGAATATGATCGGGATTGACCTCGCGACGATACAGCTTGGCAACCTCGGCCTTAAACTCCGGCGAACCCTCAATCCAGCCGTAGTTCATTTTCTCGCGGTCCAGGCGCTCGTAGAACGTAGCACCATCTTGGTCGTCGAGCGCGCGCAGCTCGCCCATGGTAAGCGAGGAGATTGTCGACTGGGCGATATCCCACGTAGCGCTCTTCTCCCAAACGTTAAGCCACTCCTCAACGCCGATTGTCTTGATATCCATGGCCAAGCTCCTTACAAAAGCAGTCATCCAATCGTGTTGACGCTCCTCATACAAGATTGGGGCGGTGCGAATACCCGCACCGCCCCAATGGGAGACATCTAATGGCAGCTAGATGTATGTATTAAGACCTGTACGGGTCCTTGAAGACCTTAGAGGTCCTCGCGCCAGAAGGGCATGCTCATGCAGCGCGGGCCGCCGCGGCC
>DXLR01000012.1:0-7753 GCA_019414625.1 Collinsella sp.
GCTTGAGGCCTACGAGGAGTTCCAAGAGGCCCCCGAGCAGTTCTTTCCCACCGATCCCACCGAGACGTCTGCCTGTCTGGGCGGCATGGCGGCATGTAACGCCTCTGGTGCCCGCAGCTACGCCTACGGTCCCATGCGCCCACATATCACGGGACTCCACGTCGCACTGGCTGATGGCGATTTGCTTGAGCTTCAGCGCGGCGAGGCTTTTGCCCAGGGCCGCCACCTGTCGCTCGTGACGGCAGCGGGCCGTACGCTCGAGCTCGATCTTCCCGGCTATACCATGCCCAAGACAAAAATGCCTCAGGCTATTTCGTTGCGGACGAAATGGACGCCATCGACCTCTTTATCGGTGCTTGCGGCACGCTCGGCGTTATCACCGAGCTCGAGATTGCCCTGCAGGCGGCGCCTGCGGTCGTTTGGGGTGTGAGCTGCTTTTTCGATAGCGAAGACAAGGCCGTGTCCTTTACCGATTCCGTGCGTCCCGTCCTGTCCCATGCGGCTGCCATCGAGTACTTCGACGCTGGCGCCCTGGATATTCTACGTCGCCAGCGCGAGCAGTCGACGGCGTTTGCCTCGCTGCCGGCGCTCGACAAAGAGGCCAAGGTCTGTGTCTACGTGGAGCTCGACTGCGATGACGAGGCCCAGGCGACCGAGGAACTGTACCACCTGGGATGGGTGCTCGAGTTTGCGGGTGGCCGCGACGATGCGACATGGGTCGCGCGCACCGAGGTCGATCGCGAGTGCCAGCGGTTCTTCCGCCACGCGGTGCCCGAGAGCGTCAACATGCTTATCGACGAGCGTCGCCGCACGGATCCCATCATCACCAAACTGGGTTCGGATATGTCGGTGCCCAATGCACGCCTTGCCGATGTCGTGGCCCTCTATCGCCGCACACTGGCCGAAAGCGGGCTTGAATCTGCTGCCTGGGGGCACATCGGTAACAACCATCTGCATGTGAACATCCTGCCGCGCGATGCGCAGGACTACCGTCGCGGTGGCGAGCTGTTTGCCCAGTGGGCTGCGGAGGTAACGGCTATGGGCGGTGCCGTTTCTGCCGAGCACGGCGTCGGCAAGATCAAGGCGGGCTTCTTAGAGACGATGTACGGTCACGAGGCCATGGTCGAGTCGGCGCGGCTCAAGCTCCAGCTCGATCCCGACGGGCAGCTGGGTCGCGGCAACCTGTTTTCGGAGAAGCTCTTGGATGAGCTCGTCCAGAAAGGGGGCGCGTGAAGATGAGCGATTTCCATATGGTGGTGTGCGTCAAGGCCGTGCCGGGCAGCACCGAGGTCAAGATGGACCCCAAGACCAATACCATCGTGCGCGATGGCAAGCAGGCGGTCATTAATCCCTTTGATGCGAGCGCTTTGGAATGCGCGCTGGCGCTGAAAGACGACTTTATCGGCTTTGGCATGGACGTGCGCGTAACGGTGGTGTCGATGGGCATCCCCGCGACCGAGTCGCTGCTGCGCGACTGCATCGCTCGAGGTGCCGACGACGCGCTGCTGCTGACCGATCGTGCCTTTGCAGGTGCCGATACACTGGCAACCACCTATGCCCTCAAGTGCGGCATCGAGGCGCTCGACGAGGACTTCGACCTGCTCATCTGCGGCAAGATGGCGGTGGATGGCGATACGGCCCAGATTGGTCCCGAGCTTGCCGGAGCCTTTGAGATTCCCTGCGTGACCGACGTGAGTTGCGTGCAGAGCGCGGGCTTTACGACCTGTGGCTCGCTGGCGCTCGTTCACGGATGCGATGCCGGCGAGGAGACGGTGTATCTTGAGATGCCGTGCGCGATGACGACTGCCAAGGAGATTGGCCAGTTGCGTATGCCGAGTATTGCCGGTATTCGCGCGGCGGAGGAGGCGGACGTGCGCGTGGTCAGTGCCGCCGACGTGAACGCCGACCCCGCGCGTTGCGGTCTTGCCGGGTCGCCGACACAGGTCGTGCGCTCGTTTGTGCCCGACCGTGACCAAACGTGCGAGGCCGTTGAGGGAACGGCGTCCGAGCAGGCGGTAAAACTTGCCAAGATTATCGAGGGGATGGCATAGATGAGCGGACTGATTATCGATAGCGAAGCCTGTATCGGCTGCGGTCGCTGCGTTCGCGCCTGTGCCTCGGGCGGCATCGTGGTGGAGGGTGAGCGCCCCAATCGCTGTGCCCGCGTAACCGACGGCTGTATCCTGTGCGGTGGGTGCGTCGACGCCTGCCCCGTCAACGCCATCTCGATTGAGCGCGACGAGGCCGCCGGCGCGGCAGACCTTGACGCATATCGAGACATCTGGATCTTCGTGCAGACTGACGAGCACGATGCCGTTGCATCCGTGGCCTTCGAGCTCATGGGCAAGGGGCGCGAGCTTGCCGATGCCCGCGGCTGCCGTCTGGTGGCACTGGTCGGCATGAGCCCCGAGGGCTCACTCGGGGACCTGGAGCATCTGATTTGCGCCGGTGCGGACGAAGTTCTGGTCTGTCGTGACGAGCGCCTGCGTCAGAACGACGCGGAGGTCTACGCTCGCTTGATCTGCGATTTGGTAGCCGAGCGCAAGCCCGAGGCCATTCTGTACGGCGCGACCGCCTTTGGTCGCGAGCTGGCGCCCGGTGTGGCCGTGCGCTTGCAGACGGGTCTTACGGCCGATTGCACGGTGCTTTCTATGGATACGGAGACGGGTCTGCTGCAGCAGACGCGCCCGGCGTTTGGCGGCAACCTGATGGCCACCATTATCTGCCCCAACCACCGTCCTCAGATGGCAACGGTGCGCCCCGGCATCTTTAAGGCGCCCGAGTTTGACTATAGCCGCTCCGGCACGATTACCCAGGTAGTGCTTGCGGATGACGTTAAGGCCCGCGTCGAGATCTCGATTCCCGCCGAGGAGTGGGGACAGCAGGCCTCAATTGCCGATGCCGAGCGTCTGGTCGTGGTGGGCCGCGGCATCGGCTCCAAGAAGAATCTGCCCCTGATGCGAAAGCTCGCCGATGCCCTGGGTGCCGAGCTTGGTTGCACGCGTCCCATTGTGGAGGCAGGCTGGTTGGAGTATCGCCACCAAATTGGCCAGACGGGTGTATCGGTCTCGCCCAAGCTTCTCGTGAGTATCGGTGTTTCGGGCGCCATCCAGCATCTTGCCGGCATCGGTGGGGCGGAGTGCATTATCGCCATCAACGAGGACCCGGATGCCCCCATCTTTGGTGCTGCCCAGTACAAGGTTGTCGGTGATGCCGTCGAGGTCGTCGAGGAGCTGCTGGCCCAGTTTGAGCGCTAGGCACGCGCCAGCCAGTCGCGCATCTCGTCCTTTAGGCGGCTCCAGGTTGCCTGCGTGGCGGGGTCGGTAAAGGGCCGCGTAATGCCAAAGGGCGCGTCGAGCAGGCGGTAGATATCGCCTTGCTCGCGCGCCAGCGCGCGGCTTGCCGGATAGACGAGCTCAAACATAAAGCAGATAAGCCCCACCAAGAAGTCGGCGGGCTCATCGCGCTCATCGCGCGCGACGCAGCGGTGCTCGTCAAAGGCGGTAAGCGCCGGTGTCGAGAAGTGGCTGGCGAGAAACGTGTCCTCATCCACCTTGAGGACGGTGTCGACGGTGCTGTCGGCGATGGTGCGCATAATGTCGATCTTGTCACCATCGCGCACGATATCGCAGAAGCTCCGCGTGCGCTCGTCGAGCTGCGAGGGTAGACGGAAATCGCTGTGATAGGCAATGCTCGCTCGGATGAGCTCATCTTCTGCCGGGTCATCGATAAAGTCGCGGATGCTCGTTACGGCGGGTGCATCGGCGGGATTCTCGCCAAAGAGGACCTCGATGCCCAGCGCCGCATGGCTCATGCTCTCGGCGTCCTTAAAGGTGTCCCAGCGCCGCAGCTGCTCAAAGCGGCCCATATCGTGTAGCAGGCCGCAAAGCCATGCCAGGTCAATATCTTCTGACGACCAGCCCTGCTCGCGCGCTACGGCATCGCATGCCTCGGCCACGTGGTACGTATGCTCGATTTTGAGCGCGATGCGTGGATTGGTGGCGTCGTAGGCATCGGTGTAGCTTTTGAAGGCCGCGCGCGCCCGGTCTCGATCGATAGCTGTCATAATGACTTCCTAAAAAGTTGTGTCTTTCGATCCGGTGGCAATTGTAGGTGAACTCGGTTGCTGTCGGATGATGATTCTGCCGTGTCGCTACATGCGGCTCGGAGACCTTGTCAGGATGAGAAGCGTATGGTGCTCAAAATCGTTAGAACCGTCTGGCCGGTGATGCTTACCTATGTTGCGATAGGCGCGCCGTGCGGAATGATCATGGGGCAGACGGGAATGGAGCCCTGGATGGTCTTTGCTCTGAGCAGCACGTTTGTGACGGGCAGCGGCCAGTTTATGATCTGCAATCTTTGGCTGGCGGGCGTACCGGCACCTTCGATTATCGCGAGCGTCGCCGCCATCTCATCGCGCTTTGCACTTTATTCGGCATCGATCGCACCCCATCTGGCGGGCGCCTCGAAGCGTCAGACGCTGGCTGTTGCCGCGACGCTCACCGAGGAGGCATACGGCATCTCGCTTGCCAAGCTGGTTGAGGGGGAGGATTGGGGCCCGCGCGAATCCTTCGTGCTCAACGTGATCCTCATCGCGACATGGGGCGCTTCGTGCACGATGGGTGCCATCGCCGGTGCCGTTGCCGATGTTCCCACCGCTATTGCGAGTTTCGTCTGCACCTCGCTCTTTATCTGCCTGCTCTTTTCGCAGCGGCTGTCGCGCGGCAACGTTGTCGCGGCGGTTTCGGGCGCGGTGTCCGTCGCCGTATGCAAGTTCTTGGGCCTCGTGAATATTGCCGTGCCGGCAAGCGTCGTGGTCGGCATTACCATTGCGCTGGCGTGCGATGCTGTATTTGACGGAAGAGGTGCCCGCGATGCCCGTTAACGAGTTCTTGGTTCTGTGGCTGTCGTCGTGGGCTGCTATCGCGTTCTTTCGCATCGCGCCGGCGTTCGCCTTGCGCGGGCGGACCCTGTCGCCCCGCATTACCGAGGCCCTGGGCTATATCCCGCCCGCCGCCTTTGCCGCGCTGGTCGCCAACGACTTGGTGAGTCCCGGCGCGTTCGACGCGGGGCTCTGGCCTGCCTTGGTTCCCTGGATTGCGGCCGCCGGCGTCGTGGTCGTGGCGGTCAAGACAAAATCGATGCTGTGGTGCTGCGTCTCGGGCATCGTACTCTATATCGTCTTGAGCCTTATATAGGGGTGGCGTCGCGGGCGCCGAATCTCGTTCCATCCCAACTTGTCGAATTTTTCACCGAGCTGGTCTATTTCTTCTGGTACCATGGTCAAACTTTACTGTAGCAAAGCGTGACGTGGGCTTTTGTACCCCGTCAGCGGAAATGGGGGTTTCATGGCACAGGAAGCGAACGCCAACGAGCAAAAGAAATTCAAGGTCCCGCGCATCCCGGGCGACATCATGATCTATCCGATGATCGTCGGTCTTTTGCTCAACACCTTCTGCCCGCAGGTTTTTGAGATCGGCGGCTTCTTTACGGCTGCCTGCCGCGGTGGCTCCAATACCATCGTCGCCGCGATCCTGCTGTTTGTGGGCGCCGGCATCAGCTTTAAGTCCACGCCGGGTGCCATCAAGACCGGCATCGTCGTGCTGATCCCCAAGCTGGTCGTCGCAGCGGCTCTCGGCCTGGGCGTGGCATATTTCTTTAACGACAACTTCCTGGGTCTGAGTTCCGTGTCTATCATCGGCGGCATCACGTTTTGCAACATGGCGCTCTATACGGGCATCATGGGCGAGTTTGGCGATGAGTCCGAGCAGGGCGCCGTCGGTATCCTGTTCTTTACGGCCGGCCCTGCCGTCACGATGATCATCCTCGGTGTTTCCGGCCTCGCCAACATTCCCATTGGCACCATTATCGGCTCCATCTTGCCACTCGTTATTGGCATGGTTCTGGGCAACCTGTTCCCGTTTATCAAGAACCTGCTGGTCCCCGGCGCCAATCCCGCGATCGCTGTCATCGGTTTTCAGCTCGGTGCGTCCATGAGCCTATCGAGCTTTATCACCGGCGGTATTTCCGGCATCTTGCTGGGCCTTGTCACGCTGTTTGTCGTCGGTCCCATCACCTTTGCGTTTGAGCGTCTGTGCGGCGGCAATGGCAAGGCCGCTGTGGCTTGCTCCACCATTGCCGGCACGGCTATGACCACACCGGTTGCCCTCGCCGAGGTCGCACCGCGCTACGCCGAGCTTGCGCCCACCGCGTACGCTCAGATCGCCACCGCCGTTATCATCACGGCGATCATGGCTCCGATTCTGACTGGCTGGGTCGACAAGAAGTTCTGCCAAGGCAAGGAGGATCTGCCGCCTGTCGGTGTCGAGGCCATCGAGGAGGCTGTCGCGACTGACATCGATGGCGAGTAGCAATCGATACCCATCAATGATGCCGGCGTGTGCAATTCGCGCCGTATGGGCGCCCGAACAGAAACTGTTTTGCAGTGATGTTCGGGCGCTCTGCTATTATCCCCTTTACCCCTGCGGAGTAAAGGGGTGTTTATTGCCCTGATTCGAATTGGGCGATTCTGACCACTTGGATATTGAAGGGATGGCGCTAGTGGTTAAGGCACTCAAGATTGAGATATTCGTGCTATGCATGATTGTTCTTATCGGGCTTGCCGTACGAAGCCGTCGCTCCCTGTTCTCGAGCACCCAGCAGCTTTTGTTTAGCATGCTGGGCTACACGTCTGCTGCGTACATATTATTCGATATGATCTGGACGCTTTCGGACGGTGTGGACGGCACGTTGGGCATTGCTGCCAACTGGATTTCCAACGCGGTTTCGTTTTCGCTCTTTGCTATCGCGTGTCTCATTTGGTTTATCTATTCCGAGACGGTGCAGGGTTCTCGCCTTTTGACCTCGCGCTATAGGGTGGTGCTTGTAGCGTTGCCTACGGCTCTGGTGGTCGTGCTGGCGTTTACCAGTTACTGGACGCAAGCCCTGTTCTATATCGATTCGCAGGGCGTGTATCGTCGCGGCTTTGCCTATATGATCCAGCCCATCGTCAGCTACTGTTACGTTATACATACGTCCCTGCATGCATTTGTGCAATCTCGCAGGGTCGAGAGCCTGCAGACGAAGGCCATCTATCGAACCTTGGCATTTTTCGCCATTCCGGCCCTGGTGGGCGGTACCTTTCAGGTCGTATACTCGGTGCCCGGCCTTTGTGTCGGCATAATGATTAGCATGTTGCTGCTCTACATCATCTACCAGGAGCAGCTCATCTCGACCGACCCGTTGACTGGACTTAACAATCGCAACCGTTTTGAGACCTATATGCTGTCGCTCTTCTCAAATGTGGATCAGGCCGAAGATGTATATCTGCTTATGATGGACGCCGACGGCTTTAAGCAGATTAACGATCTCTATGGGTATGTGGAGGGCGACCACGCTCTTCAGGTTGTTGCGACGGCGCTCAAGGATGCCTGTTCGCCGGCTGGTGGCTTTATCGCACGTTATGGCGGCGATGAGTTCGTGGTGCTCCAAAAGGCAGCGGCGGAACAGGACATCATGCGTCTGTGCGCGGCAATCAACGATGAACTCGCACGCGCCGAGGTGCCGTATCTGTTGCGGATGTCCATCGGCTATGCACGGGTCGGTGATGGTGTCGATACCTGGCAAGATTTGCTTCGCGCCGCCGACGCGGAGCTCTACCGCGTAAAGTACGAGAAGAAGAAAGCTGGCGTCCAGATACGCTAGAAATAGGGGCGCACGCTTGCGTGCATGGTGGCCCTCGGCTCTCCGATGT
>DXLR01000120.1:0-13053 GCA_019414625.1 Collinsella sp.
TAAGAAGGCCCGCCCAGCAAAACGCATAGGCAGGCCATGGCAACAATCGCAATGTGATGACGGCTGGTGTAGGACTCGGCAGCAAACATATCCGCTCCGATCTTCGCCTGAGCCAATAGAATGTGCACCAGAAAATGCCCTGGTAGCAGCAGTTATTAGTTTAGCGAGATCAAGGCATAAACAAAGAAAATGCCCCAGAGAAGTGCCAATAATTAGGTGTAAATCGTTTTGCCAATCGGTGAAAGGAGGAATGCAGGGTTATGCGTTAAGACGCGCTATCTTTGACACTCACGTTGCATATAGCTTCTGGGAATCTACTACCCGTTCCAGTTTGCTTCACCTTCCGCTCGCATCAGAGCGCGCCAAAGCTCACTGAGTCGCTAACTCGCTGTAATTAGCGAAGACGATCCCCCCCCCTCTATCCTGGATAAGACATGTAAAACCGATTTTATTATTCAGACCCTGTTGTTTATATATTCGTCTGTTGCCCCATCTCGAGAAATGATTTTGCATGGGTGCCCAATCACAATCGAATGGCTTGGTACGTCGCAGTTAACATAAGTGTTCGGTGCAACGAGAACGTCGTTGCCTAAACGAACGCCACCAACAATAGTTGAGTTGACACCAAGCCAAACGCAATCGCCAAGAACAGGCGCACCTTTTCGTTTGCCGCGGTTTTCCCGACCAATTGTCACACCTTTGTGCATATTGCAGTTGCGACCGATAACGGCATTCGGGTTTACCGTAATGCCAAAAGCGTGACCCAGATACAAGCCTTCGCCAATCGAGGTGGCAGGCGCGATCTCGAGACCATATTTGCAAGCCATCCTCTTTCGAAAAAGATGCCATAAAGGATTGTGCGAATTCTGGCACTTTCGAAGTAGCCAAACAAACCTCAAAGCATGGTTTGAGAGAATAGACCCCCCCCCAAAGCGAATACGGTCACTGCTGTATACATTCGACATTGCTATCACCCAGCTAATTCCCGTAGAACTCGCGATACCACTTCGCGAATTCACGAAGACCGTCCTCGAGCGGCGTTGCGGGTTTGTAACCAAAATCGCGCTCCAAGGCGCCAGTATCCGCATAGGTTACAGGCACGTCACCAGGCTGCATAGGAACGAGCTGCTTATGCGCCTCGAAATCGTAATCGGCGGGGAGCACGCCCTCCTCAACCAGCACACGCTGCAGCGTATCAACGAAGATCAGCAAGTTCTCGGGATTCGAATTGCCGATGTTATACACGCGATGAGCGGCCATTGGCAAACCATCAACACCGATCTTGACCTCAGGAGCGCCGTCCATGACCCTGCGCACGCCCTCCACAATATCGTCCACGTACGTAAAGTCGCGCTTACAATCGCCCATGTTGAAAATCTTAATCGTATCGCCACGACGCAACTTCTCGGTGAAGCCGAAGTATGCCATGTCGGGCCTTCCCATGGGCCCATACACCGTAAAGAAGCGCAGGCCCGTGGCTGGGATGGAGTAAAGCTTGGAGTAGGCCGCGGCCATTAGCTCGTTGGACTTCTTTGTGGCGGCGTACAGGCTCACCGGAGAGTCTACACGGTCGTCCTCCGAGAAAGGCACTTTCTCGTTGCCGCCGTAGACGGAGGAAGAGCTCGCGTAGACAAGATGCTTCACCGGGTGGCGCCTGCAAGCCTCCAATATATTGAAGAACCCTACCAGGTTGCTGTCTATGTAGGCCTTGGGGTTCTCGATGGAGTATCGCACACCGGCCTGGGCGGCCAAGTTCACCACAACGTCGAAGCCGTTCTCAGCGAACAGGCGCTCTATCAACGCGGCATCGCACAGGTCGCCGCGCACGAAGGCGAAACGCCCCGCCTTGTCCACCTCCGCCAGCATTCGCAGGCGAGCCTCCTTGATGCCAGGGTCGTAGTAGCTGTTCACGTTGTCCAGACCGATGATCGCGTCGTCGGTGGTTTCGAGCAGCCGCTTCACCAGAAACGCCCCGATGAAGCCGGCGGCGCCAGTGACGAGGACTTTTCTATCCTGCATATATACCCCACTCTTTCGTTTTAAGGAAGTCCTGAGATGGAACTCCCAACAAGTTAATTACAGACCTCAAAACGTTTTAAAGCCGCCGCCCTTGACCAGCTTCAGCAGCACCCTCCTACTCTTGGGCAAAGCAAAGCAAATCGCGAAATAGACAACGACGCACCCTACAATGTCCAACCCGACGCGAAGCCAGTTGCTAGATGCGAGTCCATACGTCACCCATGCAAATGCGCACATCATCGATGTGCAGAAAATGGGCTCCTTGAGCGACAACATAGTGCGCCCAAACGAAAGGCCAACCACGAAATATGTGACCACTTGGTTGATAGCAATCAAAAGGATTCTCAATCCCGCATCAGCCCACACGACGGCATCGAACCCTTGCATAGCCGCCACGGTCATAAGCGGCGTCATCAACACGAGGTACATCACCTGCACAAGCGTAGACACGCGCGGTTTACCAAGAGAGCGATACATCTCGCTGCTGTAGTATGAGAGCAGCACCATCGGCCCCTGCACCAGCCCATACAACCCGAACATGAGCGTCGCCTCGCCCCACTGATCGCCGAGCAACAGGGCCACCAAAGGCTCGCGGAATACGAAGATACCCGCAGACAACGGCAACAGGAACAATGCCACCATGAACTGGAAGCGTCGCAGATAAGCAACGTATTCTTCCCGATCAAACTGAAGGCGCGAAAGTGACGAGAACAAGATGGGCGTCGTAGCGTTCGTGATAATCCCGAAGCACCCGCTCACAAAGGTGACTGGCGTCTTGTAATATCCCAACTCAGCCGCACCCAGGAAATGCCCCACGATAAAGGTGCCCGCCCAAGAGGAAAGCCATATGGTGAACGACTCCAAAAGCGTCCATCCGCTGAATGAGAACATAGCCTTCAGCATGTTGAAGGAGTAGAAAAAACGCGGCTTCCACTCAGACAGCAGAGTCAGCCCCACTGCATTTACAATATTCGCCGCCAAAGTGCCAACGATAAGTGACCAGTAACCAAATCCCATAAACGCCAGTACAAGCGTCGAGCCGAAGTTAAGTAAGGTCGACGTCAGTCTCACCGGCATAAGCGACTTGAAATCGAGATTACGGTGGAACAACGCCATCTGAATGCTCGAAAACGACGTCAACGGGAGAGAGAGGCAGGCCACGGCCAAGGGAAAGCCCAGCGACGGGTTGCCCACGAAGGTGGCCACCGGATCGTTGAATATGGCAAT
The DNA here is from genome assembly GCA_019414625.1 of Collinsella sp. Classification (GTDB taxonomy): domain Bacteria; phylum Actinomycetota; class Coriobacteriia; order Coriobacteriales; family Coriobacteriaceae; genus Collinsella. The sequence goes on from DXLR01000120.1 coordinate 3,247, forward strand.
GAGACACCACAGGACCACCGATATGCCGAAGTTCGTCCAAAAGGCCACGTTAGCGTTGGCATGCAGGTCTTTTTTGTCTCGGAAGCTGTGTTGCACCAGGTACTTCTGGAACCCGGCGTCCGCGAACATGTCGGCAAAGCTCACTACCATGGTGACGGTCGCCACCATGCCAAACGCCTCTGGCGCCAGCAGCCTCGCTAAGACGAGCTGCGAGATAGGCGAGATGATTTTGGCGATAATCTCGGTTGCCAGAGACCACTTTGCCGCGCTTGCCGACCTCGCCCGGAGGTCTTTTGTGTCGGACATACTAAACCTCCATGAAGAAACGCCAGAGCGCGCTTACTGGCTGATTATCCATGCGCACGCACTGAATGCAGCTTTCGTTTGCCATCATTCCTCGTTTTCACGTTGGGGCAAAGAAACCATTTGCCCCAACGTCCTCTCCGCCTCAGCGGGGCTGAAAGGCGTAAACCCGCCCCACGGGTAGAAAGTCAGCTCGCCGACGAGAACGCGCCCCTTGCAGATGAAGAGGTCGACCCTCAAGAAAGGTACACCGTCACTCAGTTTCCTTGATAGCTCGAGCATCTCGCTGAGCTGCTCCGGGGCAGGGATCGTCTCTTCGGAACTCGCGTATCCCATCGCCAAAGGCAGCAGATTCCACTCAGTGTCGTAGAAATCGTTGTACCTCTTCTCAGAATCGTTCTTGTCCCCGTGGCAATAAGAAATCAGCCGGGGTTCCCCGTCAAAGCAGAAGAAGTCGAACTCGTCGATGCCTTCCCAGTTATCGTCTTCATCACGGGCATTATCGCCCTCGCTCTCCAAGAACTCCTCGGCGAACACGACGGGCTTCACGTTCTTGTAAGGCCATTCCCTGCACCCGTAAAAATAATTCTGCTTCAAATGACCCCGAAAAAAGTCCTTGGCACTGTTGAGATCGAAGTGTCCCTTGTCAGTGCAGATGAGCACGCCGCCGCAGTCGTGATTCGTTTTGAGTACGAACTTCTCCGGTAGCCCACTCACATCGATGTCATCAGCGGAATTCCAGGCGCCCAACGTCTTGACCACGTGCTCGGAGCCCACACGCGAGGCAATGAGGTCCTTAGCGCGGTACTTGTCGACCATGGTCGTGTACGCAGGGTTGTGATCGTTAAGCTTCAGCCACTGCATCTTCTCAGTGAAGGTCACCGGCGAGTCTATGCTAGGCCACATGCCCAACTTGGCGCGATGCATCAATCGAAGGTGCGTCCTGTCGGAAACCCATTTCGTTAGACCCTTCGACGTAAAGGCACAGTAGGCCATCCACGGGTCACTTAGGTATTTTTTAATTTTGCTTTCCATATATACAATTTCCTTAAGTCCGAGCTTAAACAAAGCGTTTTACTTTTTAATTCTCTGCGCTACACATGGAACAAGCCCTGGGCGTATGCAAACCACCAACGTAGACTTTGCTCGTATATGCCCGAAACGGTTTCGGGCACTATTTACCCCATCCAGACGAACGAATAAGACTCGATACCAAGCCCGGTATGAAGCAGATAGGCATAAAAGGCGTAGAAAAGGAACCAGACAACTAGAAAACAGCCAAGACAAAAACGGGCTTTTATTATCCGAGCGTCCTTCACGAAGCCTCCGAAAATCACGGGGCCTAATACGGTGAAGTAATAGGCTATGCGGCCGGCGTTGGCAATCACATAAGAGGACGCCGAAGCCAAAATGCCTAAAGCGTAAAACACGAGCGGCATCCGGTTGGCTTTGAGCCGCGACGTTCCGTCGCTCTCAACCGGGGCAACATTCGCAGTTTCGCGGCTGACGAAATATGCGATCGCGAGGACGGTCGCCTGCGCAAAAACCATCAACCCGATGCTCGATTCGTTCACGGAGTAACGCGCATACCGGTCGACGAGCTTAGAGCCCGCATAAGCTGCCAGGAACAGCAGGGCAACCGATGCAAGCATCTTCGCGGCGAACTGCGATCGGCTCTTGCTTTTGTTGGAAAATAGGTAGTAGATGAGGAATAGGACCCCTATCAGGGCGGACGCGTGCAAAAGAGCGCCAACAGCCCACCAAGCGCAAAAAAGCAACGGCTTATTCTGTTCTAAAAACCTGGTTGCGTAGAAAACCAGCGAGACTGCAATCATCTGGCACGTCAGACACATAGACAGCGGGAACACCGTTGCCGTATAGACGAACATCGCAAACGAGAGCGATGCCGTTCGTCTAAAATCCCAAAGCCTGAAAGCAAAAAAGGCGTTGGTGATCAGCGACTCGACGACGAGCAAGAACGAGTAATTGTTACAGATATGGAGCACCGCACTTGTGAAGACACCGTACGGAACGCTGAACGTATGGTTCCACATCGTGGTCCCATACGCGTAGAAGTACTCGATTCCCTCTTTATAACCCAGGGTATCCTGCCCAACCGCATACGACCTCAAGCCCCCGACGGCGGTAAGAAGAACCACGGCAGCGACCAGCCCAGCCTTACTTTTGCCGTTTTCCGACATGCGCGCAAGCGCCGCTGAAAGCAAAACGACAAGAAAGTAGAAAAGCGATGTTTCGATAAAGTTCATCCGAATACCAGCCTCACGAAACCGGGAAGCTCCGAATTGATTTCATAGCCCGAGCCTTTCAAATCCCTCGCACTGGCGCTTGACCCTATGCGATCCGCGGAGAGCGCGGCGTCGGCCCATTCGTCCAGAGCGTCGCCCAGACTTTTGTAAACGACGTTCTCGCAAATGCCAACCTCCCGCGTGATGGAGTCGCTAATCACGCAAGGGAGTCCGTTTGCCTGCGCCTCGACGACGACGTTCGGCAGGCCTTCGTAGACAGAGGGGAAGATGAAGACGTCCATAGCCGAATAGAGACGGCGGACATCGCTCCTAACCCCGGCAAACACCACCCTATCGGTCAATCCGAGCTCGGCAACGCGCCTCTCAACGGCCGTGCGTGTCTCGCCTTTGCCGACGAGAATGAGGACGGCGTCTGGCCTTCTCCGGGCGATTTCAGCAAAAACATCGACAAGGAAGAGGTGGTTCTTCTGCTCACTGAACCTCCCGACGTGCCCGACGACATAGGACTCGGCAGGAACGCCCAGTTCGCGCTTAACATCGTCCCGTGTCGAAGCGTCATAGGCGTAGTCCTCGAGGTTGAGCGCGTTCTTCATGAGATGGAAACGCGGCCCCGATACCCCCGCCTTGCCGAACATGTAGACGCCCGCCTCGGTAGACGGGGCGGCGAAGTCGGTCGCCGCAACCCTGACAAGGGGCTTGAAAAGATTGTGCAGCAGGGTCTCCTTTTTGCTGTTCGAAACTGTACCCGTGTTGCTTGACCTGAATATGGTTCTGGACACGCCTCCGAATCTCATGGCGAGCAAATCAAGACAGGAAAGACTGTGCTGAGACGACCTGACAGCACAGCAATAACCGCCGTCCCGGGCTATCTGCATGAGCCGCTTGAACGAAGCGACCGGCCCGGCCTCGGTCTTCTTGACTGTGTGCACAATTCTGCCGCCCATCGACTCGATTTCGGCGTCGTAAAAGCCCGGCACGTCGGACGACACACAGAAGTCGAGCTGATAGCGCGACTTGTCCAAAGCCCGGTAATACTTCATGAATACCGTCTCGGCCCCGCCGGTGTCCATCGAGGTCACGATATAGAGGGCCTTCTTCATTGGACGATCACCGCATCGGATTTCTCGATCAGCTTCTGCAGCGCCTTTTTAGCAATCGCCTTCCTGCGGTTGGCCGGAGATTCCTGATAGCGCTCGTATACCTCGGCCTTCACCGCGAACCTTGCGTCGCCTGAAAGATCCGCCATTGCGCGGAGCTGCGCTATATGTAGATGATGGTAGGCGGGAGAGGCGATACGCTTTTCCATGTCGTAATAAGACCAGAAGCCGGCGTCGTAGTCATCCAAATGGCAAGCCAACGTCTCCGCAGAGTGCTTGAATGGCCCGGCGAAGCGCGCGTCGACCAACGATGCGTCATAGAGACCGAAAAGGCTAAACACCCAACCGTTCATGACACTGCGCCTGGGGCGTTGAGGGTACTCCTCCAGGAACAGTTCTCCCCCGTCATGCGACGACACGCCGCCATTGTCCATGTCGATAAGCATGAACTCGGCAGCTTTCAGCGCCGCAACTCTATAGCACTCGTCCCCGAAAGCCGCATGGGCCCTCAGCAGCATCGAGCACCCCTCGCCTTGGGCCATCGAGGAGACGGAGTACTTAGCGCTGCCTATCGGACCAAATGCGTCCCAAGAGCCGTCATCCCGCTGGGCGCCGATCGCCCAATCCGAGCATACCCTTAGTGCGTCGAGAAAGCGCTCAACTTCATCCGACCTGAGAATGCTCAAGTCGTAACAGCCCAAACCGTATTGGAAAATGGCGATGGGGAAATGCACCCGCGCCCCACCGGCGATGACGCTAACAGGGACACCGCCCTCGTCGAGCAGAGTACTGCCAGTGACCTTGCCGGTCAAATCGTTGTAGTACCCGGACAACTGTCCGACATTATAGGCCCTGCCCATGCTCTGCTCTACGGCCACAGCCGTCTTGCCAGTGAGCATTTTGCTCCACCTTTTGAGCATGGTCATCTTCTGCGCAATCTGGCCCATCATTCACCTTCGTTTCTGTAATCGACTCCGAGCGAGCGCACAAGCCCCTCCACGTTGGCCTCCAAACGGAAGTCCCTCTCCCAAACGGCCCTTGCAGCGCGCCTCATAGAAGACCCTTCGGCCTTGCCCAAAAAGACGAATCGCTTTATGGCCGCGGCGACATCTTCCGGTCCACAGTCGCTAGGTAGGAGAAAGCCGTTGACGCCATCGCTTACTATCTCGTGGGTTCCGCCAACGTCCGTGGCGATGACGGGAATGCCGAATCCGCAGGCCTCCATGATCGAAAGCGGCAGGCCCTCGCTTGACGAGACGTTCACGAAGACGTCGAAATGCTTCGCTGCGTACTCCCCCAAAAGCGCGTCGTTCGGCAAAGCCCCCGCGAACTTCGCGGTGGAGTGCGTCAGCAACGAGCAGGCGGCCCTCGCCTCCTCGAGCTGTGGGCCGTCGCCGTAATGGGTCCATTCGACGCGAAGCCCTTCGGCATCAAGAAGGGTGACAGCCTTAGCAAGAAGAGGCACGCGCTTAACGTCGACAATACGCGAGCACGAGACGACCCGCAACGGGCAGGTCAACGGCTCGCCGGACTTGTCTGGCATCTCCCGCGTTCCGAGATAGGAGGTCGTCACCTTGCCCTCATGGCCCGGCCAGTTCGCGTTTATGTATTCCTCCCCGTCTTTCGAGCAGGGAAGCACTCCGGAAAGCTTGGATAGGAGGTATCCCCGGAAGGGCAAATAATGCACATCGGTACGATCTGCATACAGATCGTACCCATGTGCACGCGCAACGGCGCGTGCACATGGGTACGTGCCGGTCAGCCAAGCAGCGACCAAAGCGGTGTCGTAAAGCCAAAAGCTGTATATGTGCGTGGGCTCAAAGCCAAAGCGGACCAGTTCCTCCGCAAGCACGTCCGCCTTTGCCTTCGCCCTCGCGGCAAAGTAGCCCCGAAACACGCGCTTTCCGATTCCATGAACGGATTCTGTGGCATAGGCCTCACGAACGTCCGCACCGCCCAAAAGGGGAAACGCGATCCCTTTGACTGCAAGCAAAGCCTTGTCCTTGGAGGTATTACCGCAACCCAAGGCCAGGGGCGTCACATTGCCCGGCAGCGCGCAGGTGGGCGCGTCACCCGGCTGCGCCTCGGTCCCCACGGCGAGCACCTCGTCGAAATAGGTCGAAAGAACGCCTATCTCGTTCTCGAGATAGGACTCAGCGGCGACCTCGCCGCGGTTAAAGGGGAACCTCCTCGTCAGAAGGAGCAGCCGTCTCTTTTTTTTATCAGCAGTAATCGCCACAAATACTAATCCCTCTTGAATAGGTCGCGGGTATACACCTTGCCGGCAACATCGGCCAGATCGTCGCTCCACCGGTTGGCAATGATCACGTCGCACTCGGCCTTGAACTTCTCAAGGTCATGCGTCACCTCGGAACCGAAGAATTCCGGCGCGTCCAGCGTTGGCTCGTAGACAACGACCGGCACTCCCTTGGCCTTCACGCGCTTCATAACGCCCTGGATGGAACTGGCGCGGAAATTGTCGGAGTTCGACTTCATGGTCAGGCGGTACACGCCCGCCACGGGCTTCTCCTTGCCTTCGTATACCTTGTCCCACAGCAGTTGCAGTACCTCGTCTGCAATGTAGTCCTTGCGAGTGCGGTTGGCATCGACGATGGCCTCGATAAGGTTCTGAGGCACGTCCTTATAGTTGGCCAGCAACTGCTTGGTGTCCTTGGGCAGGCAGTAGCCGCCGTAGCCGAAGGAGGGGTTGTTGTAGTGGGAGCCAATGCGGGGCTCTAGGCACACGCCATCGATGACGTCCTTGGTGTTGAGTCCCCTCATCTCGCAGTAAGTGTCCAGCTCATTGAAGTACGCCACGCGAAGTGCCAGGTAGGTGTTGGCGAACAGCTTCACGGCCTCCGCCTCGGTGGTACCAAGAACGAGCTGCGGGATGCCCGTCGTGCCATCAGGGTTGGTGCGCTCAAGCTCGGCGGGGCCGACGCCTTGGGCGAGCAGCCCAGCAAACGTCTTTGCGGCCTTCACAGCTTCCTCGTCGTCCTTGGGCGCGCCCACAACGATGCGGCTAGGGTGCAAATTATCGTAGAGCGCCTTGCTCTCTCGAAGGAACTCGGGGCTGAAGATGATGCGGCTGTCGCCAAGCGTCTCGCGAAGCGACGAAGTGTAACCCACAGGGATGGTCGACTTGATGACAATCCAGGCCGTCGGGTTCACCGAGCGGATTGCCGAAATTGCGGCTTCAACAGACGAGGTGTCGAAAAAGTTGCGGTCCGAGTCGTAGTTCGTTGGCGTGGCCACGATGGCGAAATCCGCGCCTGTATAGGCCTCGGCGACGTCCACGGTTGCATGCAGGTCGAGCTTCCTCGTGCCCGCCTTAGCCTCGGCCAGGAAGAGCTCAATCTCGTCGTCCTGGATGGGCGACTGAAAAGCGTTAATCTTCTCTACCTTCTCGGAGACGATGTCGAGCGCGCGCACCTCGTTGTGCTGCGAGAGCAGAACGGCCAACGAGAGCCCCACATAGCCGGTGCCGGCGACTGCTATCTTCATTTTTTCGGACATATCATTCAACCTTTCGTTAAGAGCAGGCACACATATGAAATAGTTAGGATTTCGCCTTGCCGAAGAACTTCAGCGCCTCAGAGACGCAGGCGGCGGGCGATGAGGCAATGGCCTTTAAGGCGTAAATCACAGCCTGGCCTGGCTGGTTGCTGCGCTTCATAGCGAAGGCGAGCACGGCGTTGTGGCGAAATTCGATGTAGCGCACATCCTTCTTGCTGAGGCGCGGGTAGTAGCCGCGCACCACCTCGTGCCTTGCGACCTCGCCGTTTACCTTGTTCTTGCCAAGCGAGAGCCTCTCGCCGGAATGGAGGTACTGCCTCACGTGCACCTCGGGCATGTAGCCCATGTGGGCGCCAGCCTCTATGCAGCGCAGCATCAGCCACCAGTCTTGGCCGGTCGCCACCTCGCCGAAACCCTCAGTGCGGTCGAACAGGTCGCGCCTGAGCATATAGATGGCCGTTGGGCTTATCGGCGTTAGGAGGTGCGCGCGCAGCAGACCCTCGGTGGAGAAGTCCTCGCAATGGTCGAGCCTGCGGTGCTCCACAAGCCGGCCACGTTCGTCATACCACGAGACATCCTGCCAGCTCATGTCGAGGGAGTTTTCCTGCATGAAGGCGACCTGGGTGGACACCTTGTCAGGCAGGAACTCGTCGTCATCGTCGAGGAACGTGAGGTACTCGCCCGTCGCCTGGCGGCAGGCGTAGTTGCGCGCCGCCCCGCCGCCGGTCTGGCCGGAGGTGTGCAGCAGCCTAAAGTGCGGAAGGCTCGCGGCATAGGGGGCGACCGCCGCGTCGGTCTCGGCGCTTTCCGGCCACTCCGGCCGATTGTCGCTCACTACAATCAGTTCGATGTTCTCCGCGCCGTAGTCCTGCGCGGCGATTGAGTCCAGGGCCACGCGAATCCTGTCAGAGCGCTTGTAGGTCGGCACCACGATCGAGACGAGGGGTTTGTCAGCACTCATGCGCTACCTCCCCGTCTTCTTCTTGCCGAACATGACGCCAAAGGTCTTGAAGAAGACCTTCCAGTCTGCCTTGAGGCTGGCACCCTTCGCGTAGGCAAGCTCGAACTCCTGGCGCAGGCCGTTCTCGAAGGTCGCGAGGTTGCGCGGGCCCGACTGCCAGGCACCGGTAATGCCCTGCGGGACGGCAAGCACCTGCACCTGTTGCTCGTGCGTAAAGTTCCCGAGCTCCTCGTAGGTGATGGCGCGAGGGCCGATGACGGAGAGCTGGCCCGCGAGCACGTTGAAGAACTGGGGCAGCTCGTCCAGGGAAGTCTTGCGCAGGACGCGGCCTAGCTTGGTGATGCGGGGATCGTTTGTGACCTTCCGCTCGCGGTGCCACTCCTCGATCTGCTCGGGGCTGAGGTACTTCTCCACGTCGTTGGCGTCGGCGACCATGGAGCGGAACTTGAGCACGCGGATGGGGCGACCGAAGCGCCCAGCCCGCTCGTGCGCATAGATGGGAGCACCCTTGGTGTCGGCCGCAATGAACGCGCAAAGAACCGTGCCAGGGATAAGAGCCACGACGCAGACGCACGCACTGAACGCGATATCGAACGTGCGCTTCACGAAGCGGTAGCCAAGCGATCGCGTGTCGAGCGCACGGGACTCTGCAGCGAACTCGGGCGAGCCCGGGAGGCTCACCGCACCCGTGTTTGCAGCGGAGCCGACCCCAGCACCCGCCGTGCCCTTGCGCCGGTCCATGGCCCGAGCAATGAGCGTCGCCCCCACGGGCGCATTATTCTCTGTTACTTCTTTAGCAGTCACAATAAAACTTTCGTTCCTGTCCCCAGGAACCCCCCCCCAAATCCACAAATTCAAAAACCAAATAAATTGCCGGTGCAACGTATCCCTTACGTTTTGCTGGGAACGTCCAGCGGAAGCAGCTCCCTAAAAGCGGAGACGCCTTCGCCCACGTCCACCAGGCACCAGCGCTTATGACGGTCGACCTTTTTAACGCGGGCCTCTTGCCCCACAAGTGGACCCTGCTCTATGTGCAGCACGCCATCTTCTATGCGCGCCACGCTGTTGCGCACCACTCCGTCGTCGTCCAGCACGCTGCGGTACCACTCCTGCGCATCGTCCGGCATAGGCGCATAGGCCCGCTCCCTGCTGCCGGCAATGCGGCAGCCAAAGCTCAGTTGAGCCAAAGCCCTATCGAGCGCTGCGGCATCGTGCGTGGCGACGAAGAAATATTCCTTGTACATGAGTTTGGTTTGGAGCGACCAGGCGCCGTCCCGCTTAAACCAGAACTCCTTTTGCATCACAAAAGCGTCCTGCATCAGATCGTGCGGGATAATACGGCGGACCTTTTCGCAGGTCTCGCGCTCTTTACCGTTGGGGGTGTGGACCAGATACCAGCGGACGCGGCCATGCTGGCTGTTGGTAGTTGCGCCGTTGAATGCGCCCGGCAGTTGCTCTTGGCGCCGCGTTGTCTGCTCCATCTCTCGCCCCCTTTTCTGGCTTTGCGACGCACGCAAATACCGGGGCGTTTAGAACATCTTCTCGCTCGCAGCTAGGCGCAGTCGCAAAAGTACAGGTTTTTGTAGAGGGCTATGGAGATGTGTCCTTTGGTTGATTTTCAATCTCAACGCAACAGCCTGAACGGTCCCCGCGTTTCCGCAGC
>DXLR01000121.1:0-48527 GCA_019414625.1 Collinsella sp.
CCGCCACTTCGAGCGGCGGCCAGAATGGCTCGCTTTCGCAGTCTGCCGATGAGTCGGACGGCTCGGGCAGCGTCGGTTCGGGCGTTGTGCTCGATACCGAGGGCCACATTCTCACCAACAACCACGTGGTCGATGGCTATGACCAGTACGTGGTGACCATGGACGACGGCACCACCTACGAGGCCGAGTTCGTGGGCAACGATGCCTCGAGCGATCTCGCCGTTATCAAGCTCAAGGACGCCGATGCCTCCAAGCTCACGCCGATTGAGATCGGCGACTCCTCCAAGCTCAACGTGGGCGAGTGGGTCATGGCGATCGGCTCGCCGTTCGGCAACGAGCAGTCTGTCTCCACCGGTATCGTCTCGGCGCTGTATCGCTCCACGGCCATGAGCTCTACCAGCGGTAATACCATCTATGCCAACATGATCCAGACCGATGCCGCCATCAACCCGGGCAACTCCGGCGGCGCGCTCGTTAACGATAATGGTGAGCTGGTGGGCATCAACTCGCTCATCGAGAGCTATTCGGGCTCCAGCTCGGGCGTGGGCTTTGCCATTCCGGTTAACTACGCCAAGAACATTGCCGACCAGATTATCGACGGCAAAACTCCGGTGCATCCGTACATGGGCGCTACGCTTTCGAGCGTCAATGCGCTTAACGCCCGCACCAACAAGCTGAGCACCGATAGCGGTGCGTACGTGGCGAGCGTCGTCGAGGACGGTCCCGCCGCCAAGGCCGGCATTCAGGAGGGCGACGTCATCACCAAGCTGGGCGACGACGAGATCACGAGCGCCGATGGCCTGATCATCGCACTGCGCAGCCACGAGGTGGGCGAGAAGGTCGAGATCACGCTCATGCGCGGCAAGGAAGAGAAGAAGGTCACCGTCGAGCTGGGCTCCGATGAGGAGTTGCAGAACCAGCAGCAGGACGACAGTTCGACCGACACTGGCAACGGCGGTATTACCGATGAGCAGCTGCGCCAGTACCTGGAGGAGCTGCTCGGCCAGCAGGGCCAGGGCCAGGGCTACGGTCAGGGCTACTAACGAGCCGTTTCGCACATATCGAGGCCAGAGGGGGCTGTTCCGCCAACGCGGGACAGCCCCCTCTTTTCGCGATGATCCCTTGGGGACGGTGGAAAACGGATTATTTAGAAATGGCAAAGGCATGGTTTGATCGCGCGATTCACCCCAGTCTGGCGGCTGCCGATTCGGTGCGGTTTGAGACCGCTATTCGGCCCCATCGTGACCGGTGGTACTCTTGTATCCGTTTGAAATCGAGCGAAGGAGTACCGCTATGGAGCAATCGAGCCTGTTTGGTGACGGTGTGGACATCGATACCGAAACGCCCGCGAGCGCGGATGCCGCCGCACCGACCGACGCCCGTGCCCAGGCGGCAGCGCGCGCGGCCGAGCTGCGCCACGAGCTCGATTACCACGCGTACCGCTACTACATGCTCGACGCACCCGAGATCACGGACGCCGCCTTCGACAAAATGCTCGTTGAGCTGCAGGAGATTGAGGCGGCCTATCCTGACCTGGTGACGCCCGACAGCTATACCCAGCGCGTGGGCGGATACGTGAGCGAGCAGTTTGCGCCGGTCACGCACATGGCCCGCATGTATTCCATGGACGATGCCATGGACCTGGACGAACTTGACGCGTGGCTCATGCGCACCGAGGATGCGCTCGGCGCCGGTAGCGTCACCTATACCTGTGAGCTCAAGATCGACGGCTTGGGCGTCGCGCTTACCTACCAAAACGGCACCTTCGTACGCGCCGCCACGCGCGGCGACGGCACCACGGGCGAGGACGTGTCGCTTAACGTGCGCACCATCAAGGACGTGCCCATGCACCTGTCCGAGGCGGCGCTCACCCACATGGGTGCCGACCGCGAGCGTACCATCGAAGTACGCGGCGAGGTCTATATGCCCAAAGGCAGCTTTGTTCGTCTGAATGAAGAGGCCGATGCCGAGGGCCGCGACCCCTTTGCCAACCCGCGCAACGCCGCTGCAGGATCCCTGCGCCAAAAGGACCCCAAGGTCACGGCGCGTCGCGACTTGGCCACCTTTATCTATGCCATTGCCGATACCGATCCGCTGCACGTCCACAGCCAGCGTGAGTTCCTCGACTGGCTGCGCAGCGCCGGTTTTAGCGTCAACCCCAACGTGGCCCGCTGCGCCACGCCGGCCGAGGTCCACGAGTTCTGTGCCCAGGCCCTCGAGCATCGCGGCGACTTGGACTACGACATCGACGGCGTGGTCGTAAAGGTCGACAGCTTCCAGCAGCAGATCGACCTGGGCTTTACTGCTCGCGCACCGCGCTGGGCCATTGCCTTTAAGTTCCCGCCCGAGGAAAAGCAGACCGTCCTACGCGAAATTCGCATCCAGGTGGGCCGCACCGGTGTGCTCACGCCGGTCGCCGAGTTCGACCCGGTGACGGTTGCCGGCTCCACCATCGCGCGCGCCACGCTGCACAACATCGACGAGATCCGTCGTAAAAACGTGCGCGAGGGCGACACCATCATCGTGCACAAGGCAGGCGACGTAATCCCCGAGGTCGTGGGGCCGGTGCTCGACAAGCGCCCGGCCGATTCGGTCGACTGGCACATGCCCGAGGTCTGCCCCGTGTGCGGTAGCCCCGTGGTCCACGAGGACGGCGAGGTGGCATACCGTTGCGTGTCCATCGACTGCCCCGCGCAGCTCAAGGAGCGCCTGCTCCACTGGGTGAGCCGCGGCTGTATGGACGTCGATGGCCTAGGCGACGAGATCGTCGACAAGATGATCGCCGCCGGGCTGATCCATGATGTCGCGGACTTCTACCAGCTCACGGTCGATGACATCGCCGGACTGGACACGGGCCGCACCTATGCCAGCTCCAACAGCAAAAAGGGCGTCAAGAAGGGCGACCCCATCCCGGTGGGCCTCAAGACGGCCGAGAAAATCATCGCCGAGCTTAACAAGTCCAAGAGCCAGCCACTCGGTCGCGTGCTGTTTGCCCTGGGTATCCGCCACGTGGGCAAGAGTGTGGGCGAGGTCATCGCCGAGCGGTTTCTGTCGATCGACAAGCTCATCTTGGCGAGCGAAGAGGACATCGCCGAGTGCGAGGGCATCGGTCCCAAGATTGCGGCGAGCGTCAAGCAGTTCCTGGCCGTGCCCGAGAACCTCGCCGTGCTGGAGCGCTTGCGTCAGGCGGGCCTGTCGCTCGAGGTCGATTTGGGCGCCGCGCACGCGCAGGCCGCAGCCGACGCCGGCGTGGCAGGCGAGCTCGCCGACGCACAGCCGCTCGCGGGCCTGACGTTTGTGCTGACCGGCACGCTCGTCAACCGCACACGCGACGAGGCGGGCGCGGCGCTCAAGGTGCTCGGCGCCAAGGTTTCGGGCAGCGTGTCGAAGAAGACGAGCTATCTGGTTGCCGGCCCCAAAGCAGGCTCCAAGCTCACCAAAGCCGAGCAGCTAGGCGTACCCGTGCTGGACGAAGCCGCCCTCGAGCAGATCTTGGCGACTGGTCAGGTGCCGGAGGCGTAATGGATATCGAGAATCGCAATTGCTCGCAGGCGGAAGGGCGCGCGAGGCATTCCCAAGTGCAGGCAAAAGAGCGCTTAATGATGCGAATTTGCGTTGCCGAGCGCGAGCGCGCGGCGGGTGCATCTCGCGATGCCTTTGAGGCGTTGACCGAGTTAGAGGCGAGGCTCGGTCTAGCCTAGAGAGACCGGCACCGTGATCTGCGTCACGTAGGTTGTGGGGTCGTCGCTGATGATGCCGTCGATGGGGGCGATTTCGCGTCGCCTCGCTACGCTGCCAACTTGTCAAAAGCCCCGCGGCGGTTGAGCACGGTAAATGCGACCACACAGATGACTGCTGACAGAATCGAACCGCACGGCGAGGCGATGCCCATGGGAAACAACGTATCGGAATAGGCGTTCGACAGCAGCCAAGCGCCGGGCACGCGAATGAGGGCCACGGCCAGCACGTTGTGCGCAAAGCCGATGTAGCTCTTGCCGTATGCGGCGAAAAAGCCGCTAAAGCAAATGTGGATGCCGGCAAAAATTGCGTCGACAATATAGCTGCGCATATAGCCGGTACCGGCGGCGACTACTGCAGCGTCCTTGGCAAAAAAGCCGATAAACGCCGGCGCCACCAGCCACATCAGCACCGTGATCAGGCAGCCGTACGCCACCGAGATGGTCATGGCGTCCTTGAGTACCTGACGCGCGCGATCGCCCTTGCCCGCGCCGGCATTTTGCGCCGTGAGCGCGCTGACGGTAGCGCCCATGGAACTCGGCACAATGAACAAAAAGCTGATCATCTTTTCGACCAGGCCCACGGCGGCGGCATCAACCAGGCCGCGGTGGTTGGCGATGACGGTGATGAACATAAACGCCACCTGGATGCAGCCGTCCTGCACGGCCACGGGCACGCCGATCTTAAGAATGCTGCCGAGCACCTCGGGCTGGGGGCGCAGGTCGCTGCGCTTAACGTGGATGTTTGTGCGACGGCTCTTGAGCCACACGAGCGCGAGGGCCACGCTCGCCGTCTGCGCGGTCACCGTGCCGAGCGCCGCGCCCACGGGGCCGAGCCCCATGTGGCCGATAAACAGAAAATCAAGCGCGATGTTGATGATACATGCCACGCCAATCACGTACATGGGCGAGCGCGAATCGCCCAGCCCGCGAAAGATGGCCGAGAGGATGTTGTACGCGGCGATAAAGGGAATGCCCATAAAGCAGATACGCAGGTAGGCGGCGGTTCCTTCGACCGCTTCGGCCGGCGTGCCAATGAGTGCCACAATCTGCGGACACAGTGCGAGCAGGACAGCGGCCAGCACCACCGAGACACCCATAAAGAGCGTGATGGTGTTGCCGATGGCGGTCTCGGCGCGGTCAAACCGACGCGAACCCACGGCGTGGCCGACGATAACCGTCGTTCCCATGGCCAGGCCCACGAGCGTCACGGTAATGATATAGAGCGTCTGCGCGCCGTTGCCCACGGCGGTGATGCCGGCGGCGCCGCTAAACTGCCCCATCATGTACAGGTCGGCCATGCCGTAGAGCATCTGCAAAAAGTACGAGAGCATATAAGGCAGGGCAAAGACCGCGATGGTCTTAAGGACGTTGCCGCGTGTGAGGTCGTGTTCCATGGGCGGGGCTTTCTGGCTTGGTCTGTTTACGTACCAGTGTAGTGAAAACCCTACAACGATTGTAGAGTCAAGGTTTGTGTTGACGGCAGGGCGAAAAAGTCACGCTCGCGTTCATTTCTAATTGAATACGGACGTGCGCCCTGCGAGCATGGCGCCTGCACCAGCCTTGCAGAAATCGATTTCGGAACACTTGACACCGCCACGCGGCGCGCCATAATACGTGCGTTTGCGAACAACGTTTGATGGGGGATGAACCTGCGTGCGCAATCTCAAGATTCTGTTTTCCTATCTGGGGGCATACCGCCGCGATGCCATACTCGGCGTGCTCTTTGTGACGGCCGAGACGGCGCTCGAGCTGTTTATCCCGGTCATCATGGCAAATATCATCGATGTGGGCGTGCCCGCGGGCGACATCAACTACATGCTGTTGCAGGGCGCGTATATGCTGGTATGCGCCGCATGTTCGCTGGTACTTGGCTTGGGTTATGCACGCACGTCCGCCCGCGTTGCCTCGGGGCTGGGCGCTAACCTGCGCGAGGCCGAGTATCGCAAGATTCAGACGCTCGCTTTTGGCAATCTGGACAACTACGACGCCAGCTCGCTTGTCACTCGCATGACCACCGACATCACCGTCATCCAAAACGCCATCGGCAATGGCTTTCGCCCCATGGTGCGCGGTCCCGTGACGCTTATCGTCGGCTTGGTCTATGCGCTGGTGCTGTCGCGCCCGCTCGCCGCTGTATTTGCGATCATCCTGCCGGTGCTGGCGATCGTACTGGGCGTTATCACCTATCGCGTCAGTCCGCTCTACCGCCAGCTGCAGACCTCGATGGACCATCTCAACGGTGTGGTGCAGGAGGACCTCACCGCCGTGCGCGCCGTCAAGGCGTACGTGCGTGCCGAGCACGAGGAGGCCAAGTTCGATGCCGTCAATACCGAGCTTGCGCGCACCGCGACGAATACCTTTGGCAACGCTGTACTCAACCTGCCGGTGTTTCAGCTGTCGATGTACGTGGCGGCGCTTTCCATTCTTTGGATCGGCGGTCGCATGATTCTTGCCGGCGAGCTCGGCGTGGGCTCGCTCACGGGCTTTATGAGCTATGTGCTGCTGATCATGAACTCGCTCATGATGATTTCCAACGTGTTTTTGCTGCTCACCCGCGCACTTGCCAGCGTGGAGCGCATCTCGCGGGTGCTCGACGAGCGTTCGCTTATTCAAGCGCCCGACGCTGCCGCTGCCGTGCACGAGGTGGCCGACGGAGGCATCGAGTTTCGCGACGTGTCGTTTAAGTACCGCGCGGATGCTGCCGAGGATGTGCTCGAGCATATTGACCTTTGCATTGAGGCGGGCTCCACGGTGGGCGTGCTCGGCGGCACGGGCTCGGGCAAGAGTTCGCTTGTGCAGCTGATCGCGCGCCTGTACGACGCCACCGAAGGCGCCGTGCTCGTGGGCGGGCGCGATGTGCGCAATTACGACCTGGTTGCCCTGCGCGACGCCGTGGGTATCGTGCTGCAAAAGAACGTGCTGTTTACGGGTACCGTGCGCGAGAACCTGCAGTGGGGCGCGCCCGATGCCACCGACGAGGAGCTGCTGCGTGCCTGCCGGGCGGCATGCGTGGACGAGTTCCTGGATCGCATCGGCGGACTGGACGGCGAGTTGGGCCAGGGCGGTGCCGGCGTCTCGGGCGGACAAAAACAGCGTCTGTGCATCGCGCGTACGTTGCTCAAACATCCGCGTGTGCTCATCTTTGACGATTCGACCAGCGCGGTCGATATGGCGACCGACGCCAAGATCCGCGAGCATATTGCTCAGATTCCCAATACGACGGTGATTGTCATCGCACAGCGCATTGCGAGCGTCATGGATGCTGACCGCATTATTGTGTTGGACGACGGCTGTGTCCACGGCGTGGGCACGCACGAGGAACTGCTGGCGGGCGATAGCATCTACCAGGAGATTTACGCCTCGCAGATGGAATTTGCAGGAAACGCGGACACCGGCGACGGCTGCGACGATGGCTGCGCGAATGATCCGTTTTCCTGCGTTCCCAGCGGATCGCCCTTGGAAGGGGGTGAGCGCCATGCCTAAGACATCCGCTCAGGCCCGTCCCGCCAATCTGGCGCAGACGCTCCGCCGCTTGCTCTCCTACATGGGTCACGCCAAGTTCTCGCTGCTCGCGGTGGGCGTGCTCGCCTCCGTCGCCGCCATCGCAAGCCTTGCCGGCACCTACATGGTACGTCCCGTCGTCAACGGTTTGGCAACGGGCGGTGAGGAACTGCTTGCCAGGCAGGTCATCTTTACTGCCGCCATCTACGCCGCGGGCGTGCTTTCGGCTCTGGGCTACTCGCAGATCATGGTGCGCGCGGCCCAGCGCGTGGTGTCCGATATCCGCCGCGACCTGTTTGCCCACATTCAGACGCTGCCGCTCAGTTATTTCGACGGCACACGCTCGGGCGACATCATGAGCTTCTTTACCAACGACGTCGACACCGTCTCCGAGGCGCTCAACAACAGCTTTGCCAACGTGATTCAGGCGAGCATCCAGGTGGTCGGCACCACGGCCATGCTCATCATCCTCAACTGGCAGCTCACGATTATCACGCTCGTGTGCGATGCGGCCATTGTGCTGTATGCGCGCTACTCGGGCACGCGTTCCAAGCGCTTTTTTGCCGCTCAGCAGGCGTCGCTGGGCGATTTGGACGGATATATCGAAGAGATGGTCTCGGGCCAAAAGGTCATCAAGGTCTTTAATCACGAACAGGCCAACGTGGCTGGTTTTGACGCGCGCAACCAAGAGCTGCGCCGCACCGGTGGTGCCGCGCAGGCCTACGCCAACTCGATGGTGCCCATGACCGTGGTGATCGGCTATGCCAACTACGCCATCGTCGCCGTGGCGGGCGGCATGCTCTGCATCAAGGGGCTCGCCGACGTGGGCGCGCTTGCAAGTTACCTGGTCTTTGTACGCCAGGCCGCCATGCCCATCAACCAGTTTACGCAGCTGGGCAACTTTTTGCTCAACGCGCTGGCCGGTGCCGAGCGCCTGTTTGCCGCCATGGATCTTGAGCCCGAGGTGGACGAGGGCTGCGTGGAGCTGGTGCAGACGGGCGGCGCCGCGTGGGCATGGAAGATTCCCGAGGGCCAGGGCGTGGGCGCGTACGGGCACCTGCATGATGTGGCTGCCGTTGATGAGTCGGGCCGTGCGGTGGCTGCCGACGGCACCGAGCTCACGTGCGGCTTGGTCCCACTTGCCGGCGACGTGCGCTTCCATGCCGTGGACTTTTCCTACGTGCCAGGCACCCGTGTGCTCACGGATCTCAACCTGTTTGCCAAGCCGGGGCAAAAGATCGCGTTTGTGGGCTCCACAGGCGCCGGTAAGACGACCATCACCAACCTCATCAACCGCTTCTACGAGGTCGATGACGGCGAGATCACGTACGACGGCATCGACGTCAAGCACATTGCCAAGGCCAGCCTGCGCGGGTCGCTCGGCATTGTGCTGCAGGACACGCACCTGTTTAGCGGCACCATCGCACAGAACATCCGCTTTGGCAAGCTCGACGCGACCGACGAGGAAGTGCGCGCCGCTGCCGAGGCGGCCTGCGCCGACTCGTTTATTCGCCGCCTGCCTAGAGGCTACGACACGCCGGTCACGGCCGACGGCGCCAACCTGTCGCAGGGCCAGCGCCAGCTGCTCGCCATCGCGCGCGTGGCCGTCGCTGACCCGCCGGTGCTCATCCTGGACGAGGCCACTTCGAGCATCGACACGCGCACCGAAAAGCTCATCGAGCGCGGTATGGACCGCATCATGCGCGGACGCACCACGTTTATGATCGCGCACCGCCTGTCCACCGTCCGCGACGCCGATGCCATCATGGTCCTCGAACACGGCCGCATCATCGAGCGCGGCGCGCACGAAGAACTGCTCGCCCAGCACGGCGAGTACTGGCAGCTGGCGCATGGCTTAAAAGAGTTGGATTAACCCGTTCGAGCACGATGCTTTGACCCTTCATGCCGCTCACCTCGTCTCAAACCATCACAACATTCGACGTTTTTTGCCAAAATTGGGAAAAGCATCGAATGTTGTGATGGTTTTTCTACCACTCGATCGGGTGGAATCGCTTTCTTGCGCACGAAGGTGTGCGGACCCGGGGGCAGGGGAATAAGGTTGGTTATCCGACTCCATTGGAGGGCTCATGGACCTGCCGATTGTCCTGTCCCATAAGACTGCCTGGCTGTACCACAACGTGGCGCGCCCGTCCGAGCCGCTCTCGCGAGCAAGCAGCCTATACGATGAGGACTCGCTTGCTAACGAGGCGGAGCCGACTGCGGGCCTGTCCAAATTGGGACTCGATGTCAAGGGGCTGAGGGCTTCAGCGGCAGTTGGGATCGTTACCGACTATCTGGTTTCGCTTGGTATTCCACGAGAAGAGCTCGGTCATATCGACACGCTCGTCAACTTCGATTTTGAGCGCTCGACGCCGGCTGGATTTAGGTGCCACGTGTTTGGGGCGCCGGTACCTCCAGACCATCTTCTTGAGGTGGCAGAGGGCCTTCTAGTGGTTGATGAGGTCATGTGCTTTGTCCAAGCGGGTTCGTGGATGAGCGAGCCCGAGCAGCTGGAATATGGGTATGAAATCTGCGCCCGATACCATTTGAATCATCTGTCGACAGACGATTATATCGAGATGGGGCAGAGGTATACCGTTGCCGACTTGATTGCTTATTGCGATGAGAATCGATCTCGTCAGGGGGCCATACGCGCGGCCGCCGTGCTCAAACGCGTGCACGATGGCGCGCGATCGCCCATGGAGACGGCCACCGCAATCATGGTCGTAGCAAAACGTTCCCAGGGAGGGCTGGGATACGCCAAGATCGAGCTCAACCGTCGGGTCGATGTTCCCAACGAGTTCAAATATCTTGCAAAGGCCGGGTATTTCGAGATCGACGTATATGCGCCTGCGAGTGGTACGGGGATTGAATACAACGGCTCGGACCATCTTGATAAACAGCGCAGCGCGTCGGATGCGGAGCGTATGACCGTACTGAGCGCGCTGGGCTTTAGGATGATCGTCCTCACCGGGACTCAGTTTGTCCATCAGCTGCAATTGCACCGGGCGATGAACGCCATCGCGCTCGCTATGGGTCTCAAGTGCGACCGAAGCGAAGCGTTCCAGAAACGTCAGAACGACCTGCGAGAATTCGTGATTCGGCACTGGGACGGCGGCCTCTAGGGGCGTTTTGGTCCTTCTACAGGATGCCGTGGGCAGGCAGACCATCACAACATTCGACGTTTTTTGCCAAAAACGGGAAAAGCATCGAATGTTGTGATGGTCTATGCTGAGGATGGGCTTGGATAGTCCGTTTTGCTCGAAGTGACCTGTCCTGTCGTACGGGTGTCGGCATGATTCTCTCGTGCGGTATTATGTTTTCCGAAGAATAAAACGCCGCGTGAGGGAAGGGCTGCGTGGACGGGCACGTGCAACATGACGGCTTTGGCCGCGATATCAACTACCTGCGCATTGCCGTTACCGACAAGTGCAATTTCCGCTGCATTTACTGTATGCCGGCCGATGGCGTGGCGCCCCGCGCGCACGACGAGCTGCTCAGCGCCGAGGAAATCGCCCGCTTTGTGCGCTTGGTAGCGGGGGAGGGCATTCGCCGCATACGCCTGACGGGCGGCGAGCCGCTGGTCAGCCGCCGTATCATTCCGCTCATTCGCGACATCCGCGCGATTCCGCAGATCGAGGACATCTCGCTTACCACCAATGGCGCCCTGCTGCCCAAGCTGGCGCCGCAGCTCAAAGATGCCGGGCTTAACCGCGTCAACATCTCGCTCGACACGCTCGACCCTACGCTCTTTGGAAAGATCACGCGCCTGGGCCGGCTCGAGCAGACCATGGCAGGCATCGACGCGGCGCTTGCCTGGGGCTTTGAGCCCGTTAAGGTCAACTGCGTTGTAGTGCGCCGACTCAACCAAGATGTGGCGGCCCTCGCGCGGCTGACCGTCGACCGCCCCATCCACCTGCGCTTTATCGAATACATGCCCATTGGCGACGAACACACGAGCTCGCATTGCGCTGTGGACCCGCATGCGCCCGCGCTCAATCCCGAGCTGTGGGACGCGAGCGATACCGTGCCGAGCGACGAGCTGCGGGCGCGCATCAATGCCGGGGCCGCCGCGACGGGACTGGGCGAGCTCGAGCCGCTCGACATCAACGACGCTCCTGCCGGCGCGGGCCCTGCGCGCTATTGGCACTTTCCGGGCACGGCGGGAACGGTCGGCTTCATTAGCGCCATGTCCAATCATTTTTGCGCGAATTGTAACCGTCTGCGTCTGACGGCCGACGGCAACGTGCGTCCGTGCCTGTTCAGCGATGCCGAGTATTCGGTGCGTGAGGCGCTGCGCCGTGGTGATGATATGCAGGTACTTTCGATTTGGCGCGATGCCGTGGCCCACAAACCGCAGGAACACGCGATAATTGAGGGCACGCAACGATTTATGTCCCAAATCGGAGGATGATCATATGGCCAAGAGCAGGTACGCCGATGCCACCAAGGCCGCTCGCAGGGCCGCGATGTCTGCCCACAAAGTCACGGCTGCGGCGAATGCTGGCAACGCCGACGCGTCCGCACAGCCGTCTGCCAGCGCTGCAGCCGAGCCCGCCCGTGACGCCCGTCGCGACGAGCTGACGCATGTGGACGCCAAGGGCGAGGTGCGCATGGTTGACGTGTCCGACAAGGCCGAGACCCATCGCATCGCCATCGCCGAGGGCACCATCCTCATGCATCCCGAGACGCAGGCCATGGTGCTGCAGGACCGCGCCAAAAAGGGCGATGTGCTTGCCTGCGCGCGCGTGGCGGGCATCATGGCCATCAAGCGCACGAGTGACATCATCCCCATGTGCCATCCGCTGCTCATTACCAAGAGCAAGTGCGACATTGCGCCCATCGCTGCGGCGGGGACGCCGGCCGAGGACGTGCCCGAGGGCTGGGCGCCGGCGCGCGCGGACGGGCAGGTCGGCTTTCACGTACTGGTTACGGCGGGCGTGACGGGCAAGACGGGTATCGAGATGGAGGCCCTGACCGGCGCGAGCGCCGCGTGCCTAACGATCTATGACATGTGCAAGGCCGTCGATCGCGGCATGGAGATCGTCGACGTGCGCCTGTTGCACAAGGAGGGCGGCCGCTCGGGTGTGTGGGACCGCGCCGAGCGCCAGGCCGCTGCTGTTGAGGCTGTGGGGGCCGCGGGCGACGCACCCGCGAGCGCACCCGTCGCCGTTGCACCCGCAGCTCCGACACCGGCAGTCCCCGCGATCGCGTTTATCGGCTACCAAAACTCGGGCAAGACCACGCTCGTCGAGAAGGTTATCGCCGAGCTCACTCGCCGCGGGCTGCGCGTGGGTTCGCTCAAGCATCACGGGCACCACGGCTTTGATATCGATGTGCCCGCTAAGGATACCTGGCGCCATCACCAGGCCGGATCCAAGCACGTGGGCCTCATCTGTGCCACGCGCTGGGCGGAGTACGCCGATACGCGCGAGGAGGACGAGATGCCCGCGCGCGAGCTGCTGTCGCGCTACAACGATGTCGACGTGGTGATCATTGAGGGCTACAAGACCGAGGGCTTCGACAACATCGTCGTCGCGCGCTCCGGTGTCGACCGTCTGCGCGGCAAGAGCTCGCTCGACCTGGTCGACGGTCACACGCTGGCCCTTGCCTGCAACGAGGCCCTGGCACGCCAGGCATTCGACGCCGGCTTTGCGACCCGAGCCATCAACATCAACGACGCCCGAGCCATCTGCGATCTTATCCAAGATCATCTTTAAGGCTCGACGCTGCGCCGGCCCCAAGCACCCCATCTCGTCCCTCAAGCCGTCGCTCGCGTACCAAAGTACGCGTCGCTCCTCTTTCGGGGCGACCTGGGGCACTTGGAACCGGCTCGCTGCGTTGCCATAACATGCCAAAAAGGGACAGGTTTATTTTGGCAGGTTTTATCTGGGCAAACGTCATTTCCACCACAAAGGGGTCAGGCACCTTTGTGGTGGTTTTTGCTTTGGTAGATGTGTGGGACATGCCTTACAATCTACCAAGTAGTTCATGACGGACGGAAAACGGAGAGAAGGGGCTCGATGCGTCCTTAATGTTTCATGCGGATTGATTGATTCGATAGACGGTGGCGAATGCCCGCCGTCCGCATTCGTATGAAACAAGGAGTCTCCATGCTCGTCTCTCTTTTCTCAAAGCCTCAATCATCGCTTTCCGTGCAGGCCAAGCGCCTGGTGGCGATGCGCTTTCTCATCTACACCGGTTTTCAGACCAGCTACTTTATCGGCGTTATCGGAACACTCACCTATGCGGACGGCGCTTCGGTCATCGCGACATCGCTGGCTGTCCTGTTCATGAACGTTTTCGTGATCCTGGGATCCTTTGTGGGTGGCGCGGGGCTCGACGCCTGGGGTCCGCGCCGCCATTTCTTGCTGAGCATCGTCGGCGCGCTTGCAACCGGCACGGCAATCATTGCCTTTGGTGGTGCGACCGGCATTGTCCTGCTCGGCGCGGTGCTCTTAGGCTTTACGATGGGATTTGCCCAACCCATCGCCACATCTTATCCGGCCTACCTCACCGACGACCCCGCCGAACTCAAAGACATCAATTCCGCCATCGCCATGTTCTCAAATGTGAGCATTATCGTCGGACCCACGCTGGGCGGCTTTGTCGCGGCGGCTGCGTCGTCGCGCGCGGTGTTCGTGCTCATGATGCTCTTTACCGTGCTGGCGCTCGTCGCCGGTTGGGGCTTTAGGCCGCAGACCAGCCATGTCGCCGGGCATGCGGATGCCGATTCGGCAGAGGAAGGGGAGCGTGCGGGACAAAGCTCCAGCCCCAGCACGTCCGCCCGCGCCACCTTCGCAGCCAGTATCAAGACAGTCTTCACCAACAGCGTCCTCGCGCTACTTTTCTGCATCATTTTTCTTTCGAACTTTGGCTATGGAGCCTTCGATCCGCTCGAGTCGTTTTTCTATCGCGATGTCCTGCACGTCGGCGTTGAGTGGATGGGCTGGCTTTCGTCGGCCTGCGGTGTGGGCGCGGTGCTGGGCGCCGTGGTTGCGCTTCGGATGCCGCCGCACCTGGTCAACCTTAAAACACTGCTCGTGGCGCTTATGTCCGTGGGCCTGGGAAGCCTGCTCTATGTGGGGACGCCGTACGTGGGCGTGGCCCTCGTCGGCCAGATCGCCCTGGGCATAGCCTGGGGTGTCGTCAACCCGCTCCACAACACCATTGTGCAAACGACGGCACCGCTCGAGCAGCTCGGTCGCGTGAACTCGGTCATGGGCTTTGGCAATATGTTCGCCGGCGTGGCCCCTCTGGCGATTGCCCCGTGGCTGGCGGCGACGTTTGGCGTGCAGCAGACGCTCATCGGAGCAGGCATGGTCGTGACGGCAGTCCCCGCGGCGTTGCAGCTGTTTGGACGCAATCACTTGGATCGTGCCGCAAGGCAGTAAAACCCATCACAACATTCGATGAAAATCGCGATTTTGCCAAAAAACATCGAATGTTGTGATGGTTTGGCCCGCAAACGTCACTTCCACCACAAAGGGGGCCAGGCACCTTTGTGGTGGTTTTGCTTTGAGGGGCCGCGCCTGTGCCTTGGTATACCATGTACGCCGTTCGCGAATACGCCCCACACCGACGCGCTACTCAGAAAGGCCCCCATGGACACCACCTTCAGCCACATCAAAGCCGTGTTCTGCGATATCGACGGCACGCTGCTCACGAGCCAGCACACGGTGTCCCCGCGCACCGTGGCGGCGATCCGCGCCCTGCGCGAGCGCGGCGTGCTCTTTGGCCTGTGCACCGGGCGCGACGCCCACGCGACCGAGGCCATGTACGAGCTCTGGGGCATCGAAGGCCTGGTGGACGTGCTCGTGGGCTGCGGTGGCGCCGAGGTCATCGACCGCGCGCACGACATCAACGAGCTGAGCTATCCGCTGCCGGGCGAGACTATCGCGCGCATCTGCAAGCACATGGCGGACCTTCCGGCGACGCCCGTCTGCCCCCGAGACGGCGTGTTCTACGTGCCCGAGAGTAACGCGTGCGTCGAGCACCTGTCGCGCGTCGACGGCGTGCCCTACCAGGTGGTCGATTTTGCCGAGTTTTTGCGCGAGCCGCAGCCCAAGGTGATGTTTACCATGGCGCCCGAGGTAATGCCGCGGGTGATTGAACGGGCGTCGACGTTTGCCGACGACACTGTTAAGGCGGCAGCTCTGCAAACCACGCAGCGGCTCTACGAGTTCATGGATCCGCGCGTGTCCAAGACGCGCGGCCTTGTGCGCGTGGCGGAGCTCAACGACATGGAGCTCCAGGACATCTGCGTGTTTGGCGATGCGGACAACGACACCTGCATGGTGGCCGACGCCGGCGTGGGCGTGGCCATGGCAGACGGCAGCGACGCCACCCGTGCCGCCGCCGACTTTGTAACCGCGAGTAACGACGAAGACGGCATCGCGATCTTTATCGAGGAACATCTGCTGTAGCGCTGGGGGAGAGCCGCCACAATGGAGACGGGCGCCTTTGCGGTGGCCTCAGGCGTTTTGGGCGAATTGATACCTAAAATCTGTGGGAAAATTCAAATATTGTTGTCTGAACACCATGCTTCTAACCACCGATGGGTTAAAGATATTCTCATCAGTTTGGTAGGATATTCCTTCCGGTTAATGACCTACCGCTCACGGTCGATTTTCGACCGTTCACAGGATGTTTGCTCTTGAGCAAAATGTTGTGCAAATAAATCTAATGCCATTAAAAAATAATACGCAACTAAATTACCAGCAGAAACAAAAAATAGATAGCGAATAAACGAAGGTAAATCTGAGCAAATGTCAAGAGAATTGAGAACTCGCTACAAAATGTCGGTTTTGTTGCTCAGATGTTTAAATAATCGTTATAATTGCATTACTAAACGAGCGCAATTACAGATTGCGCAGATACGTTTGATGGTGAAAGAGCAAGATCGCGGTCTCTTGGGGAGGAGACATCGATGAAAGCGAATTCAGAAGAAACTAAGCAGAGTAAAAAAGCGACGCGCCGTGTACTGGCAGGCGTTTTGTGCGGAGCCTCCGTTTTGAGCCTGGTACTGTCGCTCGTCATGCCCCCGATCTCGCAGGCCATTGCCAACGATGCCCAGACAGTTTCTGCCGAGGAAACTGTGATGGGGGGGGTTCCTCAAGTGAGTCTACTGATGTAGACAACACCAACAACGGGGATACCGAAAAGCTGAATAGCGGCGATGCCGAGAATGAGGCGAACGAGGATACCGTTGCACCAGACTCGACAGCCGATGACGCGGAGGCCGAGGGCGCCGCGCAGCCTTCCGACGCACAGACTTCTGATGATGAAAATAGCGACGAAAACGCAATTGCCCCCGCCAGCGTCAGTGACGATGACTATGCCGAGGTAAATGGTGATGTTTCTGGGAAATTCGGCAGCGGCGGCAAGTTCCAACTGACGGGTTCTGCCTATTCGAATCAGCAGATTAAAATCACCAAAAACACCACCATCGATCTTAACGGCAACATGCTCTGTAACCGTTCTGGCGGCTTAGACTCCTTCTTTGTGGTCAAAAACGGAGCCACACTCACTATCGAGGATTTAAGCAAAAAAACAAAGGATGTACCAAGACCGGTCGATACGGCCAATACGCCGGCGGGTCAGCCTGCGAGTATGAAGTGGGAAAAAGGAAGCGGCTCTAATAACAGCACTCCTAAGAGTCTTACTTACTATGAGACTAAGAGCACGCCCAATACAAATGGACTTGGCACCACCGAGACTACGTACGAGCATGTCGTTACGGGCTTTGGCGCTATTGATGCAGCATCGGAAAGCGGTTCCGTAAAGTATGTGGTCAACGTTGAAGCGGACTGCACGCTCGATCTCAAGGGCGGCATGATTACCACGGCTGCCAACCTGAGTAACGACGGTCATGTGATTTATTCCGAGGGTACGGTCAAAATCGCGGGCGGTTACGTCACCAACGGCAACGGCGGCGGCTGGGGCGGTGGCCTGTGCATGGCAAAGGGTTCACTCAATATGACTGGCGGCGTGATTGCAGCGAATAAGGCTGCTTCCGGTGGTGGCATTTTTGCCGACAGAGGTGTCACGTTGGATCTCTCCGGCGGTGTCATCTCGGGTAACGCTACGTACGCTAAGGGCATCGGCGGCAACAGCTGCGGCGGTGACACCGGAGACGGCGGATACGGTGGCGGTATTTATACCAAGGGCGCGAACGTCACCATCGGCGGATCTGCCAATATTACCAACAATCGAGTTGACGCTTGGATTACTGATTCCAATCTTTACAACTTCGGTCTGCTTGGCGGCGGCGGAATTGCATGCACGCACAGAGGGACGTTAACCATGACGGGTGGATCCGTTACTGCCAATTACTCCAAAGAGGCCGGTGGCGGAATCTACGCTGGATTCTGGAACCAGGCGATTACGTTTAAAATGACAGGCGGCACGATTGCCGGTAACGAATCTGTAAACGCCGAGGGCGGTGGTCTCCGTATTTCCACCAGTACTACCGGCGATATTGGGACTGAGCCGGGCGCGTTCAACAAGGTTTACATCACCAACAACAAGACCATGACGGGTGAGAGCCGTGGCGGCGATTGGGGCGGCGGTGGCGTCTTTGTCCAAAAGGACGGCAAGCTTAACATCGTAAGGACGCTGATTACTGATAATGAGGCCGGCGGCTGGGGTGGTGGCATCGGTGCCTGCCCTACGGGCGAGACAATTGTTTCGCACTCAAATGGTGCCGCAATCTACAACAATACGGATAATGGTTTAAGTGATCACATGTCTGCCGGTGGTAATGGCAAGAACGAGGACAGCAATCCTGACTACATTACCAAAGACTTCAAAGAAGCCGGCCACAAGGATTTCTTCCTCGTGCGCAAGAATGACAGCAATAAGACGGTTGCAGTTGTGCTCGGCAAGATGCTCGGCGGCGGCTCAGCTGGCTGGCAGGGCACTTGCGATAAAACGAAGATAACCATCGATGCCAACGGCGGTGCCGAAGCCAAGTACATGTTCGGTTTGGAGGCCCATCCGACTGATGAGACCGTAGAAAAGGCGCAATTGGCAGCTACGACCATCATCAGTGGCAACTACTCGTACACCCATGGCGGCGGCATCATGACCAACGGCGATCTCACCGTTGGCGAGGTCGCTGAGCTGAGCGTTTATCCGAACATGAAGCTCATCGCCACCAAGGTGCTTAAAAAAGATGATGTCTCGCAAAGCCTTAGCGGACACGGATACAAGTTTATGCTGCTGCGTCAGGATGGCGATACAGCACCTTCTTGGAAAGATGACGGCACAATTGATATGGGCGATTGCATCGTTGCAGGTGAGGCAACTGTTGATCCGTCAACCGGCAGTATCACCTTCGACTCTGGCAAGGACTATTCTTCGGGGCTGTATGTTTTCTATCTAGTTGAGGAGCCCATCAGCGGCGACAACGAATTGGATACCAAATTCGATAAGACCATTTACAAGATCGTGGCAACAGTCGATAGCAATTCATACAAAACTGACCATCTCATGTCGATTCCTATTAATTATTACAAGGTGAATAAAGTCACCGTCTCTAAAAAGGCCGAGGGGAATCAGGATTTCGTAGAACTTGATCGCGCAAACTACTCCGTTACGCGTCCATCGGATAACAACTCGTCGGATGACACGACGACTACGGTCGTTATCGGTGACAATGATAACCCTACCTTTATCAACAAAATTGAGCCCTATACTTCTCTCGGCTCCTGGAAGCCTGCGGCAACCAAGGTCGTCAAGGGCGGCGAGATGAAGGAGTTCACGCTCGAGTTTGCGGATAACGATAAGTTCAATAGTGCCGAGAGGGTTACGACCAAAGCCGGCGGCGACAATCCCCAGAAGCTTTATTTCTCCAATATTGAGTACGGCCTTAAAGACTTGAAGCAGAAGGAATCCGATGATCCGGGTCGTGGTGCTTGCAAAGACTTTACGTACTACGTGCGCGAGAGTGCAGAGGTTTCGTGGTTCTCGCAATATAAGTACGACAAGTCGGTCTATCGATTTGATGTCAGGATGAAGGACCAGGAGGACGGTTCGATCGAGGCCGAGTCGGTGACCTACACCAAGATCAAGGACGCCGACGGCAAGGATATCGCCACGAAAGACCAGCATCCTGTCAACTTCGACGGCACCAAGCCCGAGTCCACCCCCACCTTCATCAACACCTACTCCACCTCTTTGCCCCTTTCTGGTATGTCGGGCATCACACTGACCTACCTTGCCGGCGCGGCGGTGCTTTGCGCTGCTGCAGCCTGGATGCACATTCGTCGCAAGGCGAATGCGAAGGGAGGCGAGCGTCGTGAATAAGAAAGTTTGCTCCTTCCCGATCTTGTTTGCGCTGCTTACCCTCCTGATCGGCACCTGCGCGGTTGTGTTCCCCGCATCCGCGCAGGCCGCGCCGACCTCGACCGGTTCCATCACGGTGAGCGGCACCGTGGCGCGCAGCTACGACGCCTACCAGATCTTTAGTGCCAGCGTCGTCGACGGCGACAGCGACGCCAAGATCGCCACCGACCTCGCCTGGGCAAGCGACGCCGTGCGCGACGCAGCGCTGCCTGTGCTGCACAGCGCCGGCATGCCCAATTCCCAGACCACCGCGCAGGAAGCTGCCGAGTGGCTCAACACCGATTCCCACCTTACGAGCGCGCTGAGCGCGCAGCTCGCTCGTTCCCTCCAGAGCTCTGGCGCCGAGCTCGCGGCCCTCAACGCGGGCACGGCGGCCGAGCTGCCCTGCGGCTACTGGCTCATCGTCGCCGACGACGACGCCATCGCCCAGAACGAGGCCGGCACCGCGCCGATCATGGCCCTGGTCGGCGGCAGCGCCGTCACCGTCAAGCCCAAGGCCGCCACTCCCAAGGTGGCCAAGCACGTGCTGGAGGACAGCACCGCCGCCTGGGGCAAGGCCGCCGACGCCACGGTCGCCGACGACCTGTACTGGCGCCTCTCTGCCACGGTCCCGGCGGGCCTCGCGGCCTACGACACCTATACGGTACGGTTCGTCGACACCATGAGCGCGGGGCTCGACCCCTCCAAGGTGGCCGCGAGCGTGCGCGTGTACGTGGCGGCGGGCGCGGACGGTGGCTTCGACGCCGTCCAGACCGGCAAGGACGGCCGAGCCGACACCGAGCCCGCGAAGGGCTGGACCGACATCACGGCCCAGTGCGCCACCAAGGTAGCGGTTGACGGAACCTTCACCGTGCGTACCGGCGACCTCATCGCCGCGCTCGGCGGGGCCGACGCCTTCACCGCGGGCGCCCGCGTGGTCGCCGTGTACAACGCGCCGCTCAACAGCGCGTGCAACCACGGCATCGCGAAGGGCAACCCCAACGAGGTCTACCTGCGTTACCCGCGCTCTCCCTTTGCCGACCAGTTCAGCGATGCCGGCTTCACTCGCACGCCGAGCGATGATGCGTGCGCCTACACCTGGGATCTCGCGCTCACCAAGCGCGGCAGCGACGGCGACAAGCCGCTTGCCGGGGCGGTCCTGAGCATCGCCGACGACCGCGGCCGCACGCTAGCGGCCGATGGCACGTGGGATGCGGAGGGCAAGGCCACCGTCACCACGGGCGAGGACGGCCGCGTGACCGTCTCGGGCGTGGACTCGGGCAAGCTGGAGGTCCGCGAGCTCAAGGCGCCCAAGGGCTACACCGCCTTTGAGGGCACGTGCTGCGTGACGGTCAAGGCCGAGGGCCTGGATGTCGACCAGGTGGCGGCCGCCAAGCCTAAGGTGACCGTATCGGCCGAAAGCCCTCTGCGAGTTGATGCCGCCGATGCCGGGAAGGGTTTAGTCGAGTTGTCGGTGCTTAACACCCCAAGTAACGAAGTGAGTCGAGGCTTTATGCCCTCGACGGGAGATAGAACGTTGGTGTTGGTAACGGCTTTGGCCGTCATCGGAGTAGTGGCTATTGTCGTCGCGCTCGTCATCAAGCGGGGAGGAGGTCGCCATGATAAATAATTGCCCCCCCCTTGCTCAGTGGCGTACTACCTCCGTAGCGATTAGAGCGCAGGGAAATGAGCCTGCTGACTTTTGGTGATGACGAGAATTAAAGCAACCTCCAAGAAAGAGGTCCCAACATGAAAACAACCAAGAACATCGCACGCCTGGCAGTAACCGCCGGCCTCACCGCAGCCCTGAGCTTCGGCGGCGTGATGGCGACAGTCACGATGGCGTTTGCTGCGGAGGGTGCTGCCCCCAGCTATTCGCTCACGATTAACAAGTCCGTGGACAATGACTCCACTTCGTTCAAGGCGTATCAGATTTTTAAGGCTGACGTTATTGACGGAAAGTCCGGTAAGGTTGCGTCCAACATTGAGTGGGCGAGTGATGACGCAGAGACTGCGGTCCTGAAGGTGCTTGTTGATAATAATGCCCCAGGGATTACCTTAGACTCGACCGCTTCTGACGTTGCCGACTACCTTTCCAAGATCACTGATACCACTGATACCACGAGTCTGCCGCAGAGCAGCATCCTTAACAAGATTGCCTTGGCTGTAGAGAAGAGTGTTACCGCTACGGGCGATTCCTTTGCCGCCGGTCGCGCTTTCACCACTACGAGCGCTGGCTACTACCTGTTCATGACCGATACCGACTCGCTCAGTGCGAATGAGAAGCAGACCGGTACCTCGCCGATCTTTGCAGTCGTGGGCGGCAACGCAGTGGTCGTTACCGAGAAGACGAGCATCCCGACCGTGACGAAGCAGGTCAAGGACGATGGTGCGGACAACGACTGGAAGTACAAGGCGGACTCCCAGATGGGTCAGACCGTTCAGTACAAGCTGACCGGCACGGTTGCAAGCAATGTCGACACGTTCAGCACCTACTATTATGAGTTCCACGATGAGCTGTCTGCCGGTTTGACTGTTGATAAGTCCACTGTCAAGGCCGTGATTGGTGAGACTCAGATCACGCCTACTTCTGTGACCGTGTCTGATCCCGATTCAAATGGCAGAACGGTCTTGAGCGTAAAGTTTGACGATCTTAAGGCTGCCGCCACGGCGGCCGGCGTCACTGTCGGCGAGCATACAAGGGTCGTTGTCACGTACAGCGCCAAGCTCGACCCGAATAAGTCCCAGCATGTCGTTGTCGGTGGCACGGGCAACTCCAACACCGTCAAGCTCATCTACTCCAACAACCCTGGCCACGATTCCCGGGGTGAGTCTGTGCCCGACACCGTGCGCGACTACACCTATGCGCTCAAGCTCGTCAAGAAGGACGCGACGGATGAGAATAAGATACTTAAGGGCGTAAAGTTCACCATCCGTGCCACTGATCCCGACGATATTGCATCCAAGGACATGTATGTCCAGGAGAATGGCTCCCTCGGTACTGAGGCTTATGAGTTCACGACCACCGACTCCGGCGAGATTAACGTCAAGGGCCTCGATGCCGGCACCTACACCGTCAAGGAGACCCATACGCTCGCCGGCTATAACACCATCCCCGAGTTCACCTTCACCATCAAAGCCATTGGATTCAACCAAGCAGAGGGAGAGGGAGAAAACAAGATTACGGTCAAGACGAGCACCAGGGGTTCCAATTTGGTCGAGGTTGACACGACTAACACGGACAACGGTACTGCTGCCTTGATCGTCAAAAACAAGCAGGGTTCCGGCCTCCCGCTCACCGGCCTTAACGGCGTGACGTTCACTTGGATCGCTGGTGGCGCGGTGCTGTGTATCGGCGTGGCTCATCTCATCCGCAGCCGTAAGCAGGCTGAGGAGTCCGAGCAGGAGTAACGCTCGCTCACCCATCCCTTTGGCAGGTGGGATGTGATGGCCATGAGACTTGCGGACACTTTTCTCGTCCATCCACGTTCTTGCTTTGTCATTTTCTTTTCGGGGCAGACTCCGCACTGGATTCTGCCCCGTTTTTTGGGATAACGCAGCCAGCCTCCACCGTCCGATGCGGGTACGTTCGTCATCGCGTTTCTTGACTCGTATAAGGTTCGGATTAAGGTCCGTAGGCGCACGCGCGGTGCGGACGGTAGAAGGCATTTGCGCCGCAAGCGCAAATAAGAATGCCCGGGGGTCGGATCCCGGGCATTTAACTAAAGCTGAAAACTAGGCTGCCCGCGCTCCTAAGTACTTACGCGGGGTGCGTCGTTTTCTGTTGACATTGTATCCCGAATCGCCCCGCCGATTCGGGACATTTTGAAAACTCAAATGTGGGCTCATGCTCGCGCTGCGCAATGCCGCTGAGCTGCGTTGTCCGGCGTACGAGCTCGCGAATCGGCTATTATTTGTTTAGACAACTTGAGTTGTAGAGGAGTGACCGGCGATGGTGCAGGGCGCCAAACATATGAAGAGCAATAACGCCGCGGACAACGGCGGCTCAAGCCCTCAGCCCAAACCTCAACCAAAGCCCAAGCGCCGTCGCAAGCGACTGCCGCGCTGGGCCGACCGTCTCATCACCATCGTCATCATCCTTATTGGCGTGGGCCTTATGACCTGGCCGTGGATTTTGGACCGGCTCGAGGCCTCGGGCGTGTTCAACCAAATCAGCACGGTGTCCAGCACCGTGGACGCGCTATCTGCCGAGGAGCGCGAGCGCATTCTGCTCCAGGCTCGCTCCTTTAACGAGCAGCTGGCGGGCGAGGCCACCGAGCTCCCCGCCGACCAGATTGAGCCCTACGCTCAGCAGCTCATCTTTGACCGCGACCCCATGATGAGCTGGGTCGAGATCCCCTCCATCGACGTGAGCATGCCCATCTACCACGGCACGAGCGAGGAAGTCCTTATGGCCGGCGTCGGCCACCTGGAGGGCACGAGCCTGCCGGTGGGCGGCGCCTCGACGCATTGCGTGCTCACCGCGCACTCGGGCATGCGCAACCTGAGCATGTTCGACGATATTCACTCGCTGGAACCCGGCGACCTGGTGCTGCTGCACACCATGAACAAGACGCTCGCTTATAAAGTGGTCGACTCCGAAGTGGTGCTGCCCGAGGAGATGGAGTCGCTGACCATCGAGCCCGGCGCCGACAAGGTGACGCTCGTCACCTGCACGCCCTACGGCGTGAACGACCATCGCCTGCTGGTGCATTGCGTGCGCACCAAGTACAACAAGAAGGACGTCGACAAGCAAAAATCACTGGCCGGCCGCCACTGGGGCAAGCGCGAGTTTGCCGTGCTCATCGTGGTCGTAGCCATTGTGCTGTTGCTGCTGGACATCGTGATCCACGCGGTCCGCAAGCACCGCAAGGCCAAGGCCTCAGCATAGGGCATTCTCCAGAACCACCACAATGGGGGCAGGCACCTTTGTGGTGGTCGGGACTTCCAAACCATCACAACATTCGATGAAAATCGCGATTTTGGCGAAAAGCGTCGAATGTTGTGATGGTCTTCGTTGTGGGCGGCGCGGTTCTCGTTGCGGGCAGTACGGTTTTCGTTATGGACGGTGCGGTTTCGCTGCAGAACCGCCGGCCCGTCGCCTGCCAGCCCGCCGTCCTCGTTACGTTTTCGCTGCATTTGGGTAAAGCACCTGCTCCAAGCGGCGTTGCCTTGTATACTAGAGCGGTTTATCTGTTATGCGGAAGGGAGCGCCTATGGCACTCAGCGAGAAAGACGTGCGCGGCATCGCCGAGTACGCAAAGATCGCACTGACCGATGACGAGCTCGCCCAGATGACGTCCTACATGAACGACGCCGTCCAGATGCTCGAGCCCGTCTTGCAATATGAGTTGCCCGACGTGGAGCCCACGTTCCATCCCATCGGAAGCCTGTCCAACGTGATGGGCGATGACCTGCGCGAGCCCGAGCGCGACCTGCCGCTCGACGTCGCGCTCGAAAACGCCGGCAGCGCGCGCGACCGCTACTTCCGCGTGCCGTCCATTTTGGGAGAGGGGGAGAGCGAGTAATGGCGCAGAGCTTCGATTCCCTTACCGCCGCCCAGATCGCCGCGGGCGTTGCCGCCGGCGACTTTACCGCTACCGAGGTGGCCCAGGCCTCCCTTGCCGCCATCGAGACGCGCGAGGGCGGGGTCCAGGCATTCCTGCAGGTGGCGCCCGAGCTTGCGCTCGAGGCCGCCGCGCGCGTGGATGCCGACCGTGCCGCAGGCAAGCCGCTGCCCCCGCTCGCGGGCGTGCCGCTGGCCATCAAAGACAACATGAACCTCGTGGGCACGCGCACCACCTGCGCTTCCCGCATGCTCGGGGACTACCAGAGCGTCTACACCGCCACCTGCGTCCAGCGCATGCTCG
This sequence comes from Collinsella sp., assembly GCA_019414625.1. Taxonomy (GTDB): domain Bacteria; phylum Actinomycetota; class Coriobacteriia; order Coriobacteriales; family Coriobacteriaceae; genus Collinsella. The sequence continues at coordinate 25,439 of DXLR01000121.1, forward strand.
ATGCCGGCTGCCTGCCCATGGGCAAGGCCAACATGGACGAGTTCGCCTTTGGCAGCTCCACCGAGAGCTCGGCGTTCCACCGCACCAACAACCCCTGGGATACCGAGCGCGTGCCCGGCGGCTCCTCGGGCGGCTCCGCTGCCGCTGTCGCCGCGGGCGAGGTCGCGCTCTCGCTGGGCTCGGACACCGGCGGCTCCATTCGCCAGCCGGCGTCGCTGTGCGGCGTGGTGGGCTTTAAGCCCACGTATGGCGCCGTGAGCCGTTACGGCGTGGTTGCCTTTGGCTCGTCGCTCGACCAGGTGGGTCCCTTTGGCCGCACGGTCGAGGATGTCGCGCTGGCCATGAACGCGCTTACCGGCGCGGGCCACGATCCGTACGACTGCACCAGCCAGGATTGCGCCGTCGACTTTACCGAGCACCTCAACGACAGCATCGAGGGCAAGCGCGTGGGCATCATCCCTGCGTTTATGGAGGCCAAGGGTCTGACGCCCGAGGTCAAGGCCGCTGTTCAGCGCGCCGCCCAGGAGCTGCAGAACCAAGGCGCCGAGCTGGTCGAGGTCGACCTGCCGCACCTGGACGCCGCTATCGCCGCCTACTACGTCATCGGCCCGGCCGAGGCGTTCTCCAACCTGGCCCGCTTCGATGGCATTCGCTATGGCTATCAGGAGGAGGGCTGCGCCAACCTGTCCGACCAGAGCTCGCTCTCGCGCGCTCACGGCTTTGGCGCCGAGGCCAAGCGCCGTCAGATGCTCGGCGCCTACCTGCTGAGCTCGGGCGTGTACGACAAGTACTACTACGCTGCGCAAAAGGCCCGCACGCTCATCACGCAGGACTACGACGCCGCGTATGCCAAGGTGGACACCATCCTCATGCCCGCCTCGCCGCGCACGGCCTTTAAGTTTGGCGAGATCAGCGACCCCACGCAGATGTACCTCTCCGACCTGTATACCATCTCGCTCAACATTTGCGGCAACGGTGGCATCTCGGTGCCGCTGGGCCTGGGCGAGGATACTCAGCTGCCCGTTTCTGCCCAGCTGGTGGGTCCGGCCTTTAAGGACCGTCAGCTGCTCACGTTTGCCCGCGCCCTGGAGCGCGGCTTTGCCGATGCCGCCACGGGTGCGCCCGCGCTTTCCGTCGCGCCCGATTTTGCCGGGAAGGGAGGCGAGCTGTAATGAAGGAGCTTTCCGAGGTCCTGCAGGATTGGGAGGCCGTGATCGGCCTGGAGATCCATACCGAGCTCACCGCACTCGATACCAAGATGTTCTGTAACTGCAAGCTCAGCCACGATGACGAGCCCAACGCCAACGTGTGCCCGGTGTGTCTGGGCCTGCCCGGCGCCCTGCCGGTGCCCAACAAGCGCGCCATCGAGAGCATCGTCAAGGCCGGCCTCGCCACCAACTGCGAGATCCAGCGCCACTCGATGTTCTACCGCAAGCACTACTTCTATCCCGATATGGCCAAGAACTTCCAGACCACGCAGGGTCCGGTCGCCTTTGCCATGTACGGTCACCTGGATCTGGACGTGACCGGTCGCGGTGCCGCCGAGCGCCCCGACTGCGCATTTGGCGAGGCCGAGGCCCAGAGCCTGGCGAGCGCCTCGGCCAACGCCGAGGGCCTGTCCACGTCCATGACGTCGACCATGCGCGAGGGCAATCAGCGCGCCGGTCATCTGGCCAGCTATGATGCGTCCAACCTGCAGATGCCCGAGCGTCGCGAGGACGGTTCCTACACGGTGCCCATCCGCATCCTGCGCATCCACATGGAGGAGGACGCCGCCAAGATGGTGCACGTGGGCGGCGCCGAGGGCCGCATTACCGCCGCGGCCGAGTCGCTCGTCGACTACAACCGCTGCGGCACGCCTTTGATTGAGCTCGTGACTGAGCCCGATCTGCGCACGCCCGAGGAGGCTCGCCTGTTTATGGAGAAGCTCCGTCGCATCTTTGTGACGCTGGGCATTTCCGACTGCTCCATGGAGAAGGGTTCCATGCGCTGCGACGGCAACGTGTCGCTGCGTCGCCGCGGCGAGACCAAGCTGGGCACCAAGACCGAGCTCAAGAACCTCAACTCGTTTAAGAGCCTGCATGACGGCCTTGCCTACGAGATCTGCCGCCAGGCCGAGGTGCTCGAGGAGGGCGGCATCATCTATCAGGAGACCCGCCACTGGGAGCCCAGCCGCAAGCGCACCGTGGTCATGCGTGTGAAGGAAACGGCAGACGACTATCGTCTGTTCCCCGATCCCGACCTGGCGCCGTTCGATCTGGACGACGAGTTCATCGACCGCTGCCGTGGCGAGATTCCCGAGCTGCCCGATGCCAAGCGCGCCCGTTTTGAGGCCGACTTTGGCATTAAGGCGGCCGATGCCGAGCAGATTGCCGGCGACCCCGAGTTTGCCGACTTCTTTGAGGCCGCCGCTGCCGGTATGGCTGGCAAGGAGGCCCAGACGGTCGCAAACTTGCTGGTGAACGAGATGATCGCCTACCTTAAGGGCGCGGGCGTGTCGCTCGCCGGGTCCGGCATCGCGCCGGCCCAGGTGGCAGCGCTGGCCAAGCTGTTGGCGACCGATGCCATCAGCTCCAACCAAGCGCACGAGGTCTTTGAGGCCATGGCCCAGACCGGCGACGACCCCAACAAGATCGTCGACGAGCGTGGTATGCGTCAGGTGAGCGATGCCGGCGCGCTGCAGCCGATTGTGGACGAGGTGCTGGCAAACTGTGCCGATCAGGCACAGCAGTATCGTGACGGCAACCAGAAGGTCATCGGCTTTTTGGTGGGCCAGTGCATGAAGGCGAGCCGCGGCAAGGGCAACCCGAAGCTCTTCAACGAGTTGCTGAGAACGTCGCTCTCGTAAGCGGGAACCCGGGAGCCCCGGCAGGGCGGGTGCTTCCTCAAAATTTCAAACAGTCCTGCGCAAGACGAAGGCCATATTTAGTGGCCTTCTTTGCGTGCGGAACTCATTTTGAGCAAGCACCCGCCCTGCCGGGGCTTCCGGGTTCTGCAACGACTCGGCCGTTCGGGTCAGGCAGGCTGAATTGAATAGAGTGAATGGGCGCGCCGTTGGCGCGCCCATTTTTGTAAATGTGACAAAGGGACAGTCCCTTTGTCACATTGCGTGTGGAACTCATGGGGCTGTCCCTTTGCCGTCTTTTTATTGATGCTGGGAGCGCCAAGCGGTGGGGGTGGTGCCGGTGTGTTGCTTGAAGGCTTGGGCGAAGGCGGCCTGCTGAGGGTAGCCTAGACGCTCTGCCACCTGCGCTATCGTGAGCGCGCTATCGGCCAAAAGGTCCTGTGCTCGCTCCATACGGCGTCTGCGAATGTAGGCGCCCAGGGACTCGCCAGTTTGGGCCTTAAAGGTGGCGCATAGCTTGGAGCGGCTTGTGTAGAGCCTCTCGGCCACCTCGTTGATACCCACACGCCTGCCTTTGTTGAGCGCGCGCTCAATCATTGCCGTCGCTTCCTCGGCAATGGTAACGCTGGCGCGCGTGTCTGTCGCTTGCTGCGCTTGCCTGTGGGCCGCGCGCGAACAGGCGAGCTCCGCGACCATGGTCTCTACGATGCCTTGCATATAGACGTGTCCGCCTACGGTGCGGGCGCGTTCCTCGTTAACCCGGCGCAGCGTGTGGTAGATGGCAGACGCTGCCTCCTCGTGCCATGACTCGGCAAACGCTTCAAAGACCCCCGCGAACTCGGTGGGATAGCGGTGCTCCAGTTCGTCAAAATATCCAGGCAAAAAGAGGACCGAGCGCGAGTGGTAGAGCTGCCCTGCAAACAGCGGGCTTAGCTCCTCACCGCAGCTATCTTGGACAAAGCTGCAGATCGCGCTGTTCGGCCACGGTCCATGCAGCGGCTTGAGGTTCGCAGGCGTTATGCCGGCTTCGGGCATGCACATGAGCGTGGGCGCGCTGACCTCGCTCACGCACGCGTACGGTTCGGGCGTGTATTCGGCTAGCTGCATGTTGTGCGTCGGGGTAATGAAATGCTCCATGACGATGCAGGTGGGGGAAAGGGGCATGATCCATGCGCGTCCGTGTGCCCGATCGTTTGCCACCTCGCCGGTAAAGACGGCGCCCTTGCCGGAAAGCTGCAGACCAAACTGCTCAAACTGCGGTGCGTAGAGCTCGGTTATATCGGTTGCCGCCCGCCGCATTTGCAAAAGCGTCCCCTTCATTTGCGAAAACGTCCACGCCTGGCCCAATTGTGTGCCCTGGCTAACACGCCCATGATAAGTTTCTTACGGTTAACTCTCAAGCCGTTAGAAAGGAATCTCATGGCAAAGGGATCAAAAAAGGAAGGCGGCGGCATCGGCGAGCTACTTGCATATGCCGGTGACCGTAAATTCCTAACGTATTTGGGCATGGCCCTCTCGGCGTTCTCGCAGCTGTTGAGCTTTGGCCCGTACGTGTGCATCTGGCTTGTTGCGCGAGACCTGATTGCCGTGGCGCCCAACTGGAGCGAGGCCGCCGACATCGCGATGTATGGCTGGTGGGCCGTGGGGTTTGCGCTGGCAAGCATCGTGGTCTATTTCGTGGGACTCATGTGCACGCACCTGTCCGCGTTTCGCTGCGCATCCAATATCCGCAAGGCTACGAGCGAGCATCTGCTTAAGCTGCCGCTCGGCTACTTTGACACGCACGCCACCGGTGAGCTGCGCCGTATCGTAGACGGCTGTGCCGCCTCCACCGAGACGCTGCTCGCGCACATGCTGCCCGATATCGCCGGTGCCACCGCCATGGTCGTGGGCCTGCTTGTGCTGCTATTTGCCCTCGATTGGCGTTTGGGCGCGGCATGCTTAATCTCGGTCGTCGTTTCGTTTTGCGCCATGGCCACCATGATGAGCGGCAAGGGCGCCGAGTTTATGAAGGCTTACATGGGCGCGCTGGTCAAGATGAACAAGACCGGCACCGAATACGTGCGCGGCATCCCCGTGGTCAAGGTATTCCAGCAGACGGTCTACTCCTTTAAGGCGTTCCACGATGCGATCGCCGAATACGCCGATATGGCGCAAAACTATGCGGGTACGTTTTGCCGGGGTCCGCAGGTGCTCAACCTTACTGCGCTCAACGGCCTTGTGGCATTTCTTTTGCCTGTGGCGCTGCTGCTGGCGCCGGGCGAGACGGACTTCGCGCACTTTATGGTCAATTTTACGTTTTACGCGATCTTTTCGGCCGTGGTGCCGACGGCCATGACCAAGCTTATGTTTGTGGGCGAGGCCTCTCAGATGAGTGCCGATTCGCTGGCTCGCATTCGAAGCGTCATGGATTCCAAGCGGCTCTCCGTGCCCGTGCAACCCAAGCACCCTGCCGGCGGCGACGTGCGATTTGAGGACGTGAGCTTTACGTACGAGGGTGCCGAAGCACCTGCCGTTAGCCATGTAAGTTTCAGCGTTCCCGCTGGTAGTGCCCTTGCGCTTGTGGGTCCTTCGGGCGGCGGCAAGTCAACCTGCGCAAGCCTGATTCCTCGTTTTTGGGATGTTTCCTCGGGTCGAGTGCTCGTAGGCGGTGTGGACGTTCGCGACATGGATCCCCACGAGCTTATGGACCAGGTTGCCTTCGTGTTCCAGACCAACCAGCTGTTCCGACAAACACTTGCCGACAACGTGCGCGCCTCCAAGCCTACGGCCACTGACGACGAAGTGCGTGCGGCCCTCTCCGCAGCTCAGTGCGACGACATTGTGGCCAAGCTCCCGCAGGGCATCAATACCATGCTCGGCGCTGGCGGAGCATATCTTTCGGGTGGCGAGGTCCAGCGCGTGGCATTCGCCCGCGCAATCCTTAAGGACGCACCTATCGTGGTGCTCGACGAGGCCACGGCGTTTGCCGATCCCGAGAACGAGGCACTCATCCAGCGTGCCTTTAGCAAACTGGCGGCGGGTCGCACGGTCATTATGATCGCGCACCGGCTTTCTACCGTGGTGGGGGCCGACAAGATCGTGGTGCTCAACCAAGGTGGCGTGCAGGAGGCCGGCACCCATGCCGAGCTGCTGTCCCAAAAGGGTCTATACGCCAAGATGTGGGCCGAATACGAACAGGCCGCGAGCTGGAAAATCACTGCAGCGACCGCGGATGCCGCCGTCACGAAGGGAGGCGAGGCCTAAATGTTCGCCTCATTCCAAAAGAAGTATTTCCTATCCGATAAAGGCGTCGCCGGCGTAAAACGCGGCATTTTCTGGACCGCGCTCACCAATCTCATTACCATGGCCGGCATGGGCTTATTGTTCCTGGTCATGGCCGGTTTTGTCGAACATCTCGCCACCGGTGCCGACCTGCCGGATGCCCTGCCGATTGTGGGCGGCCTCCTGGTCTTTTTCGTGTTGCTCTTTGCCTCTAACTGGCAGCAGTATTACTACACCTACTGCATCTTTTACGAGGAGTGCGGCAAGCAGCGTATGGAGATCGCCGAGCGCTTGCGCAAGCTGCCGCTGTCGTTTTTTGGCCGTCGTGATCTGGCCGATTTAACCGAGACCATCATGGGCGACGTCCAGGCCATGGAGCACGCCTACAGCCACGTGCTGGGAGAGCTTTGGGGTGCCATCATCGCAAGCGCCATTGTGTTCGTGGCGTCGCTGTTCTTTTGCTGGCAGCTGGCGATCGCGGCGTTTTGGAGCGTGCCCGTGGCCTTTGCCGTGCTGTATCTGACACGCGGCCCCATGACCCCGGTGTTCGACCATGTGCGCGCCGAGAAGGTCAAGGTTACCGAGGCGATCCAGGAGACGCTCGACTGCGTGCGCGAGATCCGCGCCACCAACCAGGAGGCTCATTATCTTGAGGGGCTCAACGCCGTGATCGATGCCGAGGAGCGCGAGACCACCAGAGGCGAGCTCGCCAATGGGCTTTTGGTCAACTCCGCCTTTGCCATCCTGCGCCTGGGGATTGCCACCACGTTGGTCACGGGCGCTGCGATGGTCGCCTCCGGCCAGGTCGACTTTTTGATGATGTTTGCCTTCCTGCTTATGGTGAGCCGCATCTATGCGCCCTTTGATCAGGCGCTGATGCTGATGTCCGAGCTGTTTGCCGCCGAGTCGTCGGCCAAGCGCATGCGTTCCATCATGGAAGAGCCCGTGGCGCGGGGCAGCGAGCAGTTTGAGCCCGTAGGCCACGATGTGGTGTTCGATCACGTGGCATTTGGCTATGGTGCGGGCGAGGACGGCCGCGCCGGCGAGAAAGTTCTTACCGATGTGAGCTTTACCGCCAAGGAAGGCGAGGTCACGGCACTGGTCGGTCCTTCGGGCTCCGGTAAGTCCACGGTGAGCCGCCTGGCCGCGCGCTTTTGGGACGCCACCGAAGGCACGGTCACCGTGGGCGGCGTGGATGTTGCGAGCGTGGATCCCGAGGTGTTGCTGCGCGACTACGCCATTGTGTTCCAAGACGTGCTGCTCTTTGACGACACGGTGATGGGAAACATCCGTCTTGGTCGTCGCGATGCCACCGATGAGGAAGTGCTTGCTGCCGCGCGTGCCGCCAACTGCGACGAGTTTGTGAGCCGCATGCCGCAGGGCTATGACACCATGATCGGCGAGAACGGCTCCAAGCTGTCCGGCGGTGAGCGCCAGCGCATCTCTATCGCCCGTGCGCTGCTCAAAGACGCGCCCATAGTGCTGTTGGACGAGGCGACGGCGAGCTTGGACGTAGAGAACGAGACCGTGGTGCAGCAGGCGCTCTCCCGCCTGCTCGCGGGCAAGACGGTTATCGTGATCGCCCACCGTATGCGTACGGTGGAAAATGCCGACAAAATCGTTGTGCTCAAGGATGGTGTGGTTGCCGAGCAGGGCGCTCCGGCGCAACTCAAGGCGGCAGGTGGAGAATTCGCCCGCATGGTTGCGCTGCAAAAGGAGGCAGCCGCCTGGCAGCTGTAAGAATGTGACAAAGAGACAGTCCCTTTGTCAAAATGGACAATCGGTTACTCCGCATCGTTAATTTTCAAAAGGTTAGCCATGGCTGACCTAGATAGTTAGATAGAATTAAGGTATTTCAAAAGCGTGCTCGAGCTAACTGATGAACTCGGGTGCTAAGGCACCATGCCGCGCCCCATGCGGCAAAAGGGAGAAGTAACATGAAGAAGTCGACGTTCAATACCCTGCTTGTTGGTGGCGGTTTTCTGCTTGGCACGGCCGGCATCAAGCTGCTTACCAGCGCTCCGGTCAAGAATGCCTGCGTGCAGGGTATCGCGTGCGGCATGCGCATCAAGAACGGCTACCAGGACATGGTCGAGCAGGCCAAGGCTAATGTCGACGACATGGTTGCCGAGGCTGCTTACATCACCCAGAGCGAGGCCGCTGCTGACGAGGCAGCCGAGTAACGCTCCCAGGCACAAACTATGAGATTCTCGATTATTAGCGAGATCCCCGGCAGGACCCGTCTTCAATTGGCGGGTCCTGTGCCAGAGAGCGATCTCGATGCACTTCTTAAGCTTGGCGGCGACATCGATGGCGTGCACAAGGTGCGCGTGTATGGCCGCATTGGCCAGATGGCGCTGGAGTACGACGAGCTGCGCCGCGCAAGCGTGCTCGACGCCCTGGGCGCACTCGATGCTCAAGCTATTGCCGATGCCAAGTCGGGTTACGTGATGCAGCTTGAGCCACGCAAGCACAAGCTCGTCATGGATCTTGCCACACTTATCGGCGCCCACTACGCGCGCCGCTGGTTCTTGCCGACGCCTCTGCGTGCGGTGTTTGTCGTGGCCGGTTACATGGCATTTTTGCGCGCTGCCCTCCACGAGCTCGCGCAGCCGCGCCTGACCGTTCCCGTGCTCGACGCTTCGGCCATCGGCATTTCGTTCGTCAAGCGTGATGTCGACACCGCGGGCCAGACGATGTTCCTGCTCAACGTGGGCGAGCTGCTCGAGGACTACACCCGCGCCATGAGCGAAAACGAGCTCATCAACTCGCTGCTCGACGTGCCCGACAAGGCGCAAAAGGTCGTCGGCGACACCGAGGTAAGCGTTGCCGCGACCGAGCTTGAGCCCGGCGATCTGGTCGCCGTGCGCACTGGCATGTCCATTTGCATCGACGGTGTTGTCGAGCAGGGGAGCGCTATGGTCAACCAGGCGACCCTGACCGGCGAGCCGCTGGCCGTCGAGCGTAGCGCAGGCGACGACGTGTTCGCCGGCACCGTCGTGGAAGACGGCAGCATCTTGGTGCGCGTGCGCGCCAATACGGCGCAAACCAAACTGCGCTCAATCGTCTCGCTCGTGCAGACGGCCGACTCGCTCAAGTCCGAGGGCCAGTCGCATATGGAGGACCTTGCCAACAAGATCGTCCCGTGGAACTTCCTGCTCGCCGGCTTGGTTGCACTCACCACGCGCAGCCTTATCAAGACCTCGGCGGCGCTGATGGTCGACTACTCGTGCGCACTCAAGCTCACGGGTTCCGTCGCCGTCATGACCGCCATGAGCGATGCTGCCAAGATGGGCGTCATGGTCAAGGGCGCGAAGTACTTTGAGTCGTTTGCCAAGGCCGACACCATTGTGTTTGATAAGACCGGCACGCTCACCGAGGCGCAGCCGCGCCTGGCTTGCGTGCTGACGACCGACGGCTGGAGCGAGGACGAGGTCCTGCGCCTTTCTGCCTGCCTGGAGGAGCATTTCCCCCACCCGGTGGCGCGTGCCGTGGTCAATGCGGCACGCGAGCGCGGGCTCGAGCACCGCGAGCGCCATGCTGCCGTCGAGTACATCGTGGCGCATGGCATCGCTTCGTCCATCGAAGGGCGTCGCGCGATTATCGGCTCGGCACACTTTGTGTTTGAGGACGAGAGCGCGCAGCTCGAGGCCGACATTAAGGAGCAAATCGAGTCCCAGATGCAGGGCCTGTCGCCGCTGTATCTGGCGGTCGATGGAAAGGTCGTCGGCGTGCTCGGCATCGAGGATCCGCTCAAGCCCGGGGTCCGTGAGGCCATCGCCGACTTGCATGCGCTGGGCGTCAAGCATGTCGTTATGCTCACGGGCGATTCGGAGCGCACGGCCGAGCGCATTGCGCGCGAGGCGGGTGTCGACGAGTTTAAGGCCGAGCTGCTGCCCGAGGACAAGTACGCCTATGTGGAGCGCATTAAGAGCGAGGGGCGCCATGTTGCCATGGTGGGCGACGGCGTCAACGATTCGCCGGCGCTCGGTTTGGCCGACGTGGGCTTGGCGATGGGTGGCGGAAGCGACATCGCCAAGGAGGTCGCCGATATCATCCTGACCGATACGGATCTTGCCGCGATCGTGCGCCTGCGCCGCATGAGTCAGGGTCTCATCGACCGTCTGACGAGCTCCTATTCTAAGGTGATGCTCACCAACTCGGCGCTCTTGGCGCTGGGCATTACCGGCATGATCACTCCGCAGGCGCCATCGCTGCTGCACAACGGCTCGACGATTGCCTACAGCCTGGGCAACGCAAAGGCTTACCTGCGTTAGCAGACGTGTTCGCCCACGTTATCTGGCCTGCGCCCAGACGGCATCGGTGTCGTCCAGGCGCAGGCCTTTTACGTTTGACCATGTGCTAGCTTCTCTATATAGTGTTGCTAGCGGTGCTAGCAATTGAAGGGAGCGGGATCAACGTGGGCGCTGTTGGCAGCATGGTGCAGGTGAACGTTCGCGTGGATCGCCAGGTCAAGAACCGTGCCGAGGAGGCGCTGCGGCTTTCGGGCGGGTCACTGCCCGAACTCATCAAAAAGGTGGTGGCCAAGGTCGCGCAGGGTGGCGGGCAGTGCGAGGAAGTGCTTGCGGCCGTTGATGGCCGGCAACAGACCATCGCGCACGATACTCCGTTCGCCGTATCATGGGCAGCGGCCGACCGGCTTTATGCAGATTTGGGCATCGCTGCGTCGCCCGTATCAGACGATCGCGATTGGGACGCAGTCTATTCCGACGCCATGGATGAGCATTATCGCCAAAAGGGGATGATCCAGTGAGCGGGGCTCCCCTCAAAATAATGGTGGACGCCAGCGTATGGGTTGATTCATTTTGCGTCGACCATGCCGAGTCGCTTGCCGCGCGTGCGTTTATTGGACAGGCGACGGAGACGGGGGCATTGCTGTTCTTTCCGGTGCATATCGCCAAGGACGTGCTGTACGTTGTCCAACACGAGCTGAAGCGTAGCGTTCTTGCCAGCGGGGGAGCGCTCGACGAGGCTTCTGCCAGCGCGATTGGCGATGCGGCGCTGGCGTTTGTTCGGAACATGACCGAAAACGCCACGGCTGTGGGTGCAGATGCGTCGGACCTTTGGTTGGCCGACAAATACTTAGCGCTCCATCGCGATTACGGGGACAACTTGGTGCTCGCCGCGTGCAGGCGCGCGCAGGTCGATTACTTGGTGACCAACGATCGCAAGCTGCTCGAACATGCCGATCTTGCAGCAAAGACCCCGCGCCAAATGATGCCGATTCTTGCTTTGGCCGAACGCGGCGGCGCGGCTATCGGTTGACGCGAACTGTTTGCGGGCCTCTTGGACGACGATGCGCCAAGGGGCCCGCGCCTGCTATTTACAAAAGCTCGGCCTTGATGGCGGGACTTTCTGCGAGCTGCTCGGCTGCCTTTTCGTCGGAGCTGTCGAGTGCTGCCAGGCTGCGGTAGACCCACTCGTTGACCTGGGTGTTCTTAACGCCTGCGGTCTGCATAAGGGCGCCTACCTCGCGGATTGCTGCGAGCAGATCGGCTTTGGGACCCGCGAGCTCGACCTCGATGCCGTGGTAGGCGGCCACGCCGCGGTTCTCACTCACGTGGTCGATAAAGCCCTCGACGGTCTCAAGCTGCTGGGCGAGAGCTGCATCATCGTCAACGTCCAGCGCGACGAGTGCGTTCGATACCGTGAGGGCGGGATGTCCGCAGGGGACAAAGCCCTCGATGACATCCATAGCTTCGGTAATGGTTGAGCCCAGGCCTGCGAGGGCATTGACGAGCTGCTGCTTGGTATCCATAACGGTCCTTTCGACGGGTCAATTTTGCTTGGCGAAAATATACGTGACGCGTTCGGTGGCAAAAGTGCGAAGTATGGTGCACATTAGGGTCTTCACAGCTCGTGCATAGAGCAGCTGTCTGCCTTTAGAACGTGGTAAGATAGCTATCCACGAGCGGGGCTCACCTCGCGTGTTCTTTGAAAAGTCGACGGTTATCGGGTGTTTGCAGGCCCGATACCATCCAGACTTTCCCAACATTCGGGGGCGACTGGTTTCGACACGATAGCTCTGAGAGAGGAAGCAAGCCGAGGTCTCCTCGCCTCGTTAAACAGGGGTACCGTCAAATTGAATTGACAACAACTCTTCTTTTGAGCCTATGGCTCTCGCTGCTTAGTTTATAGCGGCGCGTCAACCCGGTGATTTCCCCGACACCGGCGCGACGTCATTTTAGGGGAATGCTCCTGCGCACGTAATCGGTATGGCGCGGGCTAAGACCGAACCGGTTAGGACGCCGCGAGCGTGTCGCTGCGCGCAAAGCGTCCGAGACAAAACCAGCGACTGAGCTTGGAGATGCCAATCAGGGGGCTTTCGTGGACCGGAGTTCGATTCTCCGCGCCTCCACCAATAGTTACAAGCAGGTAGATATTCGTATCTACCTGCCTTTTTATTTCTAGCCCGTACCGCGGAGAATCGAACTCTGTGCAGGGCGCGAGCGTAAAGAAAACGCGTAAGCGTTTTTAGCCCGCGGGCGAGGACGCCGGCAGGCGGCCGAAGCCGGTGCGTGTTCGCGAAGCAAACACGCGGATTCTCCGCGCAAAGCTTCAACCCTATGCAGATGCGATGCCGATCGGACTGCAGCCTGCCATGCCCCGCATCAACGTCGCCCAAGGCGGAAAATCCATCCCAGAATTCCGGCTCAGACTGGGATGCGGTTTCCGGATGACGTTTCAAGCGGAAACTGCATCCCGGAATCGACGTTCGGAATGGGATTCATTTTCCGGAAGACGCCTCAAGCGGATAGTTCATCCCGGAATCCGCGCTCAGAACGGGTCGCGCTTTCCCAACGGCGGTCCAAGCGGAAAGCGCATCCCGTAATCCCGCCTCAAACTGGGACGCACTTTCCGCTTCACCTGCCGCCTCGAAAAACCTGCGCGCCTTCCATTCCAAAACTGGGTAGAAGAAAGCCAAAACGCAATCGCAGGAGGTCAATATGACTGCAGAAGATAAGGCAAAGAACGCCGGCAAGGTCGCGCTCGTCCTGGAGGGCGGCAGTTTTCGCGGGCAGTTTACCGCCGGCGTGCTCGACGTTCTCATGGAGGCCGGTGTCGAGATTCCGGCGGTGTACGGCGTCTCGGCCGGTGCGCTCAATGGCGTCAACTACAAGTCGCACCAGATCGGTCGCACCAACCGAGTCAATTTGACCTTCTGCAACGACAGCCGCTACATGGGCGCCGCGTCGTTTGCGTCCACGGGTTCCATCGTGGGCTACGACTTTATCTTCAACGACGTCCAGGACCGCCTGGATCCTTTTGATAACGAGACGTTCGACGCGAGCCCCATTGAGATGTACGCCGTCGCGACGGACATGCTCTTTGGAACCGCCACGTACCTCCCGGTCAAAAGCGCCGTGCTCGATCTCGACGCCGTGCGCGCCTCGACCTCGCTGCCGCTGGTGACGCCGCCGGTCGAGATTGACGGGCACAAATACGTTGACGGCGGCGTGGCCGATTCGGTTCCTATCGAGCATGTGCTCGAGGAGGCCGGCTTCGAGCGCGCGGTTGTCATTGTCACGCAGGACCGCTCGTACGAGAAAAAGCCCTACGAGTTTATGCCTGCCGCGCGCGCCCGCTATGCCGACTACCCCTACCTGCTCGAGGCTATCGAGACGCGCCACGACCGCTATAACATCCAGCGCATGCATCTGTGGAAGTATGAGCGTGAGGGCCGCGCGCTGGTCATTGCTCCGCAAAAGCCGGTCGAGGTCGGCCACGTTGAGCACGATCCGACAAAGCTCCTCGACCTGTATATTCAGGGCCGCCAAGAGGCAAAGCGCTTGCTGGGAGATATCGAGGCATTTGTCGAGCGCTAGCGTCGCGACATCATTACGGATGGACGACATGTGCAGAAAGTCTGGTCAGAGCCAAAATACCTGTTGACTCGGACGACGAGCGGGGTAATATGGACGGGTTACTTGCAGAGCCCCGTGAATCTCTGTAACAACACGTACTGTACATGGAGGAGTCTAAGTGATTTCGAAATCGACTCACTACGCCAAGCAGGGCGAGGTCCAGCGCAACTGGGTTCTCGTCGACGCCGATGGTGCTGTCCTGGGCCGTCTTGCCACCCAGATCGCAATGATCCTGCGCGGTAAGAACAAGCCCCAGTTCACGCCCAACAGCGACTGCGGCGACTTCGTTGTCGTCATCAACGCCGATAAGGTCCAGCTTACCGGTAACAAGGCCGACACGAAGACCTATTATCGCCACAGCGGCTACAACGGCGGCCTCAAGGCTGAGAGCTTCCGCCAGGCTATGGAGAAGCACCCGGAGAAGGTCATCGAGCGCGCCGTTCGCGGTATGCTGCCCAAGACCACCCTCGGCCGTGCCCAGATGACCAAGCTTAAGGTCTACGCTGGTGCCGAGCATCCGCATGCTGCCCAGAACCCCACGAAGATTGAGCTGGAGGCTTAAAGATGGCTGAGAACACCGTTGTCTACCAGGGTACCGGCCGTCGTAAGAACGCCGTCGCCCGCGTCCGTCTCGTCCCCGGCACCGGCAAGGTGACCATCAACAAGCGTGACGCCGAGCAGTATTTCGGCCGTCATCAGCTCGTTGAGAACGCCCTTGCTCCCTTCAAGGTGACCGACACCGCCGGTCAGTTCGACGTTATCGCTCTGTGCGATGGCGGCGGCATCTCCGGTCAGTCTGGCGCTCTGCGCCTGGGCATCGCTCGCGCTCTTCTGAACGCTGGCGACTACCGTGCTGACCTCAAGAAGGCCGGTTTCCTTACGCGCGATGCTCGCGTGGTCGAGCGCAAGAAGTACGGCCTCAAGAAGGCCCGCCGCGCTCCCCAGTTCTCCAAGCGCTAAGGTTTTATCTCCTTTCGAGATACAATGTACAAGCGGGGCCTGCCGATTCCTCGGCGGGTCCCGCTTTTCTTTTTCGACTAGGGTGGGCGGTTGCATATCGCCTGCTAGGGAAGGAGCGATCCTATGCCCCAGAACATCTTCGGTACCGATGGCGTCCGTGGCGTCGCCAATGCCGACCTCTCGTGCGACCTCGCGTTTCGCCTGGGCCGCGCGGCGACCAAGTTCCTTGGTCCGGACATCTGCATCGGCCGTGACACGCGTCTTTCGGGCACCATGCTCGAGAGCGCTCTGACCGCCGGCATCATGGCCGAGGGCGGCCGTCCGCACTGCTGCGGCGTCATCCCCACGCCTGCCGTGGCGCTGCTCACCGTTCAGAACGAGCTCGACGGCGGCATCGTCATCTCCGCTTCGCATAATCCGCCGGAGTTCAACGGCATCAAGTTCTTTAGCCGCAAGGGCATGAAGCTTCCCGATGCTGTTGAGGAAGAGATCAGCGCCTGGGTCATGTCCGAGGAGGCCATGGCTGCCGACACGCTGCCGACCGGTGCCGGTGTGGGCCACATTATCAAGATGAAGGACGCTCGCAAGGCATACGTCGACCACGCTATCGATGCGCTTGATGGCCTGAGGCTCGACGGCCTGGTCGTTGCCGTCGACTGCGGTCATGGCGCTTCCTGCCAGACTACGCCCGCCGCGCTGCAGCGCCTGGGCGCCACGGTGCACGCTATCAACACCGATTACTGCGGCACTGACATTAACGTTGAGTGCGGCTCCACTCACCTTGAGCCCCTGCGCGAGCTCGTGCTGCGCACCCACGCCGATATCGGCCTGGCCCACGATGGCGACGCCGATCGCGTGCTGTTCGTGGACAGCGAGGGCAACGAGATCGATGGCGACTACATCCTGGCCATCTGCGGCTCCGACCTGGCCGCTCGCGGCAAGCTCGCCAACTCCGAGATTGTCTCGACTGTTATGTGCAACCTGGGCTTCTCCATTGCCATGAAGGAGCAGGGCTTCGAGATGGTCCAGACCGCCGTGGGCGACCGCTATGTTCTTGAGCGCATGCTCGCGGACGGCGCCGTCATCGGCGGCGAACAGTCCGGCCACATCATCTTCCTAGAGCACAACACCACCGGTGACGGCTTGGTGACGGCTCTGCAGCTGCTGGCCGTGCTCAAGCGCACCGGCCGCACCCTCACGGACCTTGCCGGCATCATGAAGAAGTACCCGCAGGTACTCGTCAACGTGCATTCCGACAACAAGGCCGGCCTGGACGATTGCCAGCCCATTTGGGACGCCGTCGCCGCCGCCGAGAAGGAGCTCAACGGTCGCGGCCGCATCTTGGTGCGCCCGAGCGGTACCGAGCCGCTGGTCCGCGTTATGGCCGAGGCCGAGACGCACGAGCTGACCCAGCGCGTTGTCGACGACATCGTCGAGGTTGTCAAGCGCGAACTTCCCTAATGGTCAAAAACGAGTGCCAAGTGGTAAACTGTTAAGGCTATTTTGGTCGATTGGTATGTCCGAGGGGGAGCATGTTCACTAAAGTCCTAAGGTCTTTTGGTATGCGTGGTCGAGTCCTTACGCTGGATGCTCCCATCTCGGGCGACGTCATTCCGCTTTCCGAGGTAAACGACCAGACATTTGCCACCGGCCTTTTGGGCCAGGGCGTGGCGATTCAGCCTACCGGAACGCGTGTGATTGCACCGGCAGACGCCAAGGTCGAGGCCATTTTTCCCACGGGTCACGCCGTTGCGCTCAACACGGTCGATGGCCTAGACGTGCTCATCCACGTTGGTTTGGACACTGTTCAGCTTGAGGGCAAGCATTTTAGCGTGCATGCACAGGTGGGCGATGTCGTCCATAAGGGTGACGTGCTCATCGAGTTCGATCGCGAGGCAATTGCTGCCGAGGGCTACGATGTGACGGTCCCCATCTTGGTGTGCAACTCCGTTGAGTTCTCGAGCATCAAGGGCTCCGTTGGCGTACATGTCGAAGAGATGGACCAGCTCATCGTTGCTCGCGAGCGCTAGCAAGTGCACGTGGCCATTAGCCTACAATTCAAACACGTTTACGGAGGGCGCCCTTGAAAGAGGGCGCCCTCCGTGGCAAGATGGGACTTGTCCGAAGCTAAAAGGCTTCGGGTCACCGTGGACGGGCAGGGGCCTCGACGCGGGTAGACACGAGACACATACATTACGCGACCTCGCCCTGGTGGCCGCACACGTTGGTTGCGGCCGACGCGGGCCGCGGGCAAGTGCTTGTAAGGGGAGCCTTGCCTCTCTTGTACGAGAAAGGACGCGTAATGAAGATCATTAAAGCTAAAGACTACGAGGATATGAGCCGCAAGGCCGCCAATATTATCTCGGCGCAGGTTATCCTCAAGCCCGACTGTGTGCTGGGCCTTGCCACCGGCTCCACCCCGATCGGTGCCTACAAGCAGCTCGCTGCTTGGTACGAGAAGGGCGACGTCGACTTTGCCGAGGTCAGCACATACAACCTGGACGAGTATCGTGGCCTTTCGCACGACGATCCCCAGAGCTATCACTACTTCATGCGTGAGAACTTCTTCGATCACATCAACATCGACCTGAACAACACGCATGTGCCCGACGGTTCCAACCCCGATGCCGCCGCTGCCTGCTCCGAGTACGACAAGATCGTCGCCGCCGCCGGTTACCCGGATCTGCAGCTGCTCGGCATTGGCAACAACGGCCACATCGGTTTCAACGAGCCCGATGACCACTTCTCCAAGGGCACGCACTGCGTCGACCTCACCGAGAGCACCATTCAGGCCAACAGCCGCCTGTTCGACAGCATCGACGATGTTCCCCGTCAGGCCTACACCATGGGTACCCAGACCATCATGTATGCCCGCATGATCTTGGTCGTCGCCAACGGCGAGGCCAAGGCTCAGGCCGTGCATGACATGTGCTATGGTCCGGTTACGCCCGTGTGCCCGGCTTCGATCCTGCAGCTGCACACCAACTGCGTTGTCGTTGCCGACGAGGCCGCCCTTTCGCTCTGCGAGTAACGCGACCAAGCGATCTTACATAGCTTTTCAAAAGGCCCTCGCTTTGCGGGGGCCTTTTTAGTGGATGCGGGCCGTAACGTGTGCATGACGGAAACCTTGCCACATGCTTGGCGAGTGGGCTCTAAATTATGAGATTCATTCCATACCAGATTCTATGCACATTTGCCACTATAGAGTCGCAGGCGGTAGCGAGGAATAGGCGAGTTGCGCAACTCAAATAAAAACAGCCGACTGCGCTACACTGTAAATTGGATGGGACATGCTGGCAAGTGCATTGACCTGCGCAAAGACCTATTGGTCGGGGGATAAGTTACCATCGGGCCTCGCTGTACAAAAACTTGCCAAACACGTACCGGCAGACAGCCAAAAACTCTATGTCGCGCTATTCACGGGGTGGCTCATATGGTCCTGCAGCTACGGTGTCCATATGGTCGAGTAGAGGAGCAGGCATGGTAAACGATCTGGGCAATACGGACGACCTCGAGTTGATGCCGACGGGCGGCGGCTATATGGTGCGGCGCGATCGCTTGATGAATGAGCTCATCGTTAAAGGGCGCAAGGCGGGAATCGTTCTGCTTTACGCGCCCGACGGGTTTGGTAAGACGTCGGTATTGCTGCAATACGTGCAGGAAGTTAAATCGGACCCCACGCGAGGGCCGGTTCGGATAATCGAGGCCGACCGCGCGATTGGACGTGAGCTCTTTATGCAGCTCGAGGTTGTCGCCGATGAGCTCAAGGACAAGCCGCACTCGCTCGTTGCGATCGACAACGTGCCCAATCTCGAGCAGCGCGAAACAGAGGACCTCATCGATCGAATCCGCAGCTTACGTGCTACGGGGACGGGGGTCTTTATTACTTGCCGCCCCTCCAACCGATTGCTTATCCACGGGCTGGGCGATTCTGTAAAAGTCAATGCGCAGATGCTCAAGGTGCACGCCTATGAGTATTCGTCATGGGCCACGGCGTTCTCGATCAGCACATCGCTCGATTTTTATCGGCTCACGCAGGGTGTGCCAGAGCTGGTATCTGCCCTGCAGACGGGAATGTATGGACAGGGCGATGTTGCCGGGTTGCTCGAGAACGAAATCGTCAACGTGTACGGTGCGGCGCTGGCCGATCTCGCATCGCTCGAGAACAACCTGCAGTTTACCGTTGCCTGCTTGATGGTACTGATGGGCGAGGGCCGCATCGCGGAGCTAGAGGCGTGCGGTGTGAGGCTTTCGATGGTCGACCAGTCCATCTTTGTGCGCGATTATCCGATTTTTGGCGTGGATCCGTCTGATCGCACCTTTAGGTGTTTGGGCGCTAAGGACAATGCGCGCCTGAGGTTGCGAAAGCTTGTTGCCGAGATCCGTCCCGAACTTGTATCGCGGGCTGCTCGCATTTTGATTAAGGCAGGCCGATGCGATTTGGCCATGGACCTGGCCGATGCGTTCTTGGACCGCCGTGTGGTGTTGGAGCTAGCCGGGCAGTATGGGGCCGATCTTGCCCTGACCGGACATGGAGGGGACATTTGCCGCGCGGCGTCGGCGATGATCAATGCGGAAAAGCGGGAGCAAGAGCCGGCACCCGCCGAGGCACTCGGCGTGTATCTGGCGGCTGTCAGCGTGTGCAATACAAAGCTCGCAAGATATATGGCGTCCGTTATCGAACGTGCGGGTGATCAGGCGGCGCGCGAACTTGACCCCGCTACCTGGAAAATAGCCCAGGCGCTCACTATCGCCTTTTACGGCGACAATGACCTGGGGCTTCCCGCCAACCCTGTTTTGCAAGAACAGACATCCTGCGAGGTGCTCGACATGCTGTCCGCGCATATCGAGGTCAAGCGCCACCTAACCGAGCGAGCGGAAGACGGCAATGTTCTCGTGAAGCTCAGGGCGTGCAAAGCCTATGATTGCGAGCTCGACATCGCGGGGATTCTCGTACAGGCCGACCATATGCTGGTGGAGCTGTTCGATGGCTCGTTTGCTAAACCCGACGAGCGCGATGACAAGATGGCGCGGATACTCGAGGCGCTCGATATCCGCGGGCTTAAGGCGCCATCCATTTGGCTGCGTATGGTGCTGGCGGCGCGGCGCCTGCTCGCGGGCTTGCCCGTGACCGACGATGTAGCGTTTGGCGAGCTCGACCGCTTTGCGGTGCGTGTTCGCGACAATCAAATTCAACTGTTTGGGCTATTGCTGGAGGGTTGGCAATCGCTGGCGGAGGGGCGGCCGGTCAACGCGAAGTTCCGCGCGGTCCAGGTGCTCAAGCTCGCCGACGAATCGATTACGTACATGCGCGAAAACGCTTTGCTGCTGGAGCGCGTGGCGTATCTGCGCAATACGTCGCTGGTATCGGTTCGCGAAGAGGCGGAGCTGCTCGATATTAGCAAGACGCAGGTCGGTGGCTCAGAAGCCTGGGTCGTGGCGCTGCACCTGGCCGCTGCGGGCCGCGATAGCGATCTTGCCGCTTGGATGTCTATGAATCGCTCGGGGATTTTAGACCCATCGTATCGGCTATTCGCGCGTCTTGCGATGCATTGCCTGGGCGAGCCTGCCGTCAGGATTCGCAAGAAGCTTCCGGTGCGCGAGCTGTCGCGGTATTCACTACGCGATGACTTTGAGGGCGAAAGTGAGCACCTATTCCAGGCGGGCGAGGTTGAGGCTGTCGATACTATCGGCCATATTGAGATGCGCATGTTTGGCGTATTTCGCGCCGAGCGCGACGGATTTCCCATCACGGATAAGATGTGGCGTCGCAAAAAGGCGGCAACGCTTGCCGAACGCCTTGCGTTGGGTATGGACGCCATGGTCGACCGCGAGACAATTGCCATGGAGTTGTGGCCCCATGCCGAGTTTAGCGCCGCGCGCAACAATCTGTATTCGACGGTATCGCGCTTGCGCTCAGCTTTGGGTCCAACGCCAGATGGAAAGTCGTGCGTGCTCATCCAAAACGAGTGCATAGGGCTCAACGGCGACTACGTTAAGACCGATGTAAGGCTCTTTGACCAGCTGAGCCGTGAGATCATGGGAAACCGTATGGGTGCGAGAGGCCCTCACCTGGTTGAGCTATGTCTTAAGGTCGAGCAACTCTACGCGGGCCCGCTGTATGTTCCCACCGGTTGCAATCCTACGTTCTTTACGCGTATGCGCCACATTATGCAATCCAAGTACATCGACTGCATGATTAGGGGAGCGAATGCCGCTCTCGAGGAAAATGACCTGCAATCGGCAATTTGGCTCGTGGAATCGGGGCTTCGCCAGGAGACGGCGCGCGAGGACATGGTTCGCTGCGCCATGCGCGTTTACGGTGCGGCGGGACGACGTCGCGATGTTGTTGAGCTGTACAGCGGCCACATGCACCACCTAAGAGAGCAGGTTCAAGGTGTGCCCGAGCCCGAGACAAGGCGTCTGTATGAGCGCCTGGTCGAAGGCAGACTCAAGCGCGTGCTTGTCGAGCGATAAAAAACGGGCGTCCGAATCAATCGGACGCCCGCAGACTTGCTCGGTATGACCAGCCGGTATTTAGACGAGCTTGATCTTCTCGATATCCTTGCGCGAGGACTCGCGATACAGCGAGAACTTGCGGCCGATAACCTGAACGACGTCGGCGTGGCAGCGCTCGGCGAGCTCCTCGGCGGCCTCGCGGGCAGAAAGGCTGGAGCCGTCCAGCACGGAGCACTTAACGAGCTCGTGCTTCTCCAGGTAGGCAACCGTCTGCTCGACGGTGCCCTCGTTGACATCGGACTTACCGATGATGATGGCGGGGTTGAGGTGATGGGCCATGCTGCGAAGCTGCTTGACCTGGGCTCCTGTCAGTGCCATGGGTTCTCGCTTTCTATATATGGGGCGCCCCGCGATGGGGCCTTAATCTACGTGAGCTGTCCCACGATAGCGCAGGAACGGTGCGGTGTGGAGCGCGTTTGCCCAGTTCGCAAAGAATGCGGATGCCGCGCGGGAAGACGATGCAAGCTTTAGATGGGCTACGGGCGGGGCACAGAGACTGGCTCCCAGGCGATAAACGCCCATCGGACTTTGCGGATGTGGTCGAGCATGTAGCGTCCCTGCGGTACGCCCTTGGATCCCGGCTCGCCGGCATGGGGGTTCTCGATCATGTGGTGGGCGATATAGTCGCGCAGGCGGTCGATCTTATCCTCGTTGCCATGTTCGAGCATGCGAGAAAAGTCTGCCACGCCCGCCTCGAGACTATCGAAGGTGTCGCGACGGGGCGATTCAAAATACGTGACCTGCGGCAGCGCCCCCATCTGAATAAGGATGTTAAAGGCGTACACAAAACCATTGCTACAGGTAACCGAGGCGCCGATGGCATTCATCAAGTGCAGGTCATAACGCGGGCTGGAGTTGGCGACCATCGTGACGGCACAACGTCGGCGAGCCGTACGGTCAAGTTTGGCAAGCGCGCCTTTTAGGTTGGTCGTGGTGACAGAGCGACTGGCAAAGGCAACATCTACCGCTTTCGCGACCGGTCCAACCAAATCCCAGTCATTATCCCAGGCAAGCTCAAGCGGCGAAATAAGATCTTCGAGTCCGTAATACTCAATGCCGGCATCAAGGGTGCCCAACATGGCAGGAGAAAAGTCAGCGGCAATCACGGGATGCCCGTCTTGTGCAAGCGGAATAGCAATCGATCCAGCTCCGCACCCCATATCGAGCACCGACTCACTAGGCTTAAGCGCCAGCAGTTTTATAAAATCCCGAGCATAAGGGGCAGTCTCAAGCGGCCGAAAATGCCGAGCCCTTTTATCCCACTCAAAAGGATCATCAGCCCGATGCCGAGCGGCCTGCAGACGCATCCACTCCTGATTCCAATCTGTGGAAAGCAGCTCAGAACGAATCTCCCCATCAACCACGGGCCAACCTCCTAGCAACAAAAAAGCGACTCCTCCCAAAAGAAGAGCCGCAACCAGCATATATCAGAAAGAACCGATCCAACGCCAAACCGCCATACCAGCAAAGTAGGGCAGAAGCGAAGCGACTGCCAAAGGGATAGAACCCAACCGAGGTCCCGTTGTGCGGGAGCCCCGCCGCCGGGCGGCAGACATATAAGGTCGATCGCGAGTTCCGCACGAGCCGGAGAGCACTTAATGTGCTCTCCGTGCGA
>DXLR01000122.1:0-2214 GCA_019414625.1 Collinsella sp.
TTCTGATACCACACCACGGAAGAAGCCGGCAATGTGCCGCTCGGATTGGTCGCCTCGACACTGGTGTAACCGGCGGTCTGCAGCACATCGGCCTGCTGACCCGCATATCCTTGGATTCCTGTGGCGTTGACCACACGCACCTGCGTGGCCTTATTCACAGTCGCGATGGCTTCGGACTGCTGAGACTGCTGATCGGAGTTTTGATTCTCATTCGAGGATGTCGTGTCACTGTCGGTATCGGACTTTGCCGAATCCGAAGTCGAGTCCTTGGACGAATCGGTCGAAGTGGACGAGGAATCATCCTTGGTGCTGTTCTTGGTCTCAGCCTTGCTGGACGAATCGGACTTGGACGTGGTCGCCGTCTGGGACGATCCTCCCACTACATTCTTGTATTCTCCGGAAATCCATGCCCAGGCCCCGACACCGCACAGCGCGGCCACCAGAATAACGACGATGAACGGGCAGAGGCGGGCCATTACCGAACGAGCGCCACGGTGAACTCCCACCGGTCCCTTCGGAGGATTGTCGAAGGAATCCGGTTCATAGGATTCGTAGGTCATCGTGTCGCGTGCCATAATCGCCCTTTCTTCCTATCAAAACTACCCATGAGTGTAATCGGCAAACAACTCATCAGTCCACCACACCACGCCCCATGCACCGGATATCCCGATGTCTATTTAGAAGTGCAACACCCTTGTTGGTCCTGTAATTCTAACAGTTCGTCGGCGAACGCCTCGGCGGGCGTGCGGTAGCCGAGCACGCGCATGGGACGGTTGTTGATCTCGTCGACGATCTCCCTGACCTCCTTTGCCATGTCCATCCGGATCTCGCAGCGTTTGGGCAGATACCGGCGGATCATGCCGTTGCGGTTCTCGTTGCTTCCCCGCTGCCAGCTGGAGTACGGGTCGGCGAAGTACGTGGCCATGCCCAGCCCGTCGCGCAGCCTTTCGTGGTGGGCGAACTCGGTGCCGTTGTCGTGCGTGACGCTGACGCGCGCGCCGGCCGGCAGCGGCGAGAACATGTCCAGCTGCGCCCCGACGCTCTCGCCGGCGGTCTTGTCCGGAACGATGCGGGCCATGAGGAACCTGGTCCTCCTCTCCACCTCGGTGTGCAGGTTGCATCCCACTCCGATGACGCTGTCGGCCTCCCAATGGCCGAACGCGCTCCTGCCGTCGGCCTCCGGCGGGCGTTCGGAGATGGGCACTCGGCCGGGGATCGGGAAGCGCGACGTCCTCCTGCCGCCGTGCCTGCGGCGCCGCCTGTGCCCTCGCGGCAGGCACCGCGCCCAGCGTTCCCGAAGCGGCCTGCTGGAGTAGACCCATCGGTAGATGGTCTCCGGGCACACGCGCATGAGCGCATCGTCCGGCCACAGGACGCGCAGCCTGCCGCTGATGAGCAGCGGCGACCAGCCGCGGCCCAGCCATTCGGCCACCTGCGCCCACAGGCGGTCGTGCGACAGCCGGTAGGGCTTTCGTGGCTTGGATCTCCTGCGGTCGGCCTTGCGCTGCGCGGGCCCGGCGATGTAGTAGCGGCCGGTCCATGGCCCCGCCTTCAGTCTTTTCGGCCGGTACGGGCGGTACGACTCGTTCTCGTTGGACGGGAACCATGTGTTGCGCTTGATCTCCCGGCTGATGCTGGACGGGCTGCGGCCCAGCATCGCGCCGATCCCGCGTATGCTGGCGCCGTTGCCTACCTCGATCTGGATGACCTGGCGTTCCTCTTCCGACAGGTGCGAATATACTTCTCCCATAGGTGCGACATCCCTTCGGACTGGTTTTCTAGGCAATTTCCAATCTAACGGGTGTTGCACTTTCATTTAGACAACGGGTGCTCCTGACGAAACCTGTGGGGCGCGTTACAATATGACGGATGGGCGACGACGGTCATAGGACAATAAGGATGGTGCGATGAGCTTGGAAACGCCAAACGCTTTTGCTGACGAGGAAAACATCCTGTTGCATACGGCATTGTTCAAGCAGGTATCGCCAGCCGAAGCCGAGGAGCTGTTGCCGCATTTGAAGCATGCGACGTTCGATAAAGGCGACTATATCTTCTCCGAAGGCGATACCGATCAGCGCATGTATTTACTGGAGCAGGGGCGCGTCAAGCTGATTCGCACTTCTTCCGATGACCGCGTGCAGCTGCTGTCCATCCACGCGCCGGGCGAAGTGCTTGGCGAGATTCCGGTATTCGACCCTCATGGTGGCTGTCTCT
>DXLR01000123.1:0-2953 GCA_019414625.1 Collinsella sp.
CCGGCGACGAATACGAGATGCTGTGCCGGGCCGCGTTCAAGCTGGGCATCGCGCGCAGCGCCTGGGTGCGGGAACGGGTGTACGCGCTCCTCTGCCGCTCCTATGCGGACGAGCTCTCCCCGCTCACGGACGCGAGCATCCGCGACAACGCGACGATGCTGCTCAAGGAGCTCAAGGCGAAGGGCGCTGGAAGATGACATTCCAGAAAAAGGAAGAGCCCCTTCCCATTCGTGGAAGAAGGCGTCACCCCGAACGATCATCCACCCTCATGCGTTTTCCTATGCGCTCAGATGGATATGTCCATGGACACCCACATGGACATCCACATGGATATGTCCATGGACATGCCCATCAAATCGAAGGTAAGCAAGCTAGACGGTTCATGTACATGAACCGAGCCCGCAGCCTCCCTCGCCCTTCGGCGCAGGAGCAACAACCCGAGTGCCGAAGGCCGGAGTAGCAAGCGACGTGATTGTAGCTACAATCACTCGATTCGCGGTGCGAATCGGCTTGCCGGGAAGACCCATGCCCCATGGTCGGCGGAGCCTCCAGACCGCTCGCGCGGCATCACAGAAAACCCAACTCCACACCTTCTCGGAAGCGCGGAACAAGCTGGGCAAATGGCCGGAAATGCTCCGCGCAAAAGCCGCTTGCGTCCGCTCGAAGCGTGTTGCGGTACGGTTGTACCTGATGTGTGACACTGATATGATTGCGTATGTAATACGTTCGTGTCGCGGGTGGTGCTGATGAGGATCCAGGTGCTTGACAGGGTGATGGAGCGTCACCCAGAACTGTCCGAGAAGGACGTGGTGACCGCGTTCCGCAGCGTCATGGTGGACGCGGAGCGCGAGTCCGGCGCGTGGATGGCGATAGGGCTCGACGGGCGCGGCAGGAACGTCGAGATGCTGTACAGGGTCGTCGGCGACCTCGTGGTGATCTACCACGCGTTCACGCCGCCGACCAAGAAGTTCAGGCGCGAGATAGACCGTCTGCGCGGCGATGGGAGGACGCTATGAGTGATTTCAGCGAACGCGACAGGCAGTTGATGGCGCTGGTCGGGCTGACCGAGGAGCAGGTGCTGGAGGATGAGCGGATGGCCGAGTCCGAGACTGTCCCGGACGACCTGACGGGGCGCGTGTACTACGGGCTCCATCTCGCCGAGCCCGACGAGCAGATGGTCAGCGTGTCCGTCCGCATGCCCAAGAGCACGCTGGACGGTCTGACCGCGATGGCCAGGCGGTACCACATCAGCCGCAGCGAGTACATGCGCCGTAAGCTCGCTGGAGCGATCTGAGACCTGTCAGGCCGATGGTTCGAATCACGTAACACCCGCGCACCACCGTGAGGATGTGCGGGTGTTACGTGATGTGCCACAGTCGTGGCACGATGCCGCGTGAGCGGTCTGGAGGCTCTGCCGACTATGGGGTACGGGTCTTCCCGGCAAGCCGATTCGCACCGCGAATCGAGTGAACGTATATACGTTCACGTCACTTGCTACTCCGGCCTTGCGGCTTTTGCCTCGGCCTCGCGTTCCTTGCGGGCGCGGTAGGCGCGTTGGCGCACGGCACCTTGGGTCATGTTGAAGTGTTCGGCGGTCTGGCTCCACGAGTGGCCGTCATCGTCGTGGTAGGCGCGGATGGATTCGCGCAACGTTGCCTGCTCGTCTATCCAGTCCTCGCGCGTTTGCGAATTCCAGTACTTGATCGTGCGCACGGACACCCCATAGGCCTCGGCTAACTCCTTGGCGGGCAATGGGCGCTTCTTGCGAATTGTCTGGATGGTCATTGTCCAAGCACCTCCTGCGCGTACTGCGCGAACTTCTCTTCAAATGCGTTTTGTCTGGCCTCGCCCGATTTCTTTCCGCGTGCGGATTGGATGGCGACGAACGTGGCGGCGTTGGCGACGGCACCGTCTCGCCACATGCGGCTTCGCGTGGTGATCCACTTGTGGATGCTCTTGGCGGTGTCGTTGACCTCGCGCACGGGCAGCGGGTCGGGGAACGAGGCGTTGATTTCGTGGCAGGTGCGGCGCACGTACTCGCGCAGCAGGTCGGAGGAGGCGGGCGTGCGGTCAGGCAGTCGGCGCACCTCGCGGTAGGCGAGGGTGCGGGCCTCGTCGAACAGGGTGCAGTTGCGGCCCACTCCGACCTCGCGGGCGCGTTTGGTGCGCGTCCAGCTCTTGGGCGGCATGTCCCCGTGCGCTTCGAGCGCGGCCACGAGGTCGGGCAGGTCGTAGGTGTCCTCGCGGCACAGGTCGCTGTCCCACGCGTCGCTCAACGGGTTCTTCATGAGCAGGCCGGAATAGCCCTCGTCGCCGTCCACGCTGCGGCGCAGCCCCTCGGTGACGGCGTGCAGGAGCTTCAGGGGCTTGAGTCTGGCCATGTCGGTGCGGCAGACGGGTTCGGTGAGCACCCAGCCCGCGTGGCAGTGGCCGTTGGCCGGATTCTCCGCGATGAAGTTGGGCGGCATGTCCCGATGCCCCCACAGGCTCATTAAACGGCCCTCAGACGAATCAACGTCAACAACGAGCATGTTCACCTGCGCTGCCGGATTCGCCTCGATGTGCTTGCATCTGAGCGCGTCGATGCGGCTCCGGCGCACCAGCTGGGAGTAGTCATCGTCGCAGCACAGGGGACGCTGGGGAAGCCACCAGCCGTCGAACGCCCGCGTCAGCTCCAGCGTCCCCTGCACATATTCGTTGCTCATAGCTCACATCCTATTGCACATTTGTGCATTGCACAAGCGTGCGCCGAACCAAGTCAGATGGTTCAGCCCAGCGAAGCGTCGGCTGTTCCTTCCCGGAGTGGCCCAAAACTGTTGGAATCTGGCCGAAAACACCCCGGACGTATATACACGGCATGACTAATCAACTTTTGACGCCAGCTCAATGTCCTGCTCACCGGCGACGAATACGAGATGCTGTGCCGGGCCGCGTTCAAGCTGGGCATCGCGCG
>DXLR01000124.1:0-37296 GCA_019414625.1 Collinsella sp.
TCATCGCGCCGGGCGGCAAGACGCCCGAGAGCATCCGTGAAACCATCGCCGCCGGAGCCAACGCCATCATCTGGACGCCGCCTTCGGCACAGCAGCTACAGACCGACATGATGCAGCGTTATCGCAAGATGAAGGAAGACGCCACACCTGTCATCTCGCGCGACGATGTACCCATTATCGACCAGGTCGCCGCCGCCGAGGTCAGCCAGGTCGAGAACATGAATCCCGATGTGCCGATTCCCGACGAAGTCATCGAGCGCGTCGCTTCGATCCACGAGCGCGTCGAGGAGCATCGCGCCAACCGCGGCCTCAAGCCGTCACTGCACGGCTTCTTCTTCCGCGGAAAGAAACGCTAGCAAAACATCTTGGCCCGCCCCACAAACGTGAGGCGGGCCGTTTTCGTTTGAGCAATCATGCAGCGACGTGATGGGGCAAATTAATCCACGCGCTTGTCGCCCATAAAGAAGAGCGCCACCGTACCGGGTCCGGTATGCGAGCCAATCAGAGTACCGATGTTATTGATCTCAATCTTGCCTTTAAGCTGCGGAACCTGTTCCTCAATCAGCGCCGCAACTGCCTCGGCATCCTCGCGGCACGCCGAGTGCGACATGATGCACTTACCCGAATAATCCGCACCGTCCTGCACGTGTGCCATCATGGTCTTAGCCATCTCGGAAATCGCGCGCTTCTTAGTGCGAATCTTCTCACGTGGCGACAGCCCACCTTCGCAATCGACCGTCATAAGCGGGCAAATCTTAAGCGCCGTGCCGATGATCGCGCTCGCAGCCGAAATGCGACCGCCGCGCAGGTAGCTCGACAGATCGGTCGAAAAGAACCAGTGGTGCAGGTTGAGTTTGTGCTCCTCGATCCAGGCGGCCGTCTCGTCGAGCGAAGCGCCGCTATCGCGCACGTCGGCGGCGCATTCCGCCAGCAGGCCAAAGCCCGAAGACGCTGCCAGCGAATCGATGACGCGCACCTTGCCGCCCTGGGGATAGCGATCCGCGAGCATCTGCGCCGCAACGCAGGCCGATCCATACGTGCCCGAAATACCCGACGACAACGTCAGGTGCAGCACGTCTTTACCCTCGGCAACAAACGGCTCCCAAAACTCCTCGTACTCGCCCACGCTCACCTGAGACGTCTTGGGCATGGCGCCCGCGGCAATCTGGGCAAAAAACTCGTCCGGCGTAATCGACTGATACAGATCGTCCGTATAGACAACATCGTCGATCTCGTAATGAAAACACACGACGGGGATATTGCGCGACGCAAAGAACTCACGGGTTCGGTCGGCGGCGGATTCACAGGTCAGGACAAAATCACTCATATGAGGCTCCTTACTCATTGCTGCGCAAATTATCGCACAGTGAGCCTACATACGGTACATATGTCCACTATTTACCAAATCGAACCAAAAATAGCGAACATCTTTACCACCATCGTCTCCACCGGCCCCACGCATAAATATCTGAGAAAACACCCTCTGTCGTCTCCACTCAACCGCCATATCTACCTCAACTAAATCGATTTACCAAACCGTTCAGCCGACAATTCAGCCGCTGGCGCAAAATCGAAACAAAAGCGGCGCATACTGATAAACGTTTGACGCTGTTTATCAGTTTTACCAGCTCCATCGGAAGGTGTTTCATGGTCGCATTCGATCGCAACCCGCAAGACTTTAAGTATCTGCGCCTGCTGTCGAGACAGTTCCCCACCGAGCAATCCGCGTTTACCGAGATCATCAATCTCTCAGCCATCCTCAACCTGCCCAAAGGCACCGAGCATTTTATGAGCGACGTGCATGGCGAGTACGAGGCCTTTATGCACATCCTCAACAACTGCTCGGGCGTCGTGCGCGAGCATGTCGACGAGATTTTTGGCGACACGCTCACCTTTGACGAAAAGGGCGAGCTGTGCACGCTCATCTACTACCCGCACGAGAAGATCGAGCTGGTCC
The DNA here is from genome assembly GCA_019414625.1 of Collinsella sp. Taxonomy (GTDB): domain Bacteria; phylum Actinomycetota; class Coriobacteriia; order Coriobacteriales; family Coriobacteriaceae; genus Collinsella. Next base: position 1,958 of record DXLR01000124.1, read on the forward strand.
GCAGCCAGCGCGAGGACTCGCCCACCTGGTACAAGACGATGCTTGACCAACTCATTATGGTTGCCCGCTCGCTTTCGAGCCGTTATACGCGCTCCAAGGTGCGTAAGGCCATCCCACGCGATTACGCCTATATCATCGACGAGTTGTTGCACACGCACCCGGACGAGAACAACTATCGCGTGCGCTATCACGAGCGCATCGTGGAGTCCATCCTGGAGACCGCAAGCGCCGACGACTTTATCGAGTCGCTTGCCTCGCTCATCAAGCGCCTGGCCGTCGACCACCTGCACCTGGTGGGCGACATCTTCGACCGCGGCGGCGGCGCGGCCAAGATTATGGACCGCCTGCTCACCTACCATTCGCTCGACATCCAGTGGGGCAACCACGACCTGCTGTGGATGGGCGCTGCGGCCGGTGAGCCCGCCTGCATCGCCACGGTGCTGCGCAACAACCTACGCTACGACAATTACGAGATCCTGGAGAACGACTACGGCATCTCGCTGCGTGAGCTTGTCGCCTTTGCCGATGCCACCTACACCGACGGTGAGCCCATCACCCCGCTGATCAAGGCCATCAACGTGCTGCTCTTTAAGCTCGAGGGCCAGATTATCCAGCGCCACCCCGAGTTCGATATGACCGACCGCCTGTTACTCGACAAAATCGATCACGACACCGGCACGGTCACGCTCGCCGACGGCAGCGTGTGGCCGCTCACGACCAATGACTTCCCCACCGTCGACCCGGCGGACCCCTATTCGCTCACGCCCCAAGAGCAGCACATCATCGACAAGCTCGTGTCCGAGTTTGTCACCGCCGATCACCTGCATCGCCATATCGATTTCCTCTATTCCCACGGCTCGATGTACAAGGTCGCCAACGGCAACCTGCTGTTCCATGGCTGCGTGCCGCTCAACGAAGACGGCACCTTTAGCAGCATGAACTGCCTGGGCACCTGGCACGCTGGCCGCGATTATCTCGATTTTTGCGACCACATCGCCCGCCGCGCCTGGCGCGTGGGCGACCGCGACGCTCTCGACTGGATGTGGTACCTGTGGATTGGCTTTAACTCACCCGCCAGCGGACGCCTGGTGCGTACCTTTGAGCGCGCCTATATCGCCGACAAGAGCACCTGGGTCGAGCCGATGGACCCGTACTTTACGCTTACCAAGTCGCCCTCGGTCTGCGACGACATCATGCGCGAGTTTGGCGTCGCGCCCATGGCATGCTCACCGACCGGTCACATCATCAACGGCCACACGCCCGTTAAAACCACCAAGGGCGAGCAGCCCATCCGCGCCGAGGGCAAGCTGCTGGTCATCGATGGCGGATTCTGCCGCGCTTACCATCCCAAGACGGGCATCGCCGGCTACACGCTTATCTCGAGCTCGCGAGGGTGCCGCCTCAAGTCGCACCAGGCCTTTACCACCGTTGCCGAGGCGCTCACCCGCAACATCGATATCGAAAGCGAGACCAACCGCTTTGACGAGGCCGACCGCCGCCGCATGGTGAGCGACACCGATACCGGCGCCAAGATCCGCAGCCAGATCCAGGACCTACGCCAACTGCTCGATGCATATAGAAACGGTGCTATCGAGGAGCGCGCCTAGCTCCACCCGCGGGGATTGGCTAAACTTGCTGGGTTTGTCATCCCCACGGCGCCCCAGCGCCACCCTAAGGCAGGTACCATGCAAAAGCTCCTTGCGCAGATTATGAAGTTTGGCGTCGTCGGCGTCATTGCCACGGTCATCGACTTTGGCATTATGAATCTGCTCCACTACGGTCTGGGCCTCAACATCCTAATCGCCAACACCAGCGGCTTTATCGTCTCACTCATCTTTAATTACGTCGCCAGCATGAAGTACGTGTTTGCGCACAAGGAGGGCATGAGCCGCCGCCGCGAGTTCATTATCTTTGTCGTGCTGTCCATGATTGGTTTGGTGCTCAACGACGGTATCGTGCTGGCGCTCAACGCCGGTCTGGGGCTCGAAGCCAATATCGCCAAGATTTGCGCCACCGCGCTTGTCATGGTCTACAACTTTGTGACCCGAAAGATCTTCCTGGAGGGCGACGAGACCAAATAGCTCGACACCCCTGCAGCATTACGGCGCCCACGGACGACGCGCGCTCAGCGCAGTATCGTCCGTGGGTGCCGCTCGTTTACGGGCAAATTTTCAACGTTTGCGGATTAGCACTTGATAATTTGGCGAGTTCGTATAGTTCTTGGCAAAGACCTTACGTTTCCCTTGCAAAAGCTCTAAAGTATCCTCTGCTCGATTCATCAACGCATTGGATGTGATTACGTGCGCAAGGCACTGGCACAACCTCATACTAAGCAGTTCCTCAAGTTCGCTGTCGTGGGCCTTATCTCCTTTGGCATCGACTGGGGTATGCTCATTGCGCTCGTCGAGCTGTTCCACCTCGACTTTTTGATGAGCACCACGGTCTCGTTCATCACGTCCGTCGTGGTCAACTACTGGCTCAGCATGAAGTACGTGTTCGACCATCGCGAGGGCATGAGCCGCAAGCGCGAGTTCACGATCTTCACCATCCTGTCGGTGATCGGTCTGGGGCTCAACGACCTGTACATGTTTGTGGGTGTCACGTTTTTGAGTATCGGCTACCAGGCCATGAAGGCCATCGCCACGTTCTTGGTCACCTGGTACAACTACTTTAGCCGTCGCTTCTTCCTCGAAGGCGCTCGCTCGTAGTCGATTCGACATTTGCTTGAATGTATAGCCGGTTGGAATTCTCGTTCCAGCCGGTTTTTTATTTGTCGAGGTCCCCGGCGACCCAGTCCTCTACGCATGAAAAAACGGGCAGCCCGGATGTTTATCCGAACCGCCCGTCTGGCGCGCTATGTCGAGGTCTCTAGCCTGTAACGTAATACCAGACCACGTTGTCGCCGTTGGAGAGAACGTAGTTGCTGCAGGCCGTCATGGGCGTTGTGCCGTTGACGGAGTACATCCAGCCGCTCGTGCCGCCGTGCTGTTTCTCGGTCAAGCCACCAATCGCGGAGACATACGTGCCGTACGACGAGCCCTGTGCGTTGACAGAAAGGCCCAGCGCGCACAGGGCATCGTAGACGGTAGCACCTTCGTTAAAGGTAAAGGTGCCACCAGAGGACACAGGATTGCCCACGGCGCTCGATGTGACCGAAACCGTTACCGTTACGTAGTTGGACTCCTGCGAGCCGCCCTGGCCGCCCGAGGGAGCGCTTCCGCCATTAGAGCCGGAGGCTCCATCAGACGACTGACCGCCGCCCGAAGAAGCACCGCCAGACACATTAGAAGTATCGCCGGCTCCCGTATTCTGGGCAGCGAATTTATCTCCAGACTTCTTGCCGTCCCGACCATCGGACTTCTTGCTATCCGAGCTTTTATCCGATTCCTTGTTTGAAGACTCGGAATCGTCCTTGGACTCGTCTTTTGCGTCATTCGATGACTTGGAATCCTTGGAACTGGCCTCGACCGAAGTCGTAGTCGAGCCAGACGCCTTGGTGTCCTTGGTGACGACGCTCTCCCCCGTCACGGTCTGAATGATCCAGTCGATGGACCAGGCACCGCTTGTGGAAGGATGGACGAAACCCAGCGAGACGACGATCAGAATGGTGCACACGGCAGTCAGAACACCAAGGAGCGCCTTGCGACGAGGGGCGGACGCCGCCGAAGCGGCGCCCTTTTGCTTTGGATCATCGAGCTGGATAAACGAGGGGTCGGGCTGTTGCCCGTTAGTCTCCTTGGGCTTATCGGGCATTACCGTCACCCTTGCCGCGCTTGGTCAGCACGAAGACGGCGATGAGCGCAAGGCCAATCACGCCGGCGGCGATGCCAACGATGGCGAGCGGGTTGGTGCCAGTCTCCTGCTCGGCAGTACTAGAGGACTTCTTAGCAGTGGTCGTGGAAGCAGCACCCGTATCGGACTTGGAATCGGACTTCTTGTCGGACTTGCTGTCCTTCTTGTCAGACTTCTTCTCGTCCTTCTTATCGGACTTATCGGAGTCCTTCTTGTTGGACTTGTTGTCCTTGGTCTCGCTCTTGGTCGACACCGTCGTCTTGGTCACCGGCTTCTTGCCCGGGGCAATAGCGCCGCCCTTCGAGCCGGAGCCAGAACCCGCGCCAGCGCCAGTGCCAGTGCCGGAACCGGTACCAGAACCGCTACCGCCGTTGGAACCAGCACCGCCATTGCCGCCAGGGTTAACAGCATTCTTGGTCCACTTGGCATACAGCGTCAGATCGGCCGTCACCGGCGTGCTAAAGTCATACGCCTGCGTGCAAGCCTCATCGGTATACCAACCGCCGAAAGTGTAGCCATCGCGCGTCGGATCGGCCGGCTTGACCAGCTTGCCATCGGCCGTAGCAACAAACTTAGTGTCGCAAGCAGACCCGCCGTTGGAATTAAAGGCAACCGTCCAAGACTCAACGGCCCCGAGCTTGAACAGCGTGCCCGAGTCATTGATGTAGTACAGGTTGCCAGATGCATCGGCAATGACCGGAGAGTCACAGTACTGGTAATGGCCAGCCGCATCATAAATCTGCGTCGCCTCTGCATCGCCGAGCGTATAGCGATACACGCCACCACCAGCAGAGTAGTTGACGTAATCCTTGCTATCCGCGCTGTTAACAGTGAAGTACACATAGGTCTTGCCGTCCTGAACACTCACCAGCGGAGTAGCAGCAATACCGTTGAGGCCAGCCGGCAGCGCCTTGCCGTCGGCAGCAGCGACCATCGTGGTCTTACCCGTCTTCAGGTTATAGAGAACCAGAGCAGAGCCAGTAGCCGTCTGTCCGCCGACAATCAAGTTTTCGCCAGCCACCGCCGGGGCGCTCATGTTATTCGTAAGGCCCAGATCAACCGTCTTCTGTTCACTCAGCACGCCCTTTGCCGAAAGCGAAATCACATGGAGCTTTCCGTCGTGCGTCATCTGATAGAAGGTCGAACCATTGGACGGATCGGCAATGCAATCGGCATTTGCGACAGCGCCGAGCTTCATGGTCGAAACGACATCGCCCGTCGTCTTATCAATGCACTTAAGCGTGCCCGCGCTCGTAGGAACAATGGCGTACTTATCCGTCAGCGCAGCGCCAGTCCAATAATAGCCCTCGGAGGGGTCAATGTTCTGCCAAGAAACTTCGCCCGTGGCAATCTTGATACGCTTCAGGGAGCCGTTGCCGTAGGTCGCGTTGTAGTTCTCGTCATACGAAATATCGACCGTACCAACATAGACGTACTCGCCGTCCGAAATCACGGTGCAGGAGCTCTGCGTCAAGTCCGTCAAACCAGGCGTCAGCCACTTGCAGATCAGCTTGTCCGCAGTAATCGCCTGGACCGCACCGCCGTTGAGCGGAACGATGATAAGGCCGTTGGTATAGATCGGACGAGAGGTGTAGCTCACCTTGGAGGCAAGCGGCGCAGAGGCAACCTTTTTGCCCGTGGACGAGTCGATCTTAATGAGCTCGTTCTCGGTCGCGATGTACACAAAACCGTTAGCAATGACAGGCTCGCTGCAGTTGGCATACTGCTGGCCAGACTCGGCCTTCCAATCGAAGGCCCACTTAAGACCGGCGGCCTGCGCAGGCGTCTTGGCATCCGTTACGGTCGAACCGTTGCCACTGTTGCCGTAGCCGGCCCACTCGGCATCCCAATCAGGAGTCGTCGCACTCGGGTCCACGACAATCTTGTCGGGATCGGGCATGGCCGAATCGTCGGTGGTATAGGCAAGCGTAACCTTATCGCCGCTCTTGAGCGTAATCTGATTGGCGCAGAGTAAGGAGGGCTCTCCATTGATATACAGGTGCCAATATTTATTGGTCGCAGCATCCCATACATACGGCTTGTGATCGAACGGCGAAGTAATGGAATTCAGGAACCAATATGCACCACTCTGGGAGGCTTTGTAATCAACGCGCTTTGCCTTCAGAACCGTCTCGATGAAATCCTGAGCCGTAGAGCCTTCGGGCAGAGAAACGTTGCTTGCCGAGCCCCAGCGAGTATTGTTGCCGTTGACATCGGGACCGATAACATCGACAGAACCAAGAACCTGGCCAGGAAGGGCATCGGCGTCAGCACCATACATAAAGGTGACGGCGTCACCCTCTTGGAGCTCATAGGCACCGGCGCCAACGTCGGCGAACTTGCCATTTACGTAGAAGCGCCAATAGCTATTGGTCGCAGCATCATAGCCACAATAGGACTCATCATCGAACGGCGAATAAATGCCGTTGAGGAACCAGCCCCAAGACGATTCGCCAGCATCGAGCTTAAGGCCGGTCTGCTCAAGAAGATCCTTGGCAGTAGAGCCCGCCTTGAGACTCGTCTGGCCCGTCGAAGCCCAAACCTGCTGCTTGCCGTCCTTGTCCTTACCGAGGACCTGAACGGAAGCATGAACGGAATCAGAGGGCAACTGGTCGCCCCAGCCACCGTAGAACCACGTGACGGTATCGCCGGCATGGATGGTGACATTGTCCGCCGTATAGTCACTCGACTTGCCGTTGATGAACAGCTGCCAATAGGTCGAATAATCGAACGGCGTACCCAGCTCAACGCCGTTGTACTTAAGGCTCAGAATGAAGGAGCCCGCAGCAACGGCGTCAATGTCGTTCGCCTCGAGTGCGACCTTCGTAAGATCGAGCGCGCTCGAACCGGACGTCACCACATACTGCGCGTTGTCGACCCAGGTCTGAGTCTTACCCTGGGCATCGCGACCAATGACGGTCACATTCGCAGCAAGCTGGTCCTTAACGACAGGGGATGCGCTACCACCCGTAAAGGCAAACTCAATCTTCTGCCCCGGGGCGAGCTTAACGCTGCTCGCGCCAACCGAGGAAGACGCACCGTCGACGAACAGCTGCCAGAAGGCATGATTCGTCGGATCGTAGGCAAGCGTGCGGCCATCGCTCGGGGATGTGATGCTTTCGAGGTAGAAACCGTATGCCGTGTTCGGTTCGTACTTCGCCTTGAAGCCCGTCTTCTCCTGCAACTTAATGAAGGCATCCGCAGCCGTCGCGCCCTCGTCGAGCTTGAGCTGCGTAGGTGCCACCCAGGTCTGAGCCTTGCCGTCGGCATCGGTGCCGATAATCGAGAACGAGACCTCGACTTGCTTCTTGGCGACATCGCCGGTTTCTGTCGGGTTCTCTGTCTGAACGGCAGCCGCGGCGGCAGATCCTGCTTGGCCAGCGGATGCCGCTGAAGACTGCTCGCTCGCGACAGGGCTCTCCCCCGTCGCCGAGCCTTCGTCGCCAGTTGCTGCCTTTGTTGCGGCGGCACTAGCTGCAGGCGCGCTCCCAGAATCCGAAACCTCGGCGCCGCTCTGCTCAGCGGCACCGCCCGCAAGCGCTGCGTTCTCGTCCGGCGTCGCAGCCTGAGCCACAGCCTCGGCAATGCCCTCGGCGCCCTCGGCCCACAGCTGAGCCGGCGTGGTGCCAAAGGCCATCGCGAAGGCCAGGAATGCCACCAGGCCGCGCTTGGCTACGCCGCGCGCAATTGCGCCACGGCGATGCGAGACGCGCTGGCGCTCGTCCACAAACATATCCATTTGTCTCCCATTGTCTGTACTTGGAGCGTTGCCTTGAGGCTGCCCCACGTCATCGCGCATGTTGCGCTCGAGTTCCCCCATCGGGGTCCCCCTTCCCTCCAGAGCCCTATGCACACCGGCGGCATACGCCGCAGCCGCATGCAAGATGGGAGGCGATCCGACTTAACCTTAACGACTCGGGCACGTCGTCCGATCTGCGACGCGAACATCCCGAGCCAAGAGGAATTACGGTTACTGGTACAGCCGGGGACTTGCACCCCAATTCTCCCAAACGCGCAGGTAAACCGCGCATTCGTGCGTCTCCGCACCACCATCTAGGCCATCGATTATTACCGTCAAAATGGTATCACGCAAAAGGGCCTCGCACGCAGGCGAAGCCCAAGGTAAAAGCTATTGTTTGCGATAGGAAAATGCGGTGACGGTCGCGGCCTCTAGTGCTTGCCGCCGTGACTGTTGAGCCAGATATTGCGGCCCAGCATAAGCGCCAGCACCAGTGCGCTGACGTAGCCCATAAAGCCAATGACCGGGATACCAAACACAACCGGCTCGATGCGCGCGTAGTACACCACCGACGAACCGATAAACAGGCCAGCAATCACAATTGCCATCGACATACGGTCGATAATTCCGCCCAACTGTCGCAGCGCCTTATCGCTGCTCATGATCTGCGTGTTCACCTTAAGCTGGCCGCGCGTGAGCATGCGCGAAGCCAGGCCAAGATACTCGGCCGCCTCGAGCGAGCCCTTCGCCGCGCGATAGCTGCTCGCGGCAAGATCGCGTCCCATATCACGCACGCGCGCATAGGTGCTTTTTTCGTTTTTGATGTGCGTCTGGATGATCTGGATCATGTTGACGTTGGGCATATACTCGGTCAGCAAACCCTCGAGCGTCACCATACCGCGGGCGAACATCGTCACCACGCTCGGCAGCTCAACATCGTTTTTGCGCGCCAGGTTTAGCAGCGAGGTCAAAAACTCGCCGATATCCAGATCCTTCAGGTCAAGGCCCGCAAAGTCAGCCACGATAAAGTCAAGGTCGGACAAAAACGCTGAATGATCGAGCTCGGCCGAGTCGCCACGCGTCACGGCGAAGCGCATGAGCGAATCCTTGAGCTTGGGCACGTCACCCTCGGCCACGGCGAAAATCATGTCCTTGACGATACCGCGATCGTGACTCGACATGCGTCCGACCATGCCCAAGTCGATAAAGTAAACGATGCCGTCCTTGAGAATAATGTTTCCCGCATGCGGGTCGGCATGGAAAAAGCCGTCATCGAGCACCTGCGTCGAGTAATCCTCGACGATTGCGGCACCGATCTTTTCCAAGTCATAGCCCTCGGCCACCAAGCGTTCAGGATCGGCGATCGAAATGCCGTCGACGTAGTCCATAACCACCACGTGCTCGGTGCACAGGTCCAGATAGGATTTAGGGCACGTCACGCCATGAACGCTCTTATGGAACTCGTAGAAGTCGTTGAGGTTTTTGGCCTCGGCCAAAAAGTTGGTCTCCTCGCGAAACGAGGTCCACAACTCCTCGACTACGCCGTGCAGGTCAACGAATTGATCGGTGTTGACGAACTTGGAAACGATACGCACCACCGAGCGGATGATATCGATGTCCTGTGCCATAACCTGCTGCGCACCGGGGCGCTGCACCTTGACGGCCACGTCCTCGCCCGTCACCAGACGAGCGCGGTGCACCTGCGCGAGCGATGCGCTACCAAGCGGATTGGGGTCGATCGCATCGAACATCTCCCCCAGGCGCAGGCCGTATTCTTCTTCCAGACAACTGAGTACGACCTCGTACGGCACCGGCTCCACGTCGGAGCGCAGACGACGTAGCTCGTCGCAAAAGCGTTGCGGCAAAATCTCGGACCGGTTGGCCAGAATCTGCCCCATCTTGACGAACATGGGGCCGAGTTCCTCAAGCAGGCGGCGCAAACGAACCGGCGTAAGGTTATCCCACACACGGTACTTTTTGACCAGGCGAACAATCTGCCCGATGCGTTCGCGACGACCCGCCGGCGTGAGCTGGTATTCCTCGTCCGGCGCCATCGCGTCGGGCTCCTCTGGCACCATATCGACAGCGCGCGGCTTCTTGCGAGCGCCCGAGACGGCGGCGTCGACCTCATCGACAACCGCCGCCTCGTCACCCAAGGGATCTAGATTGTTGTAATCGGTGGTGGAATCTGCCATCTGCGCTGCTACTCGGCCTCTTCGGTATCCTTCGCATCGTCGGGCTCAACGGACTCGACGGGCACCGAGGTCACGTTGTCCTCGACCGAATCGACGATGTCGCGCACATGGGCCAGGAAGGCCGTACGCTCGGGCGCGGTCATAACGCGGACGCGAGCCAGAATGAGCTCGTCGAGCACGCGTTGGGCCGCGGTCTCGCCCTGCATGCCCAAGCGCTCGGTCAGATCGGAGATGGTACCGCCGGCCTGCTCGAACATGTCGGACACGCTGCGGGCGATATCGGGGGTGGCGGTGTCCTTGCGGACCTGCTCGCCTTTGGTGTTAAGGTCGTCGAGGACCTTCTTGCCGCCTTCGACAGCAACGGCGGCAGCGCCAAAGCCCACGTTGATGGCGCCGTTAACAAGCTGATCGAGTTTCATAACCATGGTTGTCTCCAATCACAAACAACTGCATTGGCGTTCTTGTACCCAAGATTGAGTGAAAGCGACAAAGCGTTTTAGCGCTATTCGATCGACGGGAAATCCCTATCTCACGTTGTCGTTCATCGCGAAAGAGTTCTTCATGGCGCAGCTCGTGGTGTAGAGCACCTTACCCAGTAGAGCATCGGTCTCTACACGAACACGCTCGGCAAAGGCCTCGTTGGCGCGTGCAAGCTCGGCAGGCACCTCGGCCTCGGGCAGCGCGGCTACGGCAGCGTCGACGTCATGGATCTGCTTGTGGCCCATGCCACCGACCTTCTCCTGGTAGTCCTCCACAGCGCGGCCGCACTCATGGAAGCGGACGTCGGCCAGCGCTCCGATCAGGCGGTTAGCCCAGTAGAAGTTTTCGGACGTCACGCGAGCCTGCGTATCGGCATAGTACTCGGGCATGGTCTCGACGTTGGCGTACAGCGGAACCAGCGCGTTAAACGAGTTGGAACCAAAGGCCATCCACTGCACGGCGCGGTAGGCCGGCTGCGCATAGGGGCGCAGCTGCAGCACGGCGAGCTGGCTGTTACGGTTGATGCCGATGGGGCGATAGGCACCGCGCGTGGCGGGCGTGCCCTTGCTGCCGTAGCAGTCGTACTCCGTGCCCTGGTAGTGGCTCGAAAGCACGTACTTGATGTCCTCGATGGTCACCTTGCGCTCGGGCACGCGGCTCCAGGGGATATCGTCGCTCTCGGGCGTGTAGTCGGCCTCGGAACCGTCCCACACATCGCTGGGGTTGAGGCAGCGCTGCATGTACCAGGCGCGCGGCGTGTTGTAGACATGGTCGCTGTCGCTGTGCGAGCCAAAGGCCTCGCGCGGGTTAAAGATCGCAGCCGGGCCGTCGCCATCGACGCCCAGCGTCAGGTCCAGATGCCACTCGGCCATCCAGGCACGCAGGTCGGCGGAGCACATGTGGTCGGCCTGGGCGCCCTCGGCGTCATCCAGGTCAAAGCTGTCGATACCCAGCTGGTTGGGCATGGTCACATAGGCGTCATCGGGCACGCGCTTGGCGATCCAGTGGTGGCCGCCGATGGTCTCGAGCCACCAGATCTCGTCCACGTCGCTAAAGGCGATGCCGTTGTTCTCGTAGGTGCCATAACGCTCGAGCAGGTCACCCAGAATGCGTACGCCGTCGCGGGCGGATTTGGCATATGGCAGCACCAGGGTCACCATGTCCTCCTCGCCCAGACCGCCGGGCTGCGCCGGAACATAGCCGTCCTCGTCCTCGTTGCCCTTGGCGGGCACGTAGTCGACGAGCGGGTCGGCGCCGCGAACGCGCTCGTTGGTGGTGAGCGTCTCGGTTGCGGACATGCCCACATTGAGCTCGTTGAAACCGGCCTCGGCCCAGATGCCGTGGCCCGGGACAACATCGGGGACGCTCGTGTAGCGCATGGGGTTATCGGGCAGTTCAACGGTCAGGTGACTCAGGACGCTCGTATAGACGCGCGGCTGCTCGTCGGGATGCACCACACGCATACGCTTGGGCTCAAACACCCCGTTGGACGAATCCTCGTTGCGGGCGACCAACGTCGACCCGTCGTAGCTCGCGTTCTTACCAACCAAAATCGTTGTGCACGGCATGCGCATCCTCCTTGAGCGAAGAAATCAAACGATAACAGTGTATCGCTTCGGCGCAGAAAGGGCGAAACCACGGCGCTGGCAACCCCTGTGGTCAAAAAATGCCAAATATGAGTACTGTCACCAATTTAGTAACAGCAATTTTGCTACGTATGGGTGTCGAAAGTCTACATTTGTTCAAAAATTAGATGATGTAATTCCTCATAGGTCCAATAAAATAGGCTCTCTATCGATAATAAATATCGTTAGAGAGCCTATTTGGCCTAAAATATATGTGACTATCTTGGCAACAGTACTCATATTTGGCATTTTCTGTCCACGGGGTATAGAGCTAACCCCTCAAACAGCCCAAAACGCCTATTTCGATGCGCGCTCGGCCGCCTCGATCACGTGTTTGGCGAGGATCGCCGTCGTCACAGCGCCCACGCCGCCCGGCACGGGCGTGATGGCGTTAACAACCGGCTCCGCAGCATCAAAATCGACATCCCCGACCAGCTTGCCAGCGGCCTCGTCCCAATTAATGCCAACATCGATGATCGTCTGGCCCTCGCGAACCGCATCCGCGCCAATCGTACGCGCGCGTCCAACGGCCGCAACCACAATGTTGGCAGCACGGCACTCGGCAGCAAGGTCGCGCGTATGCGTGTGGCACGTCGTCACGGTCGCATTGCGCGCCGTAAGCATGGCGGCAACAGGACGCCCGATCACCAGCGAGCGCCCGACCACAGCAACCTTAGCTCCATCCAGCTCAACGCCGTAATGATCCAGCAAAGCAAGCACGGCTTCGGCTGTGCAGGGGGCAAAACCCTCGCCGCGCCCCGAAAGCGTGGTGAGCAGCGAAGCCGGCGTCATGGAGTCAACGTCCTTGGCAGGATTGAGTGCTGCGGCAACCGAATCCTCGTCAAGGCCGGCGGGCAGCGGGCGGAACATCAGACAGCCATGAACAGACGAATCGGTATTGATGTCCTCAATGGCCGTCAACAGTTCGTCCTGCGAAACATCGGCAGAAAGCAAAACGCGACGAGCCTCAATCCCCACTTTTTCGCAGCGCTTGAGCGCACCGCGCTCGTAGGATAGGTCGTCCTCGCGTTCGCCCACACGCACGATAGCCAACGTCGGAACAACGCCTCGCTCGCGCAGGGCTGCGCAGCGAGCAGCAAGTTCCTCAGTCAACGCGCGGGCGACGGGAGCACCCTTCAGCAGTTCAGCCATGGCTACCCTCTCTTCCTTGCAGCGTCGGCGGCGCGGCGCGCCAGCGCATCGGCGCGCGGCAACCACATGTCGAGCAACTCATCACACGCCGTCTCGAGCTCCTCAGCACGAGCGCGATCCTTCATAGACGTGGTGTTCGCAAAGAGCGTCAAGCTCGCGCCCTGCATAGCAGAACGGCAGAACACGGCGCCGCACGCCACATCGGACAGCAGCTGACGCGAACCCTTGTCGGCCATGTCCTCGAGCAGCGCCAGTGCACGCCCGCAGGCATCCATAATGCGATACGGCGGCATAGCGGCCACATGCAGCGCATCCTGAATCGCGGTCGCTCGAGCCGGATCGCCACGCGGAATACCGTACGCCGCGGACACCTGCCCATAGGCACGAACGTCTTCGGCAACCAACTCGACAAGCTCCTGGGCCAGCTCATCAGCCTGGGCAAACGCGCGCGTCAGGTCATCCGCGCGATCGGCAAGCGCGGGGTTGGTCGCGCCGTAGCGCGCGACCATCCCGCACAGCGAGGCGCCCAGCGCACCCACAAAGGCGCTCGCGCTGCCGCCGCCGGGCACCGGCTCGCGCGCGGCAAGCGCCTCGGCAAACCCGCGGCAGGTCTTGTCCATCATCTCTTGGCTCATACGCATGCACCTTCAAGTCATATACATCGGTCGGGTGGCAACCGCCGACCGACCGCATCGATCACATAATGGTGCTAAGTCTAGCCCATAAGCACATGGGCGTCAGCGCACCTGGCCATCGCGGATTTCTATGGCACACGATAGGCGGCAGCGACACAAACATGGGACACATGGCCCACCTTTCGAGACTTCCGGGCAGCACAAGCTGGGGCATATCTATAAGCAAGGAACCCGTTGGGGCACGGCCGGACAACGGCCACAAGCAATGAACGGAGGCATAAGCCGCACAGCACGCAGAGACATCCGCCGCCAGCGCAATCAGCACCCCAACAGCATGCGGCGTCGTGATGTCATCGGCAGACAAGGAGGACACCACCATGAAGAAAAAGACCCTATCGATTCTTTCCCTTTGCATCGCCCTCTTTGCCGCATTTGCCCTTGTCGGCTGCGGCGGGAGCGCATCGGGCGGAGGCGGCAGCACCGCCAAGAGCGAGAGCAAGGAAAAGGCCCCCGTCGCCAAGAAGACCGACTTTATCTGGTTTAAGGTCGAGATGCCCGAGGGTGTCGGCGTAAGCGACTCCGCCGGCAAGAATGCCGACAGGGTTCAGCTCACCTTCCCCGAAGACGAGAACGCCTCGGCCGATCGCTTTATCCCCGTTTGGAAAAAAGCGCTGACGGCCGAGGAGTCCCACGCCGACCAGGCAGAAAAGAAGGGGGATACGTTCCAGTGGAAGGATGGCGGGTCCGTCGAATATAACGGCAGGACGTGGCTCGTCGGAACGTACGAAGACAACAGCGGTATCTCAACCATCCTTTTTACCGACGTTGAACCAGGAAGCGTCTACGTCCTCATCTCGAACTTCGACCAGCACAAGAAAGAAGCCGAGGCGCTCCTCAACTCCATCGAATTCCCCGATGACATGGCAGAGGCAGTTTCCGAGGCGCGCGAAGTCGAGATTTCGAGCATCGAGCTCAAGTAACGGGACACCCGCACGCGCCTACGCGCACCTGCGCACATGCGCCCCATTAAAGCAACGGGCACCCAACCCCGGGGAGGGCCGACAGGCATCGGCCCTCCCCTCTTTTGGACCCGCGCATATTGCCACTTGTCGGCGCAAATCCGGCCCTCAGAATGGGACACATGGCCCACCCTAGCGAGCCGTCCACGCGTACAGTAAAGACAGGTAATCCATGGGCGGTTACAGATCGAGGAGGACACGACCATGAAAAAGAAGGCCTTTGCGATTCTCACCCTCTGCATGAGTCTTTTTGCCGCGGTTGCCCTGGTGGGTTGCGGCGGAAGCGGTGGCGCTACCGGCAGCAGCGGTGGCGGCGGAGCAGAAAAGTCAGCCGTGGATATGAGGACCGACTTCATTTGGTTTAAGGTCGAGGTCCCCGAGGGCGTCGAGATTACCGACGTTGCCGGCGACACGGCCGACAGGGCCCAGTTTAAGTTCACCGAAAGCGAACACGCGAGCGACCGCTTCATTCCTGTCTTCGACCCCGACAAGAACGCCGACGAGCTGTTCGACTACGAGGCAAAGTGGAAGGCCAACTCCGGATGGACCGAAAGCGACCCCGTTAAATACAACGGCAAGACCTGGCGCAGTGCTTACTTCACGCACTCGGGCGGCGTAACGACTGAGTACTTCACCGACGTTGAGGGCGGCAGCGTGTACGTGCGCATCGACAACGTCGAGGAGCACAAGGACGCCGTCGAAGCCATGATGAAGTCCCTGGAATTTGCCGATGACATCGCCAAGGCCAAGACTGAGGCCATGGACGTCAAGCTCGACGATATCGAGATCAAGCGCTAAGCGACTGGCGAGCGCAACGGGAAACATGGGCGCAGCGCAAGCAAGCGACGGTGGCCCAGCGCCTCGCACCAAGGGAGGGCCGCATCACCGGCCCTCCCTTTCTTATGCCGGTAGCTAACGAGCGCAAAGGCGCCGGGCACCAAAACCACTCCCCCAAGCGCGGTGGCGACACAAAATGGGCAAGCATCCCAACACGTCCGCCCGCCGATTTATAGCGCCGCGCAGGCAATTAAGCCGACGCCTTTAAACATCTGGGCAGTATAGTGTCCAAAACGAGCGTACAGCCGCACGCTGCGAATGGAGGAGTTATGACCGAACACCATGCCATCAGCCGCCGAGCATTTACGCTGGGCTTAGGTCTTGCGGCGCTGTCGCCACTTGCAAGCCTGCCAGAAACCGCGGCACCGGGCATTCCCCTGCGAGCGGCATTTGCAGACGACACGCCCAAACCGGCGGAGCACCTCGGTAATTTCGTCATTCGCCTTCGCCCCGCGGACTATTTTCGTACTGCAAGCGTCAACCAAGACGGCAACGTTCGCGGCAACGTCTGCCACCTGTTTAATGACGGTACGTCCAACAAGCTCATCCTTGAGAACGTAACGACCAAGAATGACGATACAAACTGGTATGCTATCCGCACCTTGCTCAATTTCGAAGAGCATAAAAAGACGGGCTACAGCATTTGGTCGGTCGACGACGACTCGGACAAAGATGGAAAGGTCATCCACGTATGGGGCGGCGAGTATGACAACAAGCCCAGCCGCGCTTTTGCGTTCGAGCGCCAATCAAACGGAACCTATATCATCCGAGACCGCACGGTCGAGAAAGAAACCGAGAAAAAAGACATTAAGTACTTGGCAATAGAATCGAACGGCAAAGACCAGGACAACAATAAGATCTGCCATAAGAGTAAGAGCATTCCGTGGGAGCTCGAACTTATCGGTTACGACATGAAAAAGAACGATGCCACGGTTAGCAGCCTCGACTGGATCACGTACAGCAGCTGCGTCGATGGGCCATGTTGGATGAAATACGTCGACGACAACAAGTTCCTCGACGAGCTGAGCATCCCGGGTACGCACGATTCGGGCACCTGCAGCGTGGACAACGACACTGAGCCCCAATCCTCGCAAGTAAAATGCCAGCAGGATTACATTCCCACGCAGTTGCTCGAGGGAATCCGCTATTTTGATATCCGACTCGGAAAGGGCGACGACCCCGGTATCGACCACGGGATTTTCTACCTACTCAAAAAAGACGGGAACTATCTGCATCTCTCCGATGTCATCGGGTACTTCAAAACGTTTTTGAACGAAAACCTGTCAGAAGCGCTCATCATGCTCGTATCGCGCGGCAACGATGAGGCTACCGACGAAAGCATAACGACGGCTTTCGCCAAGGTTATGGACGATAATCCCGGTCTGTTCTACACGTCGAGCCATGTCCCCACGCTGGGCGAGGTTCGCGGAAAGATCGTTCTGCTGCGTCGATTTGGGCTCGCCGGCAACAGTGCAAGCGGCCATACGTGGGGCCTCGACCTTACCGAATGGGATGACAAGATCAAGGCTCACTCCGACAGCACCACTATGTGTCTCGTCCAAGACGCGCGGGGCTTTGAAGCCGCGGGGGAAACAGGCGACAAAGAGCCCTATTGCACCAAGGTATACGCCCAGGACAAGTACAAACTCACGGGAACCGACAAGCTCAGCTGGGTCGATAATGCGCTGAAGGAAACGACCGGGCGCACGCGCAACAAGGTGGACGTCGTGGACGATGACAGGGCCAAGGTGCAAGTCCAGGAGCGTTGCTGGTCTATCAACTACACCAGCTGCACGGGCTTGTCGCACGGAGGCAATCCTTTTACCTCGGCACGAGTAGTCAACGAGCATCTGTACAAGAGCCCGTACATCAATCCCAGCGGCACCGAGGATACAAAGTCAGATTACCTCAAGCACATTGGCATCATCGCATCCGACTTTGTTGATGCGGCGCTGGCCCGGAGCATCTACCAGCGCAATTACAATTACGATACGAAGCACACGCAGTCGGCTTCGCGCTGCCTCCCGACCCGCATGCGCATGACATACGGCGACTCGCTGAGCGATGCCTCGCTCCAGGATGGCAAGACCGTTGGCGAGGGTCATTTCCGCCTTGTCGACAGCAGCAACGCGCTCAACGTGGAGGCTTCGGGAAGCGCTTTTGCCATCGAATACGTGGATGTCGATGCCCTGGGCAACGAGACCGTTACAGGACTGCAGGGCTTTGTGCCTATCGATATCGATCGACGCGCGGTGACGCCCCATTTTGAGGGACTCGAAGGCCTTAAGGCCGGCGAAGACGTGCGCGCCAAGATTGCGGCATCACTCGAGGGCAAGCTCGAAACCGATGCCTGCACGGCCCAGCTCGAGTTTGTGCACGACGCGAACGGCGCTCCGGGCACGGCAATGGCCGAGGGCGAAACATTTGCCGCAGGAACGTACTGGGTGCGCGTGAACGGTCTCTTGGGCGACGCGGCGCAGAACTACACGCTCGCCAGCGACGGAGCCGCAAGCTTTACCGTAGCGGCCTCGGGCAGTGCGGGCGGCAACGGCAGCGGCACGGGCTCCAACGCAGGTAGCGCCGACAAGAACGGCAAGGGCAACAAGAGAGACCAGGGCAAGAGCTCGGGCGGAAAGCTCGCCAACACGGGCGACGGTTCTGGCGTTGCCGCCGGGCTCGCTGCCGCCGCCGTAGCGACGACGGTCGCCGGCGCAGCAATGCTTGCCAGTGACCGCGACAATACCGAGGACGTTAACGAATAGGCAAGCCAGTTTTTTGGGCGCATCAACTCAATCGGGGCGCAGAATACCGTTCTGCGCCCCGATTTTTACCTTGAACCGAACGCCGTTATCGGCTACATCACCATGTTCAGCGCGTTCACAAATTCCTGGGCCTTCGCACGGCTACTCAGGCTAAAGACGCAAGCGGTCAACAGTCGATTGCGCAGAAAAACATCACGGCCTTTGATTCTATTGACGCCCGTGATGTCCTTAAGATAGACAATCTCGGTGTGCTTGCCGCCGAAAGTGCCCTTCTTGAGCACCTCGATACGGTTGGGGTAGATCTTGACGTCTTTAAACCTACCCGAGCCCTTGTCCTGAAACAGCAAGGTGTTGTTGTCCATGTATGTCACTCCCATGGGGTTCGTGAAAACTGTCTCTATTGCCAAATTTTAGTCACCGCAAGGCCCCCATGCGAAGTTGCCAGACAGCGCAGCGATTCGTGTCCGTACGAGTCTTTAAACTAAATGCAATAAAGATGCGTCCTCAAGAGGAAAGTCGGGCGATATTGATGAGTGAACTGGCAAACCGCGGGGAATCGGCAATCGTGCCAGAAGTTTTTTACAAGCAGGTTTCCTCGATTCTCAACGCCGCTCGCGACAAGGCCTATACCGCCGTTAACTTTGCGATGGTTGAGGCATATTGGGAGATCGGCAAGAGTATTGTTGATGAACAGGGCGGAGAGGAGCGCGCCAAGTATGGCGATGCACTGATCGACGAACTTGCCGTTAGATTGACTAAGGATTTTGGCAGAGGCTTCAACGCCAGAAGCTTAAGATACATGCGTCAGTTTTATCTTGCGTTCCCAATTCGGAACGCGCTGCGTTCCGAATTGAATTGGACACATTACCGCAGGTTATCGCGTATAACCGACCCTGATGCTCGAACATGGTACATGAACGAATGTGCCGATTCTCGCTGGAGCACGCGTCAGCTCGAGCGCCAGATCAACACCATGTTCCGCGAGCGCCTGCTTGCCAGCAAGGACAAGGAGGCCGTCACCCAGGAAATCCAAAAGAGCGCCCCGGCTCGTCGCCCCGAGGATATCATCCGCGACCCATATGTACTGGAGTTTTTAGGTTTCTCGGACGATACTGCGTTTCGCGAGAGCGATCTAGAGCAGGCGCTCATCACACATCTTCAGAAGTTCCTGCTGGAGCTTGGCCGTGGCTTCGCTTTCGAGGCGCGCCAAAGGCGCATCACCTTTGATGGGCGCCATTTCTATATTGACCTTGTGTTTTACAACTATCTGATGCGCTGCTTCGTGCTCATCGACCTTAAGACGGACGATCTTACGCACCAGGACCTGGGCCAGATGCAAATGTATGTGAACTACTACACGCGCGAGCTCATGAACGAAGGCGACAATCCGCCCATAGGCATCGTGCTCTGCGCGGACAAAAGCGATTCGATCGTCGAGTACACGCTGCCCGAAGACAACGACCAGGTGTTTGCCGCCAAATACCTGCCGTATCTTCCAAGCAAGGAAGAGCTGGCGCGCGAGCTGAGTGCCGAGTACCGCGCCATCAACGAAGCGACTAATGGCGAAGCGCAAGGGTAGCGGCACGTTGCGACCGATACCCCCGACGGCGCTCCACATCACCCGGGATAAGAGGAGCTTTCCATGACAGACAGACCGAAAATAACACTGCGCGACTGCATCTATGGGCTTGCCGTCGGTGACGCGCTGGGCGTTCCCTACGAGTTCAGGCCCCGCGGTACGTTCGAATGCACGGACATGATCGGCTACGGCACGCATGGGCAACCCGCCGGCACCTGGAGCGACGACACATCTATGACGCTTGCTACCTGCGACTCGATTAGGGAGCTCGGGCACATCGACACCGCGGACATGCGCGACAAGTTCGTAAGCTGGATTGCCCGTGGCGAGTATACGATCGACGGCGTTTTCGATTACGGCGGTACGACCGCCCGCGCCCTGCGCACCGGCAAAGGAGGCTCCGGCGAGCGCGACAACGGCAACGGATCGCTCATGCGCATCGCTCCCCTGGCGTTCACCGATGCGACAGACGAAGAGGTCAGCAAGGTCTCCGCGATTACGCACGCCCACAGAACGTCGACCGACGCATGCATCATATTTGTCGAGCTGATGAGGGATGTGATGAACGACGTGCTCCCCTCGTGGGCGCTCCATCTGAAAGGCGTGCCTGAGCAGGAGATCAGGTCGGGTGGCTTCGTGCGCGACACGCTTAAGGCAGCCACCTGGTGTTTCGTCAACACTAACAGCTACGAAGATTGCGTGCTTGCCGCCGTCAACCTAGGCGACGACACCGACACCACCGCAGCCGTCGCCGGCGCCCTCGCCGGCACGGCATACGGTCTCAAAGCCATCCCACAGGAGTGGATCGACACTCTGCGCGGCAAAGAGCTGATTGAGAGCTGCCTGTTTTAAGGCGCCATTCAAGAAATAAGGCAGGAGGCATCATGGAGAGGAAGATCGCAAATATAGACGAGTTCCAAGTGGACGAAAACGGGATTCCGCTATTTCCAGTAGGACTGAAGGAGGAAGCCAGCCTCTATGTCCTCCCCGACGGGCGTTACCTCCCCTGCGGGGTCTACAGGACCGCGGACGGCGGTTCGATCATTTATGAGCCATCCGAACTAAGCTTCTTCGGGCAGATGCTTGCTCAATTCAAAGAGAACTAGAGGCTTGATTGCCCGTTAGATCGACACTGCTCCAAGCCATGGGGCGGGTAGGATGTCTCCCGCCGCGGCCTGTGAGGTAGAATTACGACTGCCGCGGAATCCGCCTGCGGGCAACGCTCCGATCTCCGATTGGGGTGAAGCCTATGAACTTGTTTCTTGAAATCCTGCGCCTCTCGATGTATGTAACCGGCATCGTCCGGAACCTCTACTCGATCTGGCGGGAATATAAGCAGTAACGGATAGCGAAGGGAGTCATGCAAAGGGCCGGTCGCACCCGGCCCTTTAGACGATAGTACCTGCGTTGCCCGCGCTTCCAAAGTTGACCGACTGAGGAGCGGGTTCCGCGGCACATCCTGATTTTACCCAGTGGCAAGGCTCTTTTACAGCCGTTCCACCGTTTATTTACATCCGCCAATCAAGACGAGGCTACTACGCACCTTTATTACACACGATGTTTTCAGCCTGGTATAACCAAGTTCAATAATAGAATGCAAATCCAACCATCGTGTCTGATTACGAAAGGATTTTTGCCTTTTCTGCAGCAAACTCTTCCTCGGTAAGTACTCCACTCTCACGCAGTGCTGCAAGCCTCTCAAGCCTTGCAACTACATCAACCACTATCCGCCAGCGTCTCAATAGTCTGTGAAACCTGCGGATACCGCTCAAGCTCCTTCGATAGGGCATCGACTATCTCGGCAATATTCTTTGCATTTTTGCCCCCGTTTAATACGTTTGCCCTGACCTTAGATGACGACTTGACAGTAACGTCAGATCCGCCTTCAACTGGAACAACCGAAATACCGATATTTTCGCCCCAAGACCAAAGGCTCATACCAATCTCGGCTGCAACTGTTCTTGTTGTGGGCGATGCACTATCAACTTTTACTTTAGGCAGCTTTTCCATAGCTGCCTTCAAGGCATTAAACGTGTCGTCAGGAGAATACGGTACCTGAAGCTGAAGCTGCTGATCCGCAAAACCCATAATCTGGCCTCCGCTTCTTACAAGATTAAGGCTATCGGCAATGGTAGCACGTTCCCAGCAGTCTTAAATTCGTCTCATGACCTTGCGATGCAGCCCGACGCCCCGGCTCCGCTTCCCTACTTCCCAAAGATCGCAGCGAACAATCCCTTGCGCTTGGGTTTTTCTTCTCGGTAGGAACCCTCGGCAGCCGCTGCCACCTGACGTGGCTGCTCGTCGCCTCCACGGCGCACAATTTGGTACAGGAATGGCGATTTGATGTATTTGACCTCGACGGGCGTGGCGTGAACGGTGCTTTCGCCGGACAGATGCAGGCTCGGATTGAGCGGCGCCACAATATGCGTCTCGCGCTTGTCGCTAAACACCACCGCCGCCGCACGGCCCGTCTGGCCGTTCACGGCAATGCGCACCTGCTCGCCATTACGTCCATCCGACGCGGGACGATCGACAAAGTAGACCGGCACCATAACCAGGCCGTCCTTGTGCTTGCGGGCCTTGCGCGCCCAGGTGCGGATGCTCTTTTTATTGAGCCCCAGGAAAGTCTCGGCATCGTTGCCGACAATGTCGAGCGCCAGCTTGTCAATGACCACCTGGTCCTTGGTGGACGCGTCGACGGAGACAACGCGGAAGTCGCCTTCCTGCATGGCCGGGTCGAACGACCCAACCTTGGCAAAGTCCCATGGCTCCAGAATGCCCATAAGGCGAACGTCCAGGTAGTTTGCCCTGGGATATGCCCAGTCGAGCACCTCGTAGTACACCAGGGTTTCCTTGCTCAGGCCCTTGCCCGGGAAGCTCGCCATCATACGCAGGTCCGCCAGCGCCATGGGGAAATAGAAGAGCATCATGTCGTTTTGGATCGCGTCTTCCACGTCGTGCCCGGCAAAGGCATCCGGGTACTGGCGCACCAGCTGCAGCGCGTTGGCACGTGCCTGCTGCGGCAAAATTTCGCAGGGAATACCCTGCTCCGGCACATACTCCGCACCCACGCCCATGGTCAGACGTTTGCTAAACGTACCGGGCTTGAGCAAGTCGGCAATGCCGATCTTGTTGCCGCAGGACGGGCACTCAAACACACGCTGCGTTGACTCGCCCTCAAAGGACGCTCCGCAGAAGGGGCAGGGAATGCTCACGTGCGTCGCTTCTTGGAACTTCTGCGCCGTGCCGCGATCCTCCCACAGCAGATGTTCCAGAACCGACTGATTGCGCCAGTACGAATTGAAGAAATACCAGTCCGGGTCCTCTGGGCGCTCGAGCTGCGAGACGTGCGTGAGCTTGAGCAGCCCGTCAACCACCGTCAGCGGCGTATGACGGATACCCAGGGCGCTCTTGGGCTCCCCGGCATCCGCCTTCCACGGAATGACCGCACCGCAATAGGCGCACTCAAAGCTGCGCTTAGCCTGGTGCGAGTACATAGGGCCGCCGCAGTTTTGACATTTAATGGCAAACATCTCGTCCATGGAAACGTCCTCCTTTGCACAGGGGCTGTCGACATTAAGTATGTCGAGCAAGCAGGCACATGCCCATACCCATGTGGCCCAAAATGGACCACCCAGGCAGACGAGAAGGCCCGCTCGTTAGCACCGGCAGACTATTGCTGCATTTTCTGAGCATCGGTGCACGGCGCCCCCGCGCGAGCTACACTATCCCCTTAAACATGATTGTGAGGACGACCGCTATGCTATTTGTAAATCGGCTGGTACATACGCTTGTTCCCGGCAGCGAGAGCGAGCCGGTCGATGCATCTTGCCGCACCAACGCGGGCTTTTCCGCAAGCCTCGTCTGCATTGGCCTCAACATCACCCTGTGCCTGGCCAAGGGCGTCGCGGGCCTGCTCGCCGGCTCCGTCTCGCTTATCGCCGATGCCTTCAACAACCTCTCTGATGCCTCGAGCAACATCGTGAGCCTGCTCGGGTTCCGCCTTGCCAGCCGCCCGGCAGACGAAGGCCACCCCTATGGCCACGGCCGCTACGAGTACCTAGCCGGCCTGTTCGTCGCCGTCCTGGTTTGCGCCGTCGGCATCAATCTGATCCTCGAGTCGGTCACAAAAATCATCAAGCCCTCGCCCACCGTGTATTCGGCGCTCTCCATGGCCGCCCTTGTTCTGTCCATGCTCGTCAAATTCTGGATGGCCGCGTTCAACCGCGCACTGGGCGACCGCATCGACTCGGAGACGCTCATCGCCACAGCGCAGGACTCCAAAAACGACGTCATTACCTCGGGCTCGGTCTTGGTGGCGGCGCTTATTTCGCAGACGACCGGCTTTGACCTCGACGGCTGGGCGGGCCTGGGCGTGGGCATCTTCATTTGCATCAGCGGCATGGGCCTGGTGCGCGACGCCATCAGCCCGTTGCTGGGGCAAGCGCCCGACCCCAAGCTCGTCCAGGCAATCCGCGACAAGATCATGTCCTATCCGCAGGTCTTGGGCACACACGACCTCATGGTGCACGACTACGGCCCCGGTCGTCAGTTTGCCAGCGCCCACGTGGAGATGCCCGGCGAGGGCGACGCGTTTGAGCACCACGAGATTCTGGACACCATCGAGCACGACATCAAGCGCCAGATGGGCATTGGTATCACGCTGCACTGCGACCCCATCGCGACAACCGGCGATGACTTGCGCGGCTGGGTCAAGCGCGGCGTCATGCAAATCGATCCCGCGCTCTCCATCCACGACCTGCACGAGCACGACGGGTTCGTTTCGTTTGACCTTGTGCGTCCCGACGGCTTTGACATATCCGACGAGGAGCTGCTGGAGCTCGTCACGCGCATCGTGCACGAGCGCCGGCCCGACGTCTCATGTGTCGTCACGTTTGATTCGGGCTTTAGCTCGCCCGACCGTCCAGCAGAACAGCTGTAGCCTGTTTAACAGCTAGTTTCCCTGCGCGCCCGAGATGCCGTTTTGTAGGGCGTTCCAGGCATCTGTCGCCATGTCTCCCAAGTTCTGCGCGGTATCGCCCAGGTTTTGTGTCGTATCGCCCAGCTCTTGCGCCTTGTCTCCCAATTCCTGCGCCTTGTTGCTCAGGTCCTCCAGCATGTTGGAGCTCGAGCTGTCGGTGCCGCTTTGGCCGTCGGACGAGTTGCCCGAGCTGTTCTTATGCGTGAGTTGAATTTCAAGGTTACCGTTGTCGTTATAGTAGGCAGAAGTAACAACCCAGTTGGCATCGACGACGGGCGTTGAGCCATCATCAGTCAGGACCACGGCATTCGAAAGATCGGCGCCGCGCGACTTGAGGATCTTCTTGGCGTTGGACCAGTACTGCCCCGGGATATCGCTCAGATCGACGGTGCCAGACGAGGCGGACTCGGTTTGCTCGGCAGTGGTATCGGCCGTTGAACTCCCCCGCTTGTTGAGCATGCCCGACACGATGGCAAACACAACCGACAGCGCAAAGAAGATCGCCAGCACGATGAGGATCTTCTTGATCACGCTCGACGAACGCGACGGCTTCTTCTCCTCGTCCTCGCCATATTGCGGAATCGACTTGGGGTACTCGCGATACGGCTCGCGCGACTCGTAGCGAGACCGTGCCGTGCGAGGCATATACGTCGTCTGCTGAGGCTGCGGAATGGGATTTTGCGGCAGGTCATCATAGGGATTCGGCGTCGAGGCAGCATAAGAATCCTGCGGCGCGTAATCAAACGGGTCCGGAGCTGCGTTGCCATAGGGGCCTTGCGAAGATGCAGCGTAAGAATCCTGCGCCGAGTCGCCATAGCCCATAACCCGGGTGGGCTCGGCAGAAGGCTGCGTCGCGGCGGGGTCGGTATAACCGGGGTTGGGAACAACGCGGGTCGCATCGGCGCTATCGCCAGCCTGCGCGGAACCGTAGCCACCCATTACGGTCGTCTTATCCTGGTCCATGCAACGATTCCTTTCCGTCGCCGTAAGCATCAAGTTATGCATGCATTCTACCCGCGCAAAAGCCTATGATGGGCAGAGCCCGTCGGTATCTACAAGACAAGCGCGGCTAGAAAACAAAAGCCCCGCCGTGCCTTGTGAGCACGGCGGGGCGGGCAAGCGGCTATGAGCAGCGAGCTTAGAACAGGCCGGTGATGTTGCCGTCGTTGTCGACGTCGATGTTTTCGGCCGCGGGGATCTTGGGCAGGCCCGGCATGGTCAGAACGCTGCCAGTCAGTGCGACCACAAAGTGGGCACCGGCGGAAACCTTGAGCTCACGCACCGTGATGCGGAAGTTCTCGGGAGCGCCCAGGGCCTTGGCGTTGTCGCTAAAGCTGTACTGCGTCTTGGCCACGCATACCGGCAGGTTGCCAAAGCCGTTCTCGCGCAGCTCGGCGAGCTGACGCTTGGCAGCCGGCGTAAAGTCGACGCCATCGGCGCGATAGACCTTGGTGGCAACAGCCTCCAGGGCGTCGGCCACATCGGCACCGTCCTCGTAGGCAAACTTGAGCTCACTCGGCTGTTCAACCAAGCGCATGACCTCATCGGCCAGATCGAGCGCGCCCTCGCCGCCCTTGGCCCAGACCTCGGACAGCTTCACATTGACGCCCAGCTTCTGGCACTCGGACTCGATGAGCTCGAGCTCGGCCTCGGTGTCCGTCGGGAAGCGGTTGATGGCGACCACGCAGGGCAGACCATAAACGTTCTGGATGTTGTCGACATGACGCAGCAGGTTGGGCATGCCAGCCTTGAGGGCCTCGAGGTTCTCCTCGTTGAGGTCGGCCTTGGCGACGCCACCGTTGTACTTCAGCGCACGCGCGGTCGCGACGACCACGACGGCGCTGGGGCGAACGCCCGTCATGCGGCACTTAATGTCGAGGAACTTCTCGGCACCCAGATCGGCACCGAAGCCGGCCTCGGTAATGGCGACATCGCCAAAGCGCATCGCCATACGCGTAGCCATGATGGAGTTGCAGCCGTGGGCAATGTTAGCGAAGGGACCGCCGTGGACAAAAGCGGGCGTGCCTTCGAGCGTTTGCACCAGGTTGGGCTTGAGCGCGTCCTTAAGCAACGCGGCCATGGCACCTTGGGCCTTAAGGTCGCGGGCACGGACGGGCTCGCCGGCAAAGCTGTAGCCGACGACGATCTCACCCAAGCGTTCCTTGAGGTCGCTGATGCTCGTAGACAGGCACAGGATTGCCATGACCTCGGAGGCGACGGTGATATCGAAGCCGTCCTCGCGCGGCACGCCCTGGGCCTTACCGCCAATGCCATCGATAACGTGGCGCAGCTGACGGTCGTTCATATCGACGACGCGCTTCCAAGTGATGCGCTTAACGTCAATACCGAGCTGATTGCCCTGCTGGATGTGGTTATCAAGCATGGCGGCCAGCAGGTTGTTGGCAGCACCGATAGCGTGGAAGTCGCCGGTAAAGTGCAGGTTGATATCCTCCATGGGGATGACCTGAGCCCAGCCGCCGCCGGCAGCACCGCCCTTAACGCCAAAGACGGGGCCGAGCGAAGGCTCGCGCAGGGCCACGGCACTTTTGACGCCGCGACGGCGCAGGCCGTCGGCCAGACCGATGGTCGTGGTGGTCTTACCCTCGCCGGCGGGCGTGGGGTTGATAGCGGTCACGAGGACGAGCTTAGCCTGGTGATCAGTCGGCTCGTTGAGCAGTGAATAGTCGACCTTAGCCTTGTCGAAGCCGTACGGAATCAGGTGCTTTACGTCGACGCCGGCGTTCTTGGCAACCTCGGTAATGGGCAGCGGCGTGACGGAACGTGCGATTTCGATGTCAGTAGGCATGGACGGTCCTTTCGTTACCGGATGAGAAAAAGACCAATTCAGCATAGCACGGGCGCGCAATAGTAAGACACCCATAACCGATGAACGGCGATATGTTTACCCGATGCCCAGCGATAGCCCAACAGCCCGCCAAAACAAAGCGCCCTAAACGGTAGGTTCAATCCCCAGGTGCTCAAAGGTGCGAAGGGTTGCCTGACGGCCCTGCGGTGTACGAATCATCAGCCCGCACTGCAGCAGATAGGGCTCATAGACATCCTCGAGCGTGCCCGGGTCCTCGCCCACCGCGCTGGCAAGGGTCGTAAGTCCCACGGCACGACCGGAGAACGTCTTGGCGAGCGTCTCCAAAATGCGAATATCCATCCAGTCCAGACCGAGCTCGTCGATCTCAAAGAACTCGAGTGCCTGACGGCAGATATCGAGCTCAATGGGACCGTTGCCGCGCACCTGTGCGTAATCGCGCACGCGCTTGAGCAGGCGGTTGGCAAGACGTGGCGTGCCGCGCGAACGCGAGCCGATCTCGAGTGCACTGGGGTGGTCGATCGTCACGCCCAGGATAGTCGCCGAGCGCGTCACAATCTGCGCGAGCTCCTCGACCGTGTAGTAATCCAGGCGATATGAAATGCCAAAGCGGTCGCGCAACGGGCCTGTCAACATGCCTGAGCGAGTCGTTGCCGCTACCAACGTAAACTTGGGAATATCCAGGCGAATCGAGCGCGCCGCCGGACCCTTGCCAATCACGATATCGAGCGCAAAGTCCTCCATCGCGGGATACAGAACCTCCTCGACCGAACGGTTAAGGCGGTGGATCTCGTCGATAAACAGCACGTCACCCGGCTGCAAATTGGTAAGGATGGCCGCGAGGTCGCCGGTGCGCGCGATTGCCGGACCGCTCGTCGTCTTAATCTGAGCACCCAGCTCGTTGGCGATAACCGTGGCAAGCGTGGTCTTGCCCAGACCCGGAGGGCCCGAGAAGATCACGTGGTCGAGCGTCTCGCCACGGCTCTGCGCAGCCTCGATCAACACGCGGAGGCTCTGCTTGATATGCTCCTGACCGCAATAGTCGTCCAAGCGCTGGGGACGCAGGGTGCGGTCAACATCGAGGTCTTCGGGCGTCAGCTCCGAGCCCACCATGCGCTCACCGTGTGCCATGGATGCCGCCGGCGAGTTGCCGGGCGTCGCCCACAGGTCCTGAGAGTCATCGGCTTCCCACATCACGCATCCATTCCGAGTCGCTTAAGCGCCGCGCCGAGCAGATCCTCGACACGCATATCCTGCCCATCATACCCGCTCAGGGCGACATCGGTCTCCTGCGGGCTAAAGCCCATGGAAAGGAGCGCTGCACGGGCGTCATCGATCGCCGAGGGAGCGGCAGCGGGCACGGGCATCGCAACCTGGCCGGGAATCACGTCGACCGGCACAAAGCCCTTGTCCTTGGCAAAGGTGCTCTTGAGCTCCAGGATCAGACGCTGCGCGGTCTTTTTGCCTACACCGGGAACCTTGGCCATGCCCTTGTCGTCCTCGGCCATCACCAGGGAATACAGCTGGCCCACGGTATAGGTGGAGAGCACGGCGAGCGCCAGGCGCGGACCGACACCCGAGACGGACACGAGCCTGTCAAACATCGTGCGCTCGTCCTTGGAGGCAAAACCAAAGAGCGTCATGGCGTCCTCACGCACCTGCATGCGCGTGTAGAGGCGAACCTCGCTCCCGGGCGTCGGCAACGTGGCCGCAGTGCTGCCCGAGATGCCGAGCTCAAAGCCAACGCCCGACACATCGACGACAGCCGAGCTCATCGTGGCCTCGACAAGCGTTCCATGGAGCTGGGAGATCATCAGTATCCGGTTCCTCTCTGTTGATAGAACTCGCCGCCGGTAAGCGCCCGGGTGCGGCTAAGGTTAACGTGGCAGATGGCGCAGGCCAGGGCATCGGCGGCATGGTCGGGATGCGGGTCGTGGTCGAGCTGTGTTAGCGTGCGTACCATGTAGGCGACCTGCCGCTTGTCCGCGGCGCCGGTGCCCACCACAGCCTGTTTGATCTGCATGGGCGTGTACTCGCCAATCTCGAGCGCGCATTCCGAAAGCGCTACGAGTGCAGCACCGCGGGCATGCGCCGTGGGGATGGCCGAACGAACGTTGGCGCCAAAGTAAATGCTCTCGATAGCAGCGGTATCGGGACGATAGCGTTCGACAACGCCCTTGAGGTCGCGGGCGATATGCGACAGGCGCACCGCAAGCGGACTTTCGGCGCTGGTCTCTATGCAGCCATAGGCACGGCAGCGAACCTCGCCACGCCGTTCTTCGATAATCCCCCAACCCGTATGAGCCAAACCGGGGTCAATGCCCAAGATAACCAAGCCAACCTCCCCTCGCCACAAGCACAGCGCAAGACAAGGCCCCGCGCATCATTCACGAACGTCTGTTCTAGAATAACACAACAGCGACCGTATCTAGCAAGCAAGGTTGAACCATAGGTTGAGCATAAGTCAGCGAGCGAGTCCCTGCCGTGGCAAGGTGTCGCGAAAGAGGAGCGCCGCGTACTTCCGTACGCAAGCGACGGTTTGAGCGGCAGATTGGCCGACAGGGGCTCGCGCAGCGTCGACTCGTTACGCGGTTTGGTAAAACCGCGTAACCTTGGCCCTATCCCCAGTTTAGTTCTGCGAGAAGAATGGGAACTGTCGGGGATCAACCGGCGGATGCGGCATCGGGCCACCCTGGGGCCCACCCTGCGGGCCACCCTGGCCGCCCATCATCTTATCGATGGCGTCCTGAACCTCGCCCTCGAACTTTTTCATTCCCTCGTGCAAACGACGCTGACCGTCTTCAGAGCGCAACTCCTCCATTTGTTCGGGCGAAATACCCAGTAGCTCGCCCAGCACGCCCATCATCTCGTTTCGCACGCGCTCACTCGTATCCTCGTCAGCAAAACGGCGCACCTCGGCGCGCGCCAGCGAATCGACCGTCATACGCTCCTTGCCGTTAAGCCCCAGGTCGGACCACGCGAGCATGTACGGCCAGGAGCGCTCGGCAAACGAACGGGACGAAACGATCGGCGCCGTCGGCAACATGCGGCGGGCAGCCTCACCCTGTCGAACGAGCATCAGCAGCAGCGAGCAGGCCTCAGGCTTGGCAGCGGCCATCGGGATGTCGTCAAAGGGACGGTTGCGGTCCACGTGCGACTCGAGCGCACCATCGACCTCGCCCGGCTCAAGCCCGCCAAGCAGCTGCGCCGCGCGATCGAGCATATCAACCGGGCCGGCGAGCGTCGCGAGCGCCTGCGACAGCACGCGATCCATGCAATCCTCTACCGCGTTGAGCGTCACGAGCTCTTGGGGCACCACGGCAGACGCGCGGTTGCGCACACGCGCCACAAACTCAAGCGTCGACAGGTACACATCGCCAAAGGGCGCGTAATCGCCCTGGTAGCCGCCGCAAAGCGCCGGCGCCGCCAGCGCGTACTCGGTTTTGGACAGCGGACTCAACGCCATCGCACCCAGCTCGAGCGCCGTATCCTCCAGCATGAGGCCCAGCGTGCGAGAGCGCAGGCGCTCGGCGTCGCCCGCCGACACATCGCGGTCGAGCACGCGCGCGGCATCCGGCGCATCGCGCTCAACCGTGCGAATATGCAGGCGCTCGGCAATGGCGCGAACGGCGGCACAGCGAGCAGCCTCGGCCTCCTCCTGCGCCGGCGTAAAGATGCGGTTGCGCCCCAGCACCAGGCCAATCACATTACGTGGGCCCAGAGCGTCGACGGCCAGCGCCGCCAGCAGGGACGACGGCAAGTCGCCCTCGAGTGCCACCACGGCGCGCGACGCACCGTGGGCCCGGGCGTTGTCGCGCACGGCGAGCACCAGCGCCTGCCACAGCCACTCCTCGGAACGGAACTCGGGCAGTTCGTGATCTTCCAGGGCATCGAGCATCACGCCGCGCTGAATCTCCTGAACCAGCAGGCTCTCCTCAAAACACGGCGCTTGGGCCACCACGCGACCGCAGTCGTCGAGCACAAACGAACCGCCGGTATACACCGACTCGTCATAGGCACCGACCGGCGCCATACAGGCAAACCACACGCTGCGCTTGGATGCGATCTTGCGGTAGGCGCCGCTGCGAACGGCGGCAATGGCGGCAGTCTCGCGGTCGGTCATGTCAAACGCATTGAATTGGAAATACGCAATGAGGTCAACACCGGTCGGCAACATCTCGAGTTCGCGGTCCAAGTCAAAAATCACGGCGATGCGCACGCCGTCCACGTCGAACACCGGCGGCGCCCAACGCGTGTCGTTGTTCTCGCCACGCTGCAGGGCAATGCTCGAACGCGCCGGCACCACATGACCGTCCTTGAGCATCATGTAGTCGAGCAGCGGCTGACCCTCAAACGAAACCGCCGCGGGCACGATGCAGATCATGTCAAGCTCCTGGATGCGCTCGGCGACACCAGTCAAGCCGGCAAGCATGTCGTGCTCAAAGTCGGCAGCGCCCACCAGGCCACCGGGCATGGCGCCCATAAAGAGCGGAGCCGGAACGCACAGCACGCGCGCCCCGCGCTCGTGGGCCAGACGAGCCTGGTCCTCGATGCGGCCGCAAATGCCCTCAATATCACCCAGGCGCATATCGATCTGTGCAAGCGCGAGCTTCATGGCTCAGCCCTTTCCGTCGTAAACCATCGAAATCGTAGTAAAAGCGCCGGCCGCATGATGCAGTCGGCGCTCGCATGTGCATATGCTAGCTATGATACCCCGTGCGGGGGCGCGCTCCTAGAACGTCGCGGACCACAGCCCGTGCAGGTTGCAGTAGGCATAGACGGTACCGGTCTTGGAACCGCCGGCAAAAAACGTCGCGGGCTTCATGCCGGGCTCAAGGTAATGGACCTCTAAGCGGCCCTCGGCCTCAAGGGCGATCCACTCGATATAGTGCTCGGGCAGGCTGGGGTGCTCGACCGAGCCAACGCGTGCGCGAATCACGTGACCGTCGCGCTCGGTCTCGACAACAGGCACGTGCTTCTCGTGCGCCGCGTCCTCAGTGTTTGCGGTCAGTTCCGTGCAACCGGCAGGGGTTGCAACGTCGTTGCCAAGGGCGGCAATGAGCTTACCGTCGGGGTCCTTAAAGAATTTCGCCATGATGTTCTCCTTTGCTGACGTGCCAATGTTCTTGATGGTTCTTATGCCCAAAGGCAGACAAACCATCCACGGCATTGCAAATGAACACATAACGGGCGGGGACGATGGGGCAGCGTGCGCTATCCGCCCTGGCGGCCCCACCCGAGCGGGTTAGCGCCCGTCGCCGCCCAGCAGCGCCAGAACATCTTCGCGGGTAAACAGCGCCGACGAGATGCCGTCGCCGCCGAGCACGCTGTTGACCAGGTCGCGCTTGGACTCCTGCATCTGCATAATGCGCTCCTCGATCGTGTCCTTGGCGATGAGCTTGTACACGGTCACGGTATGTTGCTGGCCAATACGGTGCGCGCGGTCGGTCGCCTGGTCCTGCGCTGCCACGTTCCACCACGGGTCGTAGTGGATGACCACGTCGGCCGCCATCAGGTTAAGGCCCACGCCGCCCGCCTTGAGCGAAATCAAAAAGACCGGAACCTCGCCCGCTTGGAACTGCGCGACCATCTTGGCGCGGCTCTCCTTAGACGAAGCGCCCGTGAGCTTAAGGAAGGCGATGTCCTCCTTGGCCAAGCGCTTACCGATGATATCGAGCATACCCGTAAACTGGCTGAACAACAGGATGCGATGCCCGCCGTCGAGTGCGCCGTGCACGAGCTCCATACACGTATCGAGCTTGGCGCTCCCCGCCTTGTAATCCTCGTAGTGTAGACGCGGGTCGCAGCAGATCTGGCGCAGCTTGGTGAGCTCGGCGAGCACCTTGAGCTTGTCCTTCTTAAACTCCCCAGCCTCGCGGTGCTGCACCTGCTGGGCGATGCGGTCCTGGTTGGCCAGGTAGAGCTTGCGTTGCTCGCCGGTAAGCTGTGCCATCACCGTGTCTTCGATCTTTTCGGGCAGGTCGGCCACCACGTCTTCCTTAACGCGACGCAGCACAAACGGCGACACGAGCGCCTGCAGGCGAGCGGCGCTATCGCCCTCGGCATGCTCGACCGGGCTTTCGAATCGCTTTGCAAACGATTCACGCGTGCCCAGCAGGCCCGGCATCAAAAAGTCGAAGATGCTCCAGAGCTCGGATAGGCGGTTTTCGATGGGCGTGCCCGTCAGGGCAAAGCGCACGCCGGCAGGCAGGCGCTTGGCGGCGCGCGCCACCTGCGTGAGCGGATTTTTAATGTACTGTGCCTCATCGAGCACCACGCGGGCAAAATCCTGCTCGACGTACTCGTCGATATCGCGCCGCATAAGGTCATACGACGTCACGACCACGCTATGCTCGGCCACGCCGGCGATCTGCACGCGGCGTTGAGCCTTGGCGCCCACAATGGCGCACACATCGAGCGACGGGGCAAAGCGCTCCAGCTCGGCAGTCCAGTTGTACACGAGTGAGGCCGGGCATACCACGAGCGTGGGCTTAGTGTCCCCCGCCTCCACGCGCGCCAGGATATGTGCGATCATCTGCAGCGTTTTGCCCAGGCCCATATCGTCGGCCAAGATGCCGCCGAGGCCCAGGTGCTCGAGCGAGCCGAGCCACTGGTAGCCGTCGACCTGATAGCCGCGCAGTGTGGCCTTGAGCGAGACCGGCACCGTAAAGTCCATCTTGCCGAGCGTATCCAAGCGTTCGACGGTGCGACGGAATGCAGCGTCGCGATCGGCCTCGAGCACGGGCGTGCGCGCAAGCATGCTGTCGACGAACAGGGTGCTCGATGCGGGAAGCGACACGCCGTCGAGCAGGTCGACGGCATCGACGCCCAGGTCCTCGGCAAGGCCAAACGCGGCACGGGCTCCCTCGTCCAGGCGAATGATGTCGCCGGACGTAAGGCGCGCAAACGTTTGATGACGCTTGTACGAATCGAGATAGACGGCAAGGTCCGCGGCCGAAAGGCCGCTCGCGCCCAGCTCGACGTCGAGCAGGTTGCTCTTGACGGTCGCACGCACCGAAAGCTTGGGCGCGGGGCGCACCGAAATCTGGCGCAGGCGGTCGCTGAGCATGACCTCACCCAGCTCGGACAGGGCAGACAGACCCTCGGTCAGCAGACAGAACAAGCGGGCGTCATCGCGCTCCTCAAACGCCAGACCGCCCTCGTAGAAATCGAAGTACAGGGCCGCCGTGTCCATAACGCGAAACTCCGCCACCTCGTCGCGGGGCGGCACGCCCGGGCGCCGCTCTTCGAAGGGACTGCCCGGAGCGCCCAGGCTAAAGAGATCCGCTGACCAATCGCCGTAGGTAACCGTAATTTTGCAGGTCACGAGCCCATCGTCGACGCCGATTGCCATAGCAAAGCTCGGCTCGGGTGCCACGGTATCGAGCGCGGCGGGCGCGGTGAGGTCGGTGTAGTCGCGCAAAATGGGTAGAGCCATACGACAGAACTCCCCCACCTGGTCGGCAGCGATATGGACTGGCGTGCGACAGGGCAGCAAGCGCGATAGGAACGGCGCCGCATGCTGGGCAAACGCTACATCGGTGCGGCGCGCACGGCGGGTGTCGACCAGATAAGCTACGTCGCCCGAAGCAAAGCAGTATGCATCGGCCGGCAGGCGCAGATCGTAGCTACCACCAGCCGCCGGCGCGATTTTGGCGGCAAGGAGCGGTGGGCGCTTAGCGGACGCCTCGTCCTCCCCTTGCGGAGCTGTCTCTTATA
>DXLR01000125.1:0-4177 GCA_019414625.1 Collinsella sp.
GGGGGCCATCTGCGACAGACGACGGGTGTCGTCGCCCACGACGGCGTACCACAGCTCGACGGTACCGGCCTGGGCGTCGGCGCGATAGAAGCTCAGGGGCACGCGAAGCAGCGAGGACGCATCGCCGGGCACGGCAATGTTCACAAACTGACCGGGCTTGAGCGCACTTGCAAGCTTGGGGGCCGAGATGACGAGCGAGAAGATGCCGTCGGCGATCTCCTGGTTCGAGACGACCTCGAAGTCGTGCATGCGTGCAGTGGAAGGTGTGGGCATAGACGCTCCAATCCCCCATGCGATTGCATGGTCAAAACGAACAGAAAGCGCGGCACCGCAAGGGCACCGCGCACAAAAGCGATAAGGCTATGCTAGCAGATGCAGCCGTCGGCGAGCGTCTGCTTACCGCCGACAAACACATCGGTGGCACGACCGGTAAGCGTGCGGCCGGCAAAACCGGAGTTCTCGGCGCGCGACTCATAACCGTCCTCGCCGACCGTCCAGGTGGCAGAGGGGTCGAACACGGTCAGGTCGGCAACGGAGCCCGCCTTGACCTGAACCTGGTCAAGGCCCAGAATCTCACGCGGCTTGATGGCCATGAGCTCGACCATGCGGCCCACGCTCATCTTGCCCGTGTTGACCAGCTCGGTGAGTACGAGCGACAGCGAGGTCTCGAGGCCGATCATGCCAAAGGGCGCAAGCTCGAACTCGCGGGCCTTCTCCCACGGGGTGTGGGGAGCGTGATCGGTGACGATAGCGTCGACGGTGCCGTCGATGACGCCCTGACGGATGGCCTCGGCATCTTCCTCGGTACGCAGCGGCGGATTGACCTTGAGCGAGGTGTTGTAGGTCTCGTCCAGGTCGTTCTCGGTCAGGAACATGTGGTGCGGGGTAGCCTCGCAGGTAACCTGAACGCCAGCGGCCTTACCGGCACGCACGATCTCCAGGCCATGGGCGGTGGAGATGTGCTGGATGTGCAGCTTGGCACCGGTCAGCTTGGCGATCTCGATGTCGCGGGCGATCTGGAGCTCCTCGCCGGCAGCCGGCCAACCCTCGAGGGCCAGACGGGTCGAGACCTTGCCCTCGTTGATCTGGCCGTGGCCGACCAGGTCCTCGTCCTGGCAGTGGCTCATGAAGACCTTGCCGAACATCTTGCCGTAGTCCATGCAGCGACGGAGCATGCCCGCGCCCTGCACGCCGCGACCGTCATCGGTGAAGGCGACGGCGCCGTGGGCGACCATATCGCCCATCTCGGACATGGCCTCGCCCTTAAGACCGCGGGTCATGGCGCCCGACGGATAGACGCGGCAGTGGCCGACCTCGGCAGCGCGGGACTTGACGAACTCCACGACGGTGCCGTTATCGGTGACGGGATCGGTGTTGGGCATGGAGCACACGCCGGTAAAGCCGCCCTTGGCAGCTGCGCGGGTGCCGCTCTCGATGTCCTCTTTGACCTCGTAGCCGGGCTCGCGAAGGTGAACGTGCATATCCACCAGGCCGGGGACGAGGTACTTGCCGGAAAGGTCGCGGACCTCGGCTCCCTCGACGGTGAGATTCTCGCCGACCTCGGCGATCTTATCGCCGTCAATCAGGACGTCAACGACACCGTCAAGCTCGACGGACGGGTCGACGACGTGGGCATTCTTAAGAAGCAAGGCCATTATCGGCACCTCCAAGCAGCAGATACAGGATAGCCATACGCACGCAGATACCGGCGTAGACCTGCTCCAGGATGACGGAGCGTTGCGGGTGGTCGGCCATATAGGAGTCGAACTCGACGCCGCGGTTGATGGGGCCCGGGTGGCAGATGATCGCATCGGGCTTCATGAGCTTCTCGCGGTCCTTGGTCAGGCCGAAGAGCTTGTGGTACTCGCGAATGGTCGGGAACGGAGCACCCTCGAGACGCTCCTGCTGCACGCGCAGCATGTAGACGACGTCCAGCTCGGGCAGGACGGAATCAAGGTCGCTCGTCACGTGGTCGCAGCCCAAGACCTCGGGCGACGGCGGCAGCAGCGTGCCGGGGGCGACGGCGTAGGTCTCGCAGCCCATGATCTTAAGGGCGGGGATCAGCGAGCCGCAAACGCGGGAGTGGGCGATATCGCCGACGACGGCGACCTTCAGACCGTGGAAGTCACCCTTGTGCTCCCAGATGGTGTACAGGTCGAGCAGGGCCTGCGTGGGATGGTTGTGCTTGCCGTCGCCGGCGCAGATGACGCTTGCGGGCGAGTTCTGCGTGACGATGTAGGGAGCGCCGGCGTGCTTGTCGCGCACGACGATGCAGTCGATCTTATAGGCGTTGAGGGTCTCGACGGTGTCGACGAGGCTCTCGCCCTTGACCGTGGAGGTCGAGGAGCCGCCAAAGTTAAGGCTGTCGGCCGAAAGACGCTTCTCGGCGAGCTCGAAGGAGCTGCGGGTGCGCGTCGAGGGCTCGTTGAACATGTTGACGATGGTCTTGCCCTTGAGCGTGGGGACCTTCTTGATGGCACGCTCGTTGACCTCGGAGAACGCCTTGGCGGTCTCGAGGATGAGCTTGATGTCCTCTTCGGAGTACTCGGTAATGTCGATCAGGTGCTTATGGTTGAACGCCACGGTACTACTCACCTCCCAGCGGCGCGGAGCCCACGTGGGAACCCGGCGCGACGTCATTAATCTCGACAGCGGTGTGGCCGTCGACTTCCTTCATATATAGGTGCACGTTCTCCTCATGCGACGAGGGAACGTTCTTGCCGACAAAGTCCGGCGAGATGGGGAGCTCGCGGTGGCCGCGGTCAACGAGGACTGCCAGCTCAATGCGGCTCGGACGGCCCAGGTCCATGACGGCGTCGAGAGCGGCGCGGATGGTACGGCCCGTATACAGGATGTCGTCCACCAGCACGACGCGCTTGCCGTCGACGCTGAAGGGAATGTTGGTAGCGTGGATCGCGGGAGCGAAATTGGTCGCATAGTCATCGCGGTAGAAGCTGATGTCCAGGCTGCCGAGCGGAACGTCGACGCCCTCGATCTCCTTGATCTCCTCGGCGAGCTTCTTTGCCAGAAGGTCGCCGCGCGTGACGATACCGACCAGAGCGAGGTCTTCACAGCCCTCGTTGCGCTCGAGAATCTCGTGCGCGATGCGGGTCATCGCTCGATTGACGGCGGTCTCGTCCATGATGACCGCCTTGGGGGAAGTCGTGCCCATCGATCTCCTTCCTCACATGTCTTGACTGCTGACACAGTCAAAAAAATAGATGCCCGACCGCTCAAAGCGGACCAGACACCCACAGGAAGGGCTGCTCTTTGGCAGCAATGTAATTCCATGTGGGTATCTCGTACCCCTTTAATGGTCACTGAATAGTGTAGCCAACCTCGAGCTTAATTGCGAGCATAAATACAGAGCAATCCGTAAACGGAGCCCAACACTCCATAAACCTATATAAATTTGTGGGACGAGCTTGAAAACCTTGATTCGAGCTGGCATAATCCCCTCTGCTGCACGCAAATCGGATCTACGTCCAGGGCCGTAGCGTGGGCACTATCGCCAAAAGAGGAATATCTCTGTGTAGATTGCGCACAGGGAGCTGCTTCTGTGCTATAGTTCAGTCTTGTTTGTTAACGCGACATGTTCGTTTGTCGCCCAAGGAGGGTCAGTTATGTCCAAAGTTTGCGAAGTTTGCGGTAAGCACCCCGTTGCCGGTCGCTCCATCAGCCACTCTCACCGCGTCACCAACCGTAAGTTCCGCCCCAACATCCAGCGCGTGTACGTCGTCGTCGATGGTCACCGTCGCAAGATGAACGTTTGCTCCACCTGCCTCAAGTCCGGCAAGGTTGCGCGCTCCTAAATAAGGTCTTACCAACAAGTACCTCGGACTCTCCGGGTCAAAGACCTCGCGTTCACATAGAACTTACCAAAGGCGTTCTCCCCTACGGAGGGCGCCTTTTTGCACTCATTGGGGACAGACTTACATGAGTGTTTGCAGATGTCAAAGGAATCATAGCCCAGCTGATATGCCTTGAAGCTTGACCAGCGGTACGCATCGAGCGAGTCGAGCGCGCCTTTCACAGGATTGAGATGGATATAATCGAGCAACTGGACCGCCTGCGTGTCCGACTCGACCGCGACCCGCGAATAGCGATTGTCAAACAGGTGCCCCGTTCTCCCCGTTTTCCCATTGAAATACTCATATAAGTCTGTCCCCAATGAGTG
>DXLR01000126.1:0-23968 GCA_019414625.1 Collinsella sp.
TTCTCGTAGATGGGGCGACGCAGGTCTAGGTCGCGGATGATTGCGCCCGGGCGCAGGTCGAAGGTCTTCTCTACGGCCTCAACGATCTTGTCCTCGGCGACCTTAGCGGTACCGAAGGTGTCGACCATGATTGAAAGGGGCTTGGAAACGCCGATGGCGTAAGCAAGCTCGACTTCGCAGCGGTCGGCCAGGCCGGCGGCGACCACGTTCTTGGCGACCCAGCGCGCGGCATACGCGGCGGAGCGGTCGACCTTGGTGCAGTCCTTGCCGCTAAAGGCACCGCCGCCGTGACGGCCGTAGCCGCCGTAGGTGTCGACGATGATCTTGCGGCCGGTGAGGCCCGTGTCGCCCATGGGGCCGCCCACGACAAAGCGACCGGTGGGGTTCACGTAGATGTCCGCGTTGTCCCACGGCATGTTCTCTGCGGCCATGACCGGGGTGATGACGTGCTCGATGAGGTCGGCCTTGATCTTGCCCATGTCCTCGATCTCGGCGGCGTGCTGCGTGGAGATGACGATGGTCGTGACCTCGACGGGCTTGCCTTCCTCGTAGCGCACGGTGACCTGGGTCTTGCCGTCTGGACGCAGGTAGGGCAGGGTACCGTCGTGGCGCACGGCGGCCAGGCGCTCGGCCAGGCGGCTTGCCAGGTAGTGCGGCATGGGCATGAGGGTCTTGGTCTCGTTGGAGGCATATCCGAACATCATGCCCTGGTCGCCGGCACCGATCAGGTCGATCGGGTCGGTGGTAGCGCCGGTCTGGGTCTCGAAGGACTCGTCAACGCCTTGGGCGATATCGGGCGACTGCTCGTGGATGAGGCTCATGACGCCGCAGGTGTCGCAGTCAAAACCGAACTTGGCACGGTTGTAGCCAATGCGGCGGATAACGCCACGGGCGATTTCCTGAACGTCTACGTAGGCCTGGGTGCGAATCTCGCCGGCGACGATGACGGTGCCGGTGGTCACGAGGGTCTCGCAGGCGCAGCGGACGTTCTCCACGTTGGCAGGCACGCCGTTGGGGGCGATGTAGCCCTGCTCCTGGAGCTCTATTTCTTTGGCGAGGATTGCGTCGAGGACGGCGTCGCTGATCTGGTCAGCGATCTTATCGGGATGACCTTCGGTCACCGACTCCGACGTAAAAACAAAGGACCCGTGTTGGGGCGGGATGGAACGAAGTTCTTCTGACATGATTGTCCTTTCAAAAACGTGTCCCGGCGACCGTTACCATTCCGCCAGGCTCTCTATGCAAGGGCACATCATAGCGCGTAAATCAAACATTCACACCCTTTCCGCACCTACTCATTGGGGACAGACTTAAATGACTACCCTTACCTAAGTGCCGACAGGTTGTCCAATGACTGGTCATTTAAGTCTGTCCCCAATGAGTAGGTAGGTGCCCTTTGTGCGGAGGTTGCTTTGATGCTTTATACTGGTGCGGTTAGACATCCATCCTGCAATCGAGGAGATTTCCATGGCATCAGACGTTCGCGTCCGCTTTGCACCCTCACCGACGGGCAAGCTGCACATCGGCGGCGCCCGCACCGCTATCTATAACTGGGCTTTCGCCCGTGCAAACGGCGGCACGTTCATCCTGCGCATCGACGACACCGACCCCACCCGCTCCACCGACGAGAACACGCAGATCATCCTGCGCGCCATGCGTTGGCTGGGCCTGGACTGGGACGAGGGTCCCGAGGTGGGCGGCGACTTTGGTCCCTACGCACAGACCGAGCGCCTGGACCTGTACAAGCAGGCAGCCCAGAAGCTCTGGGACGAGGGCAAGGCCTATCCGTGCTTCTGCACCAAGGAGCAGCTCGATGCCGACCGTAAGGCCGCGCAGGAGCGCAAGGACCCCTTCCAGGGCTATCAGCGCCGCTGCCGCGATCTTGATCCCGAGGAGGCCCGTCGCCGCATCGAGGCCGGCGAGTCCTACGTCCTGCGCATCAAGGTGCCCGAGGACCGCGGCGACGTCGTCATCCACGACGCCGTCCACGGCGGGGTAACCTTCGACGCCAAGGAGCTTGACGACTTTGTCATCTTCCGCTCCGACGGCACGCCCACGTACAACTTCGCGACCGTCGTCGATGACGCCATGA
Organism: Collinsella sp.; assembly: GCA_019414625.1. Classification (GTDB taxonomy): domain Bacteria; phylum Actinomycetota; class Coriobacteriia; order Coriobacteriales; family Coriobacteriaceae; genus Collinsella. The sequence continues at coordinate 2,093 of DXLR01000126.1, forward strand.
TGAAGATCACTCACGTCATCCGCGGCGACGACCACCTGTCCAACACCCCGCGTCAAGTCATGGTCTACGAGGCCCTCGGCGCGCCCGTGCCTACGTTCGCCCACATCTCCATGATCTTGGGTGCCGACGGCAAGAAGCTCTCCAAGCGCCACGGCGCCACCTCGGTGGAGGAGTACCGCGACGCCGGCTACCTGTCCGACGCCTTCGTCAACTACTTGGCGCTGCTCGGCTGGTCGCTCGACGGCGAGACCACGATCATCCCGCGCGATGTCCTGGCCAGCAAGTTCTCGCTCGACCGCATCTCCAAGAACCCGGCGACCTTCGACCCCAAGAAGCTCGACTGGGTCAATGCCGAGTACATCAACGGCATGTCCGATGCTCAGTTTGCCGACGAGATCATGGTCCCCGAGCTGCACGAGGCGGGTCTCATCGAGGGTAACGTCGAGTACGGCGAGGATTGGATCGACGCGCTTGCCGCCATCGTTAAGCCGCGCACCAAGATGCCGGCCGACGCCGTGACCGTCGCCGCTCCCATTTTCGCTACGGCCGAGACGCTCGAGTATGACGAGAAATCCGTCAACAAGGGCCTGGCCAAGGAGGGCATGGGTGCCATTCTTGATGCCGCCAAGGCCGCGCTCGAGGGTGTGAACGAGTGGACGGCTGCCAACATCGACGCCGCGCTTGAGCCGCTGCCCGAGCAGATGGACCTCAAGAAGCGCGTGGTGTTCCAGGCCGTGCGCGTCGCCGTCTGCGGCAACATGGTGAGCCCTCCGCTGGGCGAGACCATGGCGCTCGTCGGCCGCGACGACTGCCTGGCGCGCATCGATCGCGCCCGCACGATGGCGCTGTAATCGCTGCGCAAACGTTTGTATCCGAGCCCCGTTCACCCTGAGCGGGGTTCTTGTTTCTGTAGACGAATGGGATGGGAGGTGCTGGGGCCATGGCCGAGCAACTTTCGCTGTTTGGTTCGCCGGATCCGGAGGAGACTCCGGCGGCGCCGGCATCCGGTGCTGCCCTGGCCAAGCCCGAGCCTTCACCTGAGCCCATTGCCGCCTACACGAGCGTGGTTCTCGACATCCCCACCCGTGCGCTGTCCGAACCGTTTGCTTACGGCATTCCTGAGTCCCTTGCGAGCGAGGCCCAGGTCGGATCGACGGTTCTGGTCCACTTTGGCAACCGTGCCGCCGCAGGCTATATCGTCGATATTGCGCCCGAACTGGGCGACTTGCAAGGCAACATTACCCTCGACACCGCGCGCATCAAGCCCATCGAGACCATCCTCAGCAAACCGCTCTTTGGCGCCGAGTCCGCCCGTATTGCACGTTGGATGAGCCGCGAGTATGTTGCGACGCTTTCCGAGTGCCTGCGCCTGTTCTTGCCTCCGGGCGGAAGCCCGCGCGTGGTCAAGGGCGACGACGGCGTGTGGGCCGTTGAGCGCCCCGCCGTCAAACCCATCCAAAACCGCTGGGTCATGCTCACGCCCGAGGGCTTCGACTATACGCCTCCCAAAACGGCGGTCCGCCAGCGTCAGCTCATCGAGGCACTACAGTGCGGCCCGGTCACAACGCGCGACCTCAACCTGCTCTACAACAGCATGTCGGCGACCATCAAGGCGCTCGAAAAACGTGGTGTCGTCGTGGTGGAGGAGCGTCGCGCCTGGCGTGGCTGCAGCGAGCAGACCACGCTGTCCTCGGCAAGCGGTAAGGCACCAGTCGCGCTCACGAACGGCCAGCAGCAGGCGCTCGCGCAGATTGAGCGCGCTCGTCTGGACGCTCATGGCGACGTGGTGTTGGTCGACGGCGTCACCGGCTCCGGCAAAACCGAGGTTTACCTCTCGGCGATTGAGCGCGTGCTGGCGGCCGGCCGTTCGGCCTGCGTGCTGGTGCCCGAGATCTCGCTGACGGCCCAGACTGTCGGCCGCTTCCGCTCGCGCTTTGGCGAGACGGTCGCCGTGTTCCATTCGCGTCTTTCTGCGGGCGAGCGCCTGGACCAGTGGGATATGGTTGCCAGCGGTGCGGCCCGCGTGGTCGTCGGCGCCCGCTCGGCGCTCTTTTGCCCGCTCAGCGACCCGGGCCTCATCATCATCGACGAGGAGCACGAGACCAGTTACAAGCAGGGTTCCAGCCCGCGCTACCATGCGCGCGAAGTGGCGGCCGAGATGGCGCGTCGCTATCGCTGCCCGCTCGTGCTGGGCTCGGCCACGCCTTCTGCTGAGGCCCTCGACCGCTGCCGCCGTGGCACGTATAACGGTGCCACCTGGACGCGCGTCGAGATGCCCGAGCGCCCGGGACACGCCGTGCTGCCCACGGTCCGTATTGCAGACCTGCGCCGGGAGTTCTCGCACGGCAGCCGCTCCATGTTCTCAAAACCCTTGATGGAGGGCTTGGAGCGTGTGGTCGAGCGCCGCGAGAAGGCCGTGCTGCTGCATAACCGCCGTGGCTTTGCGCCGTTCCTGATGTGCCGCGAGTGCGGCTGCGTCCCCACCTGCAACCACTGCTCCACCGCGCTTACGTATCACGAGCGCACGCACACGCTGCAGTGCCACACCTGCGGTTCGTCTTGGCGCGTGCAGCCGTATCCCGCGCCCACGAGCCGTTGCCCCAAATGTGGCAGTCGCTACCTGGCAAAAATGGGCCTGGGCACGCAGCAGATTGAGGACGCACTGCACCAGATGCTTCCCGAGGATGTCGCCATTATTCGCATGGATGCCGATTCCACGCGCGGCAAGGATGCGCACAAAAAGCTGCTCGAGCAGTTCGATGCTGCCGATTGCGCGGTGCTGCTGGGCACCCAAATGATCGCAAAGGGCCTCGACTTTCCCGAGGTCACGCTCGTGGGCGTGGTCAATGCCGACTTTGCCCTCAAGCTGCCGGACTTCCGCGCAGGGGAGCGCGCCTACGACCTGCTGGAACAGGTTGCAGGCCGTGCCGGTCGCGGCGATCGTCCCGGCGAGGTGATCATCCAGACCTATCTGCCCGAGGATCCGGTCATTCGCGCCGTCGTCGAGCACGACCGCTCGATCTTTACCGACTACGACCTGGACCAGCGCCGCGACGCGCTGTACCCGCCGTTTGTTCGCCTGGTCAACATCTTGGTGTGGTCGGCGAACCGAGACGACGCGCAGGACTACATCGGGCGCATTGCAAAGCTTCTTAAGCGACGCTGGCATGCCGCAGCGCCCGACTTTTTACGGGCGGGGAGTGCTGTGCCGCAGGTGCTGGGCCCGGCTTCGTGTGTAATCGAGAGAGCCAAGGACCGTTACCGCTTCCATCTGCTTGTGAAGTCGCCCGTGGGGTACCATGTCTCTGATGATGTCGACGCCTGCCTCAAAGAGGTGGGCTCTGTGCGCGGCGTGAGCGTGAGCGTTGACGTCGACGCCTATGATTTGATGTAACAACTCGAAAGGATGGCCATGGAAGCCAACGGAATCGTACTGTCGCCCGACCCTCGTCTGCGCCAGGAGTGCGCCGTCATCGAGGAGATCACCCCGGCGATCGAGGCGCTTGCCGAGAAGATGAAGAAGATGATGTTCGAGAACGGCGGTTGCGGCCTGGCTGCCCCGCAGATCGGCGAGCTCATTCAGCTTGTCACCATCGACTGCGACTACAGCGACAAGAACGACTACGATCCGTACGTGCTCATCAATCCCGTCATTGTTGAGCAGAGCGACCATCTGGTGCCCTTTAGCGAGGGTTGCCTTTCCATTCCTGGCATTAGCTGCGAGATCGAGCGCCCCGATCATGTCGTCGTCGAGGCGTACGACCTGGATGCCAACCTGATTCGCTACGAGGCCTCGGGTGACCTGTTCTGCGTGTGCCTGCAGCACGAGATCGATCACCTGCACGGCAACACCATGTTCGAGCGACTGAAGCCCATGCAGAGGATCAAGGCAGTCAAGGAGTACCAGGACGCCCTGGCCCGCGGCGCTCGACCGGGTGAGACGGAGTAGGTCCCACCGTCCCCGGTGCTGAGCGCCCACATATCATCCCGTGCTCAAACATTCTCGATTTGCTGCGAAACTGCGCGCGGGACGATATGTGGGCGCTCAGCACCGGGGACTGCGTTGTTCTGGCTCGGTTCGCCCGGGTGCCGTTGGGCCAGGGAGGGGCGTCTTCGCTGATAGTCTTTGTTGAGAGGGAGCTGCTTTTATTGCGGCTCTTTCTTTGGTTTTGGGTATATTTGTTTTTGTTGGACTGTTCTGGCGGCTGGGTGCGTTTGCGACCTGGAGCGCTTCTTTTGTAGCCGTCTCGGCTCGTTATTGAGAGGAGACTAACTTTTATGCGTATTGTGTTTATGGGTACGCCTGATTTTGCTGTGCCTTCGCTGGTTTCGCTTGTTGAGGCTGGTAACGAGATTGCGCTTGTTGTTACTCGTCCTGATGCTGTTCGTGGGCGTGGTAAAAAGTTGGAGCCGTCTCCTGTTAAGGCTAAGGCGCTTGAGCTGGGGTTGCCGGTCGTTGAGGCCAATCGTATGACGCCGGAGGTAGTTGAGGCGCTCCAGGCTGCAGATGCCGATATTTTCTGTGTGGCTGCCTATGGCTGCATTTTGCCCGATGAGGTGCTGCAAATGGCGCCGCTTGGTATTGTGAATGTTCATGCTTCGCTGCTGCCTCGTTGGCGTGGCGCCGCTCCTATTCAGCGTGCGATTCTCGCTGGTGACGAGATTGCTGGCGTTTCTATCATGCGCATTGGGCATGGTGTGGATACTGGTGCTTATTGTGCTCAGGCTTCCACGCCTGTTGCCGGTAAGCATGCCGAGGCGCTCACGATGGAGCTTGGCGAGCTTGGCGGCAAACTGCTTGCTGATACGCTTCCGTCGCTTGCCGATTGCTCGGCTGTTTGGACTGAGCAGGATGAGTCGCTTGTGACCCATGCTGCCAAGATTTCCAAACAGGAGATGCGCCTGGATCCGCAGATGGCGGCGCTTGATTGCGTGCGTCATGTGCTGGCCTCATCCGATACCGCTCCCGCTCGTTGCGTGATTGCCGGCAAGACCGTGCGTGTGCTCGATGCTGCGCTGACCGATGTTTCGCTTGGCAAGGGCGGCGTTGACGTTAAGAATAAGCGTGTTTTCCTTGGCCTTTCCGATGGTGCGGTTGAACTGCTCGAGGTTAAGCCCGATGGCAAGCGTGCCATGGCCGCTTCTGCTTGGGCTGCTGGGCTGCAAGGCGCCGATCTTATCTGGGGTGGTTTGTCATGAGCAAGCTGTCTTCCGCGCGCAAGCTTGCGCTCGATGTGCTGATGGAGGCCGATCGCCGCGGTATGTATGCGCGCGACGTGCTGTCCTCTCCCGCATCTGCCAAGGCTATTGACCAGCGCGATTCCGCTTTTGCCGCTCGTTTGGCACTGGGCGTTGCGGCTACCCAGGGTATTTTGGACGAGCTGCTCGATCAGTTTCTCGATAAGCCTAAAAAGGTTGCGCCGCGTGTTCGCATGGCACTTCGTATCTCGGCCTTCGAGATGCTCTATCTGCATACGCCTGGCCGCGTTGCGGTGAGTCAGGGCGTTGAGCTGGTGCGCAGCGGAGCTAAGTCCGCCGCTGGGTTGGCCAATGCCGTGCTGCATAAGGTCGCGGACAACGTTGAGGACTTTGCCACTGCGTCCGATGTAGATGAGTCTGAGCGACGCTTGGTTCGTCTGTCGCGCCTGATGGGTCTGCCGCGTTGGCTGTGCGCTCGTATTATGGCTTCGTTTGACACACCGGAGGGCGCGCTTAGCTTTGCCGGTAATCTGGCCCCCGCGCCGCTGGCCCTGCATAAGAACGCCTTTGCGACCAAGCCCGATCCGTATATCTCGCAGCTCGTCGCGCCTGTCTTCCCGGGCTGCCATGCCCCGGTTGATGCCCAGGTTACCGTTGCTTCGGGTGTGTTTGAGCGTGCTGCCGCGGTGGCATCTGATCTCAACGCGCAGCTTATCGCCACAGCTGCCACGCGCCCTGGAAGCTGCCTTGAGATTGGTGCCGGTCGTGGCACCAAGACCTATGTGATGATGTGCCAGGCCAAGCGTGCAGGCTATGAGCGTCAGCATACGGCGCTCGATCTGCATGATCGCAAGTGCGATCTGAATCTCGCTCGCCTGCATAAGGCCGGTATTCAGGGCGTTCGTACGGTTTCGGGTGATGCCTGCGAGCTTGATGAGGTGCTCACATCGTTTGATGCCATGCTTGGCGAGCCAGTTAAGTTCGACACGGTTTTTATCGATGCGCCGTGCTCGGGCACCGGCACTATGCGCCGTCATCCCGAGATCCCGTGGCGACTGACCGAAAAGGATGTGGCGATTGAGCTGCCCAAACTGCAGCTGACGATGCTCAAGGAAGCCGCCGCGCGCGTGGCTGCCGGCGGCGAGCTCATCTATGCGACGTGCTCGGTCTTCGACGAGGAGAACACGCAGGTGGTGGATGCTTTCCTGAACTCTCCCGAGGGCACCGGCTTTAGCGTGGCGCCGCTTTCCGAAGCGCAGATTCTGCAACTCCCCGAGTTCGATCAGGCCAAGAAGCTCGTTTCCGTACGCCAGAACGATCGAGGCCTCTTCCAAAGCGTGCCGGTAAACGCCGATTCCTACGACGGCCACTTCTGCGCCAGGCTGGTCCACAAGTAACGACTAAGTTGCGGTGAAATAGGGATTGAAAAGCCGCTTCTGTCCGCCAAACAGTCCTTATTTCACCGCAACTCACAAGGAAACCTGGGTAGCTTGATTAGCTACCCATAGAGCAAAGAAATAGCCCCGCGATCGGCGTTGATCGCGGGGCTGCGTTGTTTCTAGTGGCTGTGCGGGCAGTTGGCGCAGCAGCCGCTCGTGGCGCTGGTGCTGGAGCCGCCGCTTCGCTGGTCGGTGTTGTAGAAACCGCTGCCCTCAAATTTTATGCCGCTGGCTGAGAACGTCTTGGCCGCCGGGGCACCGCAGCTGGGGCACACGACCTCGGGGGTCTCGGACATGGGATGCTCAACCTCAAACACGTTGCCGCAGCTCGAGCACTTGTAATCGTAGCGCGCCATAAATACTTCCTTTTCAGCACAAAGCGGGCAGATTACTCTGCCCGCAAAAATTCAAACGTCTGTAACTGTACCCTATATCGGGGGTTTTATCACGCTTCGCCCCAGAATCTATGGTTGTTGCGCAGGAGCCGCGCGGTTTTGCCCTCGGCGGCTGCAATGTCCGCCTCGTCAGCCTGCCAGGTCCAGTTGCCCGTGGCCACGCCCGGCACGTTCATGCGTGCGTCGTCGCCCAGCCCCAGCACGTCCTGCAGCGGCATCATCACCAGGGGAGCGTCGCTTGCTAGCGCGTCGCTCATCAGCTTGGCCGCCACCTCAACACCGCTCGGTTCATCGCCGCCCGCAAAAGAACGCGTACACCAGCCGGCGAGCGTCGACGTGTCGTGCGTCGAGGTGTACAGAATCTTGCCGGGCGTGGGATGCACACCGCAACGAACGTCGTAGTCGCTAAACTCCAGCACGTCCATGCCGGGGAAACCGCAGGTCGATGCCATGGCGCGAACACCGGGCGTCAGATAGCCCAAGTCCTCAGCGATAAAGTTGAGCGGACCCAGCTCGTCATAAGCGGTCTGGAACAGGTCCTTGCCCGGTCCCGCCAACCAGCGACCTTCGGCGCAAGCCTTGCCTGCGGGGATACTAAAGTAACTGTGGAACCCCAGAAAGTGATCCAGACGCACGCGGTCGTAGAGCGAGAACGCGCGGCGCAGGCGATCCATCCACCAGCTATAGCCGTTCTGCTTCATGTGGTCCCAGCGGAACGTCGGGTTGCCCCATACCTGACCCTCGGGCGCAAAGTTGTCGGGCGGCGCGCCGGAAATCTCAATCGCCTTGCCGGTATCGGACAGCCAGAAGTTCTCGGGTTCGCTCCACGCGTCTGCCGAATCGTCGGACACGTACATAGGAATGTCGCCGATAACCTCGATACCCTTCTTGTGCGCGTAGTTCATGAGCTCGCACCAGGCCAGGTCAAAGCGGTACTGCATGTACGCCTGAAGCTCGGCCTCGTTGTGGAAGCGCTTGTCGTCGATTAGATGCTCGTTGTAGCGAGCGACATCTGCCGGCCAATTGTGGCGCGACTCGCCCTCAAAGTACTTTTTGACGGCCATATAGACGCAGTATTTCTCGAGCCAATCGGCATTGCGATGTTTAAACGCTGTGTACAGCGGGTCGGCATCCTCGCCGCCGCGGGCCTTCCAGGTCTCAAAGTCGGCGGCCAGCTCCTCGTGGCTCTCGGGTAGCAGGTCGATATTGCCTGCAAAGGCCGAAGGACCGGCGTATGGGGAGCGGAAGAAGTCCGTGGGGTTGACGGGGAGAACCTGCCAGTAGCGCATGCCCATGGCGGCCAGATGGTCGATAAAGCGACGCGTGGGCGCACCGATCGTACCGGGCTTGCCGTCGTCGGTCGGCACCGATGTGATATGGCACACAACACCCGCACCGTGATCGAGCGGCTCCTGCAGGCGCTGCTCGGCATGGTGATAGATGATCGACGAGCCCAGCGGATACAGATCGAGCGTGACCGTACCGTTATGGATCTCACACTCGTGACCGCTGATCACGTCACTCGCGCATTCGCCGAGCGCCGGGATCGTCACGCGATGCGAATTGCGCAGGCTGCGGTTGATGATGACGGTCGCGGACTCGCCGTCTTTACCGGTACGGTTGTAGGCCAGCACCTCGTCATTGAGCGCGAAGGCCTTGATCTCACCGTCGATCATAAACGGCAGCGCGCGGCGCACGGCCGAGGCATTCTTGACGATCGCAAACGTATCGAAGTCGTGTAGGTTTTCCTTGGTCGGCATGGTGCGGCGGTTGCCCGGATCGGTGAGGCCCTCCAGGCCGTACTCATCGCCATAATAGATCGAGGGCACGCCCGGGAACGTCATCTGCATGAGCGTCGCCAGCCAAAAGCGGCTCTTGGCCAGGCCCATGGAGTTCTCGTCCAGGCGCCATTTGCTGCGCTCACTCTCGGGCAGCTGCGACTCGTCGGGGCCACCGCCGAGCACCGAGATAATGCGCGGGCGGTCGTGGCTCGACAGCAGATTGAGCGCGCAGGATAATGCCTCGCGCGGGTAGTTCTCGCGCAGGGTCTCGATATCCTCGGCTGCTTGGTAGGCGTTTTTGTAGCCCATCAAAAAGCCGATGACCATGTCGCGGAAGGGGTAATCCATGGCCGAGTCGAGCTCGGAGCCTTGTAGATAGCGACGCAGATGGCCGTAGCTGATCTTGTTGGAGGCATCTTCCCAGACCTCGCCGAGCAGCAGCGCGTCGGGCTTCTCGGCGAGCACGGCCTTTTTGATCTCGGTCAGGAAGTCATCGGAAAGCTCGTCGGCCACATCGAGGCGCCAGCCATGGGCACCGGCGCGCAGCCATTTGCGGATGATACCGTCCTTGCCCAGAATCCGCTCGCGTACCAGTTCGGAGCTCTCATTGATGGCGGGCATATTGCCCACGCCCCACCAGCAGTCGTACGAGCCGTCCTCGTGGAAATAAAACGCATCACGCCACGGAGAGTCCTCGCTCTGCCACGCGCCGACACCGGGATAGTTGCCGTAGCGGTTAAAGTAGATCGAATCGTCGCCCGTGTGGTTGAACACACCGTCCAGAATGATGGAAATGCCCAGCTTCTCGGCCGCCTCGCACAGCTCAGTAAAGTCCTGCTCGGTGCCCAGAATCGGATCGATCTTGGTGTAATCGGCGGTGTCGTAGCGGTGGTTGCTCGCGGCTTCAAAAATGGGGTTGAGGTAGATGGCTGTAAAGCCCAGTTCGGCGATGCGAGGCAGGTCATTCTGGATACCCTTGAGCGAGCCGCCGTAAAAATCCCAGGTCTTGATGGAGCCGTCTTCGGCACGCTCGTACTCGGGCGGTTCGTTCCAGTCCTCGACCATGCGGCGCTGGATTCCGTTGCGCGGTTTTTCAACTTCGGCCAGCGTTCGCTCGCGCCAGTTTTCGTCGCGGGCATAGCGGTCGGGGAAGATCTGGTAGACCATGCCCCGCTCGTACCAGGTGGGACGGTTCTCGCGATGCTTGTAGACGGTAATCTGGAACGACGGGACCTCGGCGTAATCGTAGGTCACACCCTCGCCACCGGTGCGACCCTGCGGTGCACCCAAGCGGACCTCGGGCTGGCCCTCGATGTTGCAGATAAAGCTGTACCAAATAAGACAGGGCTCGGTGCACTCAAGCTCTACGGTAAATATGCCGTCGCCCTCGTGCGTCATGGGATACAGAGACTCACCGATTTCATCGACCCAGGTACGCAGGGTAAGCGTTGCCTGGTTGGGGTCGGCATCCTCCAAAATCACCGATAGCGAAACGGAAGTTCCAGTGGTCACAGCGCCAAACGGAGTACGAAACTGCGGCAGACGGCTGTTGTGAATCAATCTCATAATACGGTCCAGTTCAATAGAATCACGGCCTGCGGGCCATGGGCTTTACGCACAGGATGTAAGTATATCTGTTGTACACAGGCTGTATAAACAACATCCGTTTACCATCGGCGAACGGTTGTCCTAGAAAATCGTTTTACCAACTACCTACAGAGAAGGGGCGCCCGGTTGGAGCGCCCCTTGCATAGGGTTTGATTAGGTTTTGGATCGTCTGTGGGCTAGCGGCGCTTGCGGGTGGCCGTTGCCTTGCGGACGGACGTCTTCTTGGACGGGGCCTTTTTCTCTGCCGGAGCGGCGGGGGAGACCGGGGTCTCCTTGGCAGGCTCGGGCTTAGTCTCTGCCTTCGGTGCGGCCTTGACCTCAGCGGCCTTCGGCGCCGGCTTAGTCTTTACCTCGGCCTTGGGCTCCTCTTTGGCAGCAGCTGGCTTAGTCTCTGCCTTGGGAGTCGTGGTCTTTGCCGTGGTCTTCTTGGCCGTCGTCGTGCGCTTTCGCGTGGTGGTCTTGGCGGCGGGCTTGGTCTCGACGGTTACCTCCGCCTTGGACTCTGCAGGCGTCTCCTCGACCTTGGCTACCGGCTTTGCGGCTGACTTGGTCGTGGCGGCCTTCGTGGTCGTCAACTTCGTTGCCGTGGTCTTCTTGGCTGCCGTTGTCTTCTTGGCAGCAGTCTTTGCCGGAGCCTTGGTGGCCGGCTTGGCCTTAGCGACCTCGGCCTTTACCTCGGGAGCAGCCTCGGCTTCGGCGGCCTTCTTGGCAGCGGCGGTCGTGCGCTTGCGCGTGGTCGTTGCCTTGGCAGCCGTTGTTTTAGTCGCGGCAGACTTGGTCGTCGTAACCTTCTTAGTGGTCGTCTTGCGGGTCGTGGTCTTCTTAGCTGCGGGCTTTGCAGCGGGCTTGACCTCAGCCTTTGCCTCAGGAGCAACCTCAGCCTTCACCTCAGGCTCGGCCTTTGCGGGCTCAGCTTCAACCGGCTTCTCCTCGGCCTTGGACTCCGGCTCAGCAACAGCTTTAGGCTCGTCGACAACTGCCGCCGGCCTCTCAATCTCCGGATGCATAAAGAAGTACAGGTCCAGATACTTATCGGCCGAGCGCGTCCAGCTAAAGTCCTGGCTCATGGCCTGCGTGACCAGCTGATCCCAGGCCTCGCGGTTGTCCCAGAACAGGCGTGCCGCGCGGAACACGGCGTCGCCCATCTCGTCGCCGTTAAAGTTACTAAACGAGAAGCCCGTGCCCTCGCCGGTAAACTCGTTGTACGGGATCACGGTGTCCTTCAGGCCGCCGGTCTCGCGCACGATGGGCAGGGTACCGTAGCGCATGGCGATGATCTGCGACAGGCCGCAGGGCTCAAACTTCGAAGGCATCAGGAACATGTCGGCGGCGGCGTACATGCGCTGCGACAGCGCCGGATCGAACTCGATGCGTGCGGCCATGGTGCCGGGGTACTTGTCCTGGAAATATCGCAGGCCGTCCTCGTAGTCGCGGTCGCCGGTGCCCAGCACCGCCACCTGCACACCGCCGGCCAGGATGCGGTCGAGCGCGTACATGACCAGGTCCATGCCCTTCTGGCGTGTCAGACGCGTGACCATCACCATGAGCGGGCGGTCGTCGCGAACCTCGAGCCCCAGCTCTTCCTGAAGCTTGGCCTTGCACACGGCCTTGCCGGAACGGTCATCAACCGTGTAGTTTGCGGCAATGCGCTTGTCGGTCGCCGGGTCAAAGCCCGCGACGTCGATGCCATTCAAAATGCCCTGCAGCGCGTACGAACGCTCGCGCAGCACGCCATCCAGACCCTCGCCAAACTCGGGCGTCTGGATCTCGTTGGCATAGGTGGGGCTCACCGTAGTGATGGCGTCGGCATAACGTAGGGCGCCCAGCATGTAGTTGATGCTGCAGGCGTCGCAACGCAGCTGCGAAGCGGCGGCCGGAATGTGCGCCACACCCAGGATGTCCTCCATCACGGTATCGCTAAACTGGCCCTGGAACGCCACGTTGTGGATCGAGAACACGGTCTTGACGCGGTCATACAGCGGCAGGCCCTGGTAGAACTCGCGCAAAAACACGGGCGCCAGTGCCGTCTGCCAGTCGTTGCAGTGCAGGATGTCGCACTCAAAGCCGGCCGGCAGGTGCTGCAGGCTCTCGGTGATGGCCTTGGAGAAGAACGCAAAACGCTCGCCGTCGTCAAAGAAGCCATACGGATAGTCGCGCGCAAAGTAGCGCTCGTTGTCGATGAACATATAGGTGACGCCGTCGTGCTCGAGCTTCTCGAGCCCGCAGTACTCATTGCGCCAGCCCAGGCTCACGTAAAAGTCGGAGAAGTGCTCCATCTGCGCCTTGTACTCGTCCTTGATGGTGGCGTACTTGGGCACCATCACGATGACTTCGGCGCCGGCGCGCACAAGCGCCGCAGGCAGCGAGCCCGCTACGTCGCCCAGGCCACCGGTCTTCACAAACGGCGCGCACTCGGCCGAGGCAAACACGATCTGCATCTTTTTGCTGGAATCAGCCATATTGTCTCCCATGTTGCAATTCGAGAATAGCCGCCTGGCGCTAACCGGGCGGCTATTCTACATGTTACGAGCGATGTTGCGGTGCCAACGTTAACGTACGATGGTGGTATCGGAAGTTAACGGAGCCTTGCCCAGCACCAGGATGTTCTCGGGCGTGCCGCGAAGCTCGGTGTTGGTGGGGACCACGTTGTTCTTGTCCAGGATGGCGTTCTCAACACGGGCGCCGCTCTTGATGATGCAGCTCTGGTTGATGATCGAGTTGGTCACCGAGGCGCCTTCCTCGACCACGACGCCGCGCGACAGGATCGAGTTGCGCACGGTGCCCTTGATGATGCAGCCAGCCGAGATGATCGAGTTGCACGCGTGGCTGCCGGTCGCATAGCGCGAAGGCGGCACGTCGTGAGCCTTGGTCAGGATCGGGCGCTCGGGATCGAAGAGATGGTCGGCCACGGTCTGGTCGAGCAGGTCCATGCTGCGGCGATACAGCGACTTCTCGCTAAACACGCCCACGACCTCGCCCTTGTACTCGTAGCTGCACACGTCGATGTTGCCAAAGTCGCCCTGGAGTGCCTCGAGCAGGTCCAGATAGTCGGCGGCCTGGTAGTGGTCGATGATCTCGAGCAGCGTCTCGCGGTTGACGATGCAGCAGTCCATGGAGGCGTTGTCGCCGTACACGACGCCGGCGCTCACGCCCGTCAGGCGGCCGTTCTCGTTAATGTCGAGCTTGGTCTCGTCATCGACGTTGCGCGTGGCCTTGCAGTACACCACGGTCATCTGTGCACCGGAGTTCTCGTGCGCATCGATGATGGTGTTGAGGTCCATGTTAAAGATGATGTTGGTGCCCATCATCACAACATAGGGCTTGTCCGAGCGCTGGAACAGCGTCTTGTTGGAGATAATGTCGCGCAGCAGGAAGCGCATGCCGCCCTTGGTGGTGCCATACGCGTTGCCGGGCACCATGAACAGGCCGCCCTTCTTGCGGTCCAGGCCCCAGTCCTTACCCGAGCCCACGTGGTCGATCAGCGAGCGGTAGTTGCCCGGCATGACGACGCCGACGGTCTTAATGCCGGCATTCATCATGTTGGACAGCGGGAAGTCGATCAGGCGGTAGCGGCCCAAAAACGGAACGGACGCGATGGGGCGGTCCTTGAGCAGCACGCTGCCGTAGGTCGAAGAGTAGTTAGCGGTGATATAACCGATGGCCTTGCGATTGATCATCGGATCATTCCCCCTTCCCGATAACGACGTCATTTCCAACGACGGCCGTATCCTTGGTGGTATCGACAGAGCCGAGCTTCACGCCCTCTTCGACCGTGGAGTTCTCGCCCAAAATAGCGCGGCAGATGTGCGCACCGCTCTTAACGTGCGCACCCGGCAGCAGCACGGAGTCCTCGACCACAGCGCGCTCCTCGATGATGACATCGGTCGAAAGGATCGAGTGGCGCGCGGTGCCGTAGATCTTGCAGCCGTTGGAGACCAGGCAGTCGTCCAGGCGGCCGTCCGGGCCAATGTAGTGCGGCGGACGCGTGGTGATGTTGGACATGATGGGGAAGTGCTTGTCGAACAGATCGAACTCGGGGTTGTTGCCCAGCAGGTCCATCGAGGTCTCGTGGAAGCTGGCGATGGTGCCGACGTCCTTCCAAAAGCCGTGGAACTCGTAGCTGTACAGGCGCTTGCCCTCGCCGAGCAGCTTGGGGATGATGTCCTTGCCAAAGTCGTGGCTCGAGCGCTGGTCCAGAGCGTCTTCCTCGAGCGCCTCGATCAGCACGTCTGCCGAGAAGATGTAGATGCCCATGGACGCGAGATTCGAATCGGGCTTATCGGGCTTCTCGGTGAACTTGGTGATGCGGCCGTCCTCGGGGTCGGTGGTTAGGATGCCAAAGCGGCTGGCCTCCTCCCACGGCACGGGCATAACGCTCACCGTGAGGTCGGCGTTGTTCTCAATGTGCGTCTTGAGCATCTTGCGGTAGTCCATGCGATACAGGTGATCGCCCGAAAGAATCAGGACGTACTTGGGGTCGTTGGCCTTGATGTAGTCGAGGTTCTGCGTAATGGCGTCGGCCGTGCCCGCATACCAGGCGCCACCGGTCTGCGTCTCGTACGGCGGCAGGATCGACACGCCGCCGTCGCGGCTGTCCAGATCCCACGCCTCGCCGGAGCCCACGTAGGCATGCAGCAGGTAGGGGCGATACTGCGTCAGAACGCCCACCGTGTCGATGCCCGAGTTGGAGCAGTTGGAGAGCGAAAAGTCGATAATGCGGAACTTGCCACCAAAGCTAACCGCCGGCTTAGCGATCTTTTGGGTGAGTGCCCCCAATCGGCTACCCTGTCCTCCTGCGAGGAGCATCGCGATGCATTCTTTCTTACTCATCGATTTCTCCTTCTGTCGTCGATGTTCCTAAACCCATTTGCGACGGGCGCGGCGCAACGTCACGCCCGTCGAGTAATGCCGTGCTGGCATAGGGGAGCTCGAGCGCCTTTACGCGTGCCAGATCTCGTCGCGGTACTCGCGAATGGTGCGGTCGCTCGAGAACCAGCCGCTCGAGGCGGTGTTGAGCAGGGCCTTGCGGTTCCAGGTCTCCTGGTCGCCATAGCTGCCCGTAAGCTTCTCCCACGCATCCACGTAGCTGCGGAAGTCTGCCATGACCAGGTCGGGGTCGTTGTTGTTCATGAGCTCGTTGTAGATGCTCTCGAAGTTGCCCGAAAGACCGGCAAACGTGTTGTCCTTGAGCTCGTCCATCACGCGACCCAGACGCTCGCGATCGTTGTTGAGGGTATCCCACGCAAAGTAGCTGTTCGATGCCCAGAGCTGCTCGACCTCGGGGGCGGTCAGGCCAAAGATGGCCTCGTTCTCGCGGCCGGCCAGGTCGGCGATCTCGATGTTGGCGCCGTCGAGTGTGCCCAGCGTAATGGCGCCGTTCATCATGAGCTTCATGTTGGACGTGCCCGAGGCCTCCTTGCCGGCAGTGGAGATCTGCTCCGAGATCTCGGCGGCAGGGTAGATGAGCTGGGCGTTGCTCACACGGAAGTTGGGGATAAAGCAGACCTTCATGACCTCGTTGACGCGCGGGTCGTTGTTGATGACGTCGGCCACGGAGTTAATGAGGCGGATGGTCTCCTTGGCAAAGGTGTAGCTCGAGGCAGCCTTGCCGCTAAAGATGAAGGTCGTCGGCGTTACGTGGAAGTTGGGATCGGCGATGCGACGGTTGTAGATGTCCATCACCTTCATGATGTTCATGAGCTGGCGCTTGTAGGCGTGGAAGCGCTTTACCTGAACATCGAAGACGGTGTTGGGGTCAATGACCAGACCAGTCTCGGCCTTAACGTAGGCGGCAAGGCGCTCCTTGTTGGCGCGCTTGGAGGCACCCACGGCCTTCAGGAACCCGGTATCGTTCTGGAACTCTTTGAGTTTCTCCAGCTCAAAGGCGTTCTTCAGCCAGCCGTCGCCAATGGCCTCGGTCACGAGCTTGGCGTAGGTGGGGTTGGCCTCGGCAAAGAAGCGACGGTGCGAGATGCCGTTGGTCTTGTTGTTGAACTTCTCGGGCGTCAGGGCATAGAAGTCCTTGAGCACGATGTTCTTGATGATGTCGGAGTGGATCTTGGCCACGCCGTTGACGCTGTGGCTGCAGATCACGGACAGGTTGGCCATGCGAATCTCGCCGTCCCACAGGATGGCGGTCTGACGCAGACGCTCCTGCCAGCCCTCCTGCGTGGTGTCGAACGACTCGTGCCAACGACGGCTGATCTCGTCGATGATCTGGTACACGCGGGGGAGGAGCTTGGAGAACATGCCGATGGGCCACTTCTCCAGGGCCTCGGGCAGGATGGTGTGGTTGGTGTAGCTCACGACCTGCGTCACGATGTTCCAGGCGTCGTCCCACTCGAGCTTCTTCTCGTCGATGAGGATGCGCATGAGCTCGGGTCCGCACATGGCGGGGTGTGTGTCGTTGGTGTGGATGGCCACAAACTGCGGCAGCAGCTCCCAGTTCTCGCCGTGCTCCTTCTCAAAGGTGTCGAGCAGGCTGTAGATGCCGGCCGAGACAAACAGGTACTCCTGCTTCAGGCGCAGCAGGCGGCCGTGCTCGCCGGCGTCGTTGGGGTAGAGGATGGCGCTGATGGCCTCGGCCTCGGCGCGTTCGGCGTCGGCCAGGGCATAGTCGCCGCGGTTGAAGGCCTCCAGATCGAAGTGCTCCTCGACCGGCTCGGCGGCCCAGACGCGCAGTTTATTGACGGTCTCGCCGGCATAGCCCACAACGGGGATGTCGTAGGGGACGGCCAGGATGTCCTGCGTGTCCACGGTGCGGTAGAACGTGCGGCCGTTCTCCTCAAAGCCCTCAACATGGCCACCAAACTTGATGGTCACGGCCTTGTCCTGACGGCGGACCTCCCAGGGATAGCCATGGGTGAGCCACTCGTCGGTGGCCTCGACCTGGCTGCCGTTAACGATCTCCTGCTTAAACAGGCCGTAACGGTAGCGCATGCCGTTGCCGTAGCCGGCAATGCCCTCGGCTGCCATGGAATCCAGGAAGCATGCGGCCAGACGGCCCAGGCCACCGTTGCCCAGTGCCGGATCGGGCTCCTGGTTCTCGATGACGGACAGATCGAAGCCCATGTCGTCGAGCGCCTCGGCGACCATGTCGCGCACGCCAAAGTTGAGCAGGTAGTTGTCGAGCAGGCGACCGATCAAAAACTCGATCGAGAAGTAGTACACGCGCTTCTTGCCCTCGGCGGCCGCACGGGCGTCGCTCTTGGTGGCAACGGTGCGTGCCTTCTCGGCCACGAGCTTGGCCAGGGCGTTAAAGCGATCGAGGTCGCTGGCGGCCTCGACGCTCTTGCCACTGATGCTCATGACGGCATCGCGATAGAGCTCGGTAAACTCCTGCTTGTTATCGAAGATCTTATTCATACGTTCCTTTCCCCCGGGGATGTTTCTCCCGGAACGGTTATGACTTGTATCCTACGCCCCCGCGGGGCGGGTAATTACAGTGGTAACACCTTTGTTACGCTTTCTTGGCAGGAGCCTTAACAGCAGCTGCCTTGGCCTTGGGAGCAGCCTTTTTGGTGGCTGTCTTCTTGGCCGCAGTGGACTTGGCCGGAGCCTTGGCGGCAGACTTGGCAGCCTTCGCCTTAGCCGGAGCCTTCTTAGCAGCCGCGACCTTGGGCTTCACCGAGGACGTGCGCTTGCGCGTTGTCTTCTTGGGCTCCTCGACCACGGGCGGCTTGAAGCTGCTGGGACCGCGGCGCTTAAGCACCACGCCTGCCAGACCGGGCACCTTAATCTCGATGGAGTCCATCTGCCCGTTCCAGGGATAGGGCTCGCTCGAGCAGGTGTAGGGCTCCTCGCCGGCATAGCCGCTGCCGCCAAACTCAGGACGGTCGGAATCGAAGATGACCTCCCAGTCACCCTCACGCGGCACGCCCACGCGGAAGCTCTCGTAGCTCGCCGGGTCAAAGTTAATCAGGATCACCAGATCGTCATCGACGTCCTCGCCCTGACGCACAAAACTCACGATGGACTGCTTGGAGTTGTCCGCGTCGATCCATGTAAAGCCGTCGTCGGTGTAGCCGCGCTCATACAGGGCGGGCTCGGCGGTGTACAGGTGGTTGAGCGCCTTGATAAACGCCTGATGATGACGGTGGGTCTCGTACTCCTCGGTCAGGAACCACTGGATGGACTCGTAGTAGCGCCACTCAATAAACTGGCCGATCTCGTTGCCCATAAAGTTGAGCTTGGCACCGGGGTGCGTCATCTGGTAGAAGGCCAGCGTGCGCAGGCCGGCAAACTGGCGCCACCAGTCGCCCGGCATGCGGCCGATCAGCGAGCACTTGCCGTGAACGACCTCGTCGTGGCTCAGCGGGCAAATGAAGTTCTCGGTAAAGGCGTACATGATAGAAAACGTGAGCAGCCCGTGGTTGCCGGGGCGCCACGGAAAATCGGTCTGCATGTAGTGCAGGGTGTCGTTCATCCAGCCCATGTCCCACTTGTAGTGGAAGCCCAGGCCGCCGTCCTGTGGCGGATAGGTCACGAGCGGCCAGGCGGTGGACTCCTCGGCCATCATCATCACGTCGGGGAAGTGGGCCTCCACGGCGCAGTTGACCTGGCGGATAAACGCGCTGGCGTCCAGGTCCTCCTCAGTTCCGTACTTGTTGAACTTCTTTTGGCCCGGATCGTCGATGCCAAAGTTGAGATACAGCATACTGGACACGCCGTCCATGCGAATGCCGTCCACGTGGAAGTTCTCGAGCCAGAACAGCACATTGGAGACCAGGAAAGAGCGGACCTCGCCGCGGGCGAAGTCAAACTTGTGCGTGCCCCAGTTGGGGTGAATCTCGTGCTCAAACAGCATGCGGCCGTTAAAAGCGGCAAGGCCGTGGGAGTCGGCGCAAAAACCGCCAGGCACCCAGTCCATGATCACGCCGATGCCAGACTCGTGGCACGCATCGATAAAGTGCATGAGCTGCTGCGGGTTGCCGTAGCGCGACGTGGCGGCATAGTAGCCGGTCGTCTGGTAGCCCCAAGAGCCATCGAAGGGGTGCTCCATAAGCGGCATGACCTCGATATGCGTATAGCCCATGTCGCGCACGTAGTCCACGAGCTCCACCGACAGGTCGTCGTAGGTGTAGAACTCGCCGCGCTGCGCGGGGAAGGGGTCCATGGGACCGGGGTAGTTGCCGTACTCGTCCGGCTCGCCCTGCGGCGCATCGCCGTGGCGCTTCCACGAGCCAATATGCACCTCGTAGATATTGAGCGGCTGCGACATATGGTTGTGGCCGGCGCGGCGCTTGAGCCACGCGGCATCGTTCCACTTGTAGCCATCGAGGGTCCACAGCACGCTGGCGGTACCCGGAGGGCACTCGGCCTTAAAGGCATACGGATCGGCCTTGTAGAGTTTTTCGCCCTCGTTGGTCTCGATGAGGTATTTATAAAGCTGGCCCTGCTCGGCACCAGGAATAAAGCCTTCCCAAATAGCGCTCGTATGCACGGGCACCAGCGGGTTGGCTTCCTCATCCCAGTCGTTAAATTCGCCAATGACATGGACACTCTTTACGTCGGGCGCCCAAACGCAAAAGCGCCAGCCGCGCGTACGGTTCTGCGTGTCGGGATGCGCACCCATCTTTTCCCAGCTGCGCTCCCACATTCCAATGCCAAACAGGTAGACATCGTCCTTGGTGAGCTCCGGTGCATGCGGGGCGGCTTTACGGGTAGCGGGCTTTTTGGTTGCTGGCTTTAGCTTTGTATCGCTCACGTTTGATCCCATCATGACGCGGCAGCGTGTTGCCTTGGTGACTAGATGCGAAAGGTCCAAGGCTGCACGAATCGAAGGGACGGCGAATGTTTCTGTGATTCGTTCCACCTCGCGTGCTCGGTGGAACTTTCGGCAGAAACTACGATAACACCTGTGCGTTAGTTTTATGGACGAAAGTGGATTTGCGGGAGCGTTTAATCGGTAAGCGCCATGTTTAGACCACTGGCAGAATTGCCGTGGTAAAACTCTTGACAGTTTTACCAATTAGGGTTTCAAAAATGTTAGGCTGACGTTTGGTAAAACGTTTTTAGCAGGTTGTTTACCATTTGACATCGAAAGGTTCGTTTATGCCCCATACCGCCACTCCCAAGGTCGCTTTTATTTTCGATTGCGATGGCACGCTGGTTAATAGCACCCCCGTTTGGGCCTATGCCCAGCCCGAGTTATTGCACCGCCACGGGATTGACGCGACCGTGGATGACTTTGCCCAATTTGAGCACCTGTCGCTGGAGGACGAGTGCCAGGCCTACCACGACACATGGGGCATTGGCACGAATGGCGAGGAGCTCTACCGTGAGTTGAGCGACATCCTGATCGATGGCTACTCCAAGGTGCCGCCGCGCGACGGGCTCCTGACATTTTTGGAGCAGGCGAAGTCGGCGGGCATTGCCATGTGTGTGGCTACGTCCACGCCGGCTGAGTTGGTGCAGTCCGCGCTCGCTGGTGCCGGGCTCGATGCCTACATGGAGTTTGTGACCACCACGGGCGAGGCAGGTCGCTCTAAGCAGTTCCCCGACGTATACGAGCTGGCGCTGCGCCGCCTGGAGGAGCGCCATGGGCACAAGTTTGAGCGCGCTTGGGTGTTTGAGGACGCCGTCTTTGGCCTTAAGAGCTCTGGGGTCGCTGGCTTTGAGCGCGTAGGCATCTATGACCCGCATGGCCGCATGAAGCGCGACGATGTGCGCGACAACTGCGATATCTTTATCGACAGCTATGAGGACCTGGATTTGGCCCGCGTCCTTTCGTTTGAGGGATAGGCGAGGGCTGTGGGTTGCAAGGTATTATTGGTCTGCGGCTCGCCCGTGGTGGCGAGCGCGGATCTGTTGTGTAGGCTAGCAGGGGAGTGCGACCACGTTGTCGCCGTGGACCGCGGCCTGGATGCCCTTCTGGGTGCCGGCCTGGGCTGCGACGTTTATGTGGGGGATGCCGACACCGTAAGCGACGAGGGACGCGCTCTGGTCGATACTGCTGTCGATTTTGAAGTAGAACGCCACAACCCCTACAAGGACTATACCGATCTGGCGCTGGCGCTCGATTCCGTCCGCCGTCGCTGGCCGGGTGCCGAAGTGGTTGCGACCTGCGCCAACGGCGGCCGTCCGGATATGGCCTTGTCTGTGTTAGGGCTACTGGCAGGCTATGTGGACGCCCCCGTCTGGATCGCCGAGGACGAAACCACGGCCCGCATCCTGCGCGGAGGCGAATCCTGGACCATCGAAGGCGCCGTGGACAAGACGTTCTCTATCATTGCTATAGCCCCTGGGACGGTGGTAAGCGAACACGGCCTAGAGTGGGAGCTAGACCACAGCCCCCTGGGCCTGTTGGCGGACACGGGCATCAGCAATGTGGTCAGGTCAACAGCCACGATCCAAGTCCACACCGGCACCGCCATCGCTTACCTATATCAATAGGCATTTAGAATCTGACCCAAAAAAGCCCTTGCACGCCGCGCCATCTTCCCCTATAGTATC
>DXLR01000127.1:0-55784 GCA_019414625.1 Collinsella sp.
GTTGAAAACTCGACCCGCCGCTTGCCGACGACTACCGACCGCCCGGAGTGTCCTGCACCCCTGGGAAAGCCCCGCGCCCTAGGCTCCATACCGTCGCCACCCAAAACGGAAAGGACGTGGACGCCATGACCGAAACCGCTGTTGAAACTTACGAGACCACGACGAGGGGCGCCGCCTCGATGGCAGCCTATCGCGCCGTTCGCATCTTGCAATTATTAAGCGGAAACACCGGCGAGGACAAGGCCATGCTTTCCGATGAGTTGATCCGGCGTCTCGCCCATCCCGACGACCCCGCCCGCATGCCCATCTCGGCGGCGCGGCGCAGCATCTACACCGCCATCTCCGCACTTCGCCATGCCGGATACGAAATTGAATACAAGCGCGGCGTGGGGTATCGGCTCTTGACCCGTCCGCTCACCGACGAAGAGATCATCCGGCTCCACGGCATGGTCATGCGCAACCGCTCTACGCCCATCGCCATTCGAAAAAGCATGGCGCAGCACCTGGTCGCCATGGCGAGTGCCGACGTTCGCGGCTACCTCGATGCACCCGAGCCTGCTCCAAGCGCAGGCGACAAATCCACCAAGGCCATACGCACGCCCGTCAAGCGCATCGATGCCTGCGAGCTCATCGAGCAGGCCATCGACCACGGAACCACGGTGAGTTTTGATATTTCGAGTGTCACGGCACGCGGAGAGGTCGAAGTGGCGCGGATGACACTCCGGCCCTTTGCCATCAAGCAACGAGACGGCATCTCGTATTTGCTGGGAACGGTCTATGACGCGCGAGGCGCCGACGACACGCTGCGTACCGTTGAGATCGGCCGCATGAGAAACGTCACCACACGTCTCCTCGACGGCAAGAAGCTCTTCGCCGTCCTGGACGAGGACGATGCCTCCTCCGCCGCATAAGACCCTCCGCCGCCCATTCGACTACCCGTACCGCCCATCCGATTCTGTATTAAAAAACCCGCCAGGCTGTTGTAAAAATGGACATCAGCGCTACTATAGTTCCACTTGCACTTTGTCCCAGTGCAGTGTTTCCAGCCATTTTTATACTGGGGGTAATGATATGAAGGACATCACCATCAGCCGCAGGAGCCTTCTGGTCTCCGCCGGTCTGCTCGCGCTCGCCCCGCTCGCCGGATGCGGCGGCAACTCTGGTTCCGGCTCTGCTGCCGCCGGTTCCGACTACACCATCGGCGTTCTGCAACTCACCGAGCACTCCGCACTCGATGCCGCCAACGACGGCTTTGTCAAGGCCATCAAGGAGAGCGGCCTTAAGATCAAGATCGACCAGAAGAACGCCCAGAACGACCAGTCCACGTGTAAGTCCATTGCCGACAAGTTTGTGGGCGACAACGTCAACCTGATTTATGCCATCGCCACGCCCGCCGCGCAGGCTGCCGCCGGCGCCACGGCCGATATCCCCATCGTGGGCTGCGCCATCACCGACTACGCCGCCTCCGGCCTGGTCCAGGACAACGACAAGCCCGGCACCAACGTCACGGGCGCTTCCGACCTCACCCCAGTCGCCGAGCAGCTCGAGATGATGCAGAAGGTCCTGCCCGACGTTAAAAAGGTCGGCCTGCTCTACTGCACCGCCGAGTCCAACTCCGACGTCCAGATCAAAGCCGCCAAGAAGGAGCTCGACAAGCTGGGCCTCGAGTACACCGATTTCACCGTCTCGAGCTCCAACGAGATTCAGTCCGTCGTCGAGTCTGCCGTGGGCAAGGTCGACGCGCTGTACTCCCCCACTGACAACACCATCGCCGCGGGCGCTTCGCAGGTCGGCCAGATCTGCAAGGAGAATAAGCTCCCCTTCGTGACCGGCGAGGAGGGTATGTGCATGGCCGGCGGCCTGTTCACCCTCTCCATCAACTATAAGGACCTGGGCTACGCCGCGGGCGAGATGGCCGTTAAGATCCTGAAGGGCGAGGCCAAGCCCGAGGATATGCCGATCAAGCACCTCTCGAGCAAGGACCTGGTCGTCGTCAAGAACGACGAGATGGCCGAGGCTCTGGGTATCGACCTTTCCGCTCTGGACGAGTAGCGCCATGCGCGGTAACGCGTCTAGGGCCCGCACGCGCGCCACAGCCGCGTTATTCAATATCTGAGTCCTTGGGGCGAACGCTAAAGACCGGCGTTCGCCCTGCTTGTTTCGGATGAGACAAAACATCCGTCCGCAGCTCTTTTATGCATTGGTACCGCTATTATGGAAAATCACGTGTCCACCCTATCCTAGGAGGTATGAAGCATGCTCATTGCATTGCAGGGCGCCGTTTCGCAGGGCGTCCTCTGGGGCATCATGGTGCTCGGCGTGTTTATCACGTTCCGCCTGCTCGACATCCCCGATATGACCTGCGACGGCAGCTTTGCCCTCGGCGGCTGTGTTTGCGCCGTGCTCATCGTCAACAATAACGTCGACCCCTTGCTCGCCGTGCTGGCCGGCATGTGCGCCGGCGCCATCGCGGGCGCGGTCACGGGCATCTTGACCACCGTTTTTGAGATTCCTGCAATCCTCGCCGGAATCCTTACGCAGATCAGTCTGTGGTCCATCAACCTGCACATCATGGGTAAATCCAACACGCCCATCCTTGCCAAGGGCACCATCTTCTCATCCGTCAGCCACATGACGGGCCTGCCGCAGTCCACCGTTGCCATTATCTTGGGCATCTTGCTCGCCGTGGCTATCGTTGCCATCCTGTACTGGTTCTTTGGCACCGAGATTGGCTCGGCGCTGCGTGCCACCGGCAACAACGAGTACATGATCCGCGCCCTGGGCGTTAACACCAACACCACCAAGATGATCGCCCTCGTGCTCTCCAACGCCCTTATCGGCCTTTCGGGCGCGCTCATCTGCCAGAGC
Source organism: Collinsella sp. (assembly GCA_019414625.1). Lineage (GTDB taxonomy): Bacteria > Actinomycetota > Coriobacteriia > Coriobacteriales > Coriobacteriaceae > Collinsella. The sequence goes on from DXLR01000127.1 coordinate 2,869, forward strand.
CAGAAGTACGCTGACATTGGCATGGGCACCGGCGCCATCGTTATCGGTCTTGCCGCCATCGTCATCGGCGAGGTGCTCGGCCGCCTGCTGCCCGGCGGACTCACGCAGTTTAGCGTCCGTCTTGCCTCTGCCGTCTTTGGCTCCGTGGTGTACTTCCTCATCCGCGCTATCGTGCTGCAGCTGGGCATGGACGCCAACGACATGAAGCTGCTCTCCGCCGTAATCGTTGCCGTGGCCCTGTGCGTGCCCGTGGTTTGGGAGCGCTACAAGCTCCGCAGCTCCTACACGAAGGGAGATGAGGCAGATGCTTAAGCTCTCGCACGTCAAAAAGACCTTTAACAAGGGCACCGTCACCGAGAAGCGCGCACTAACCGGCGTCGACCTCACCCTTAACGACGGCGACTTTGTGACCGTGATCGGCGGCAACGGCGCCGGCAAGTCCACGCTGCTCAACATGATTGCCGGCGTGTATCCGCTCGATTCGGGCGTTATTGAGCTCGACGGCACCGACATCTCGCGTCTGGGCGAGTCGCAGCGCGCCAAGTACCTGGGTCGCGTGTTCCAGGACCCCATGCGCGGCACCGCAGCCGACATGCAGATCGCCGAGAACCTGGCCCTCGCCAAGCGCCGCGGCCGGCGTCGCGGTCTTTCGTGGGGCGTCACCAAGGCCGAGAAGGACGAGTACGTTGAGCTGCTCAAGCGCTTGGACCTTGGCCTGGACACACGCCTCAACGCCAAGGTCGGCCTGCTCTCAGGCGGCCAGCGCCAGGCACTCACCCTGCTGATGGCCACGCTCACCAAGCCGCGCCTGCTGCTGCTCGACGAGCACACCGCCGCACTCGACCCCAAGACAGCATCGAAGGTGCTCAGTCTGACCGAGGAGATCGTCGACGAGAACCACCTGACCACGCTCATGGTCACGCATAACATGAACGACGCCATCCGTCTGGGCAACCGTCTGATCATGATGCACGAGGGCCATGTGATCTACGACGTGGCCGGCGACGAGAAAAAGTCGCTCACCGTCGCCGACCTGCTGCAGAAGTTCGAGGAGGTCTCGGGCGGCGAGCTCGCCAACGACCGCATGCTACTGAGCTAAACCTGCCAAAAAGGGACAGGTTTATTTTGGCAGGTTTTATCTGCGCAAACGTCAAAACCGCCGCAAAGGGACAGACGCCCTTGCGGCGGTTTTCGCATATGATGTCGATAATCCGATATTCAACCAGACTTTCTGGCTAAGGACTAAGGAAACTGCCATGAAAAGACTCCCCCGCCTTGCGTTAGCCGCCGCGTTGTTTGCCGGCTCGCTCGCAGGCATCCCAAGCCTCGCTTTCGCGGGGAACCTGCCCGCCGCTATTGACGGCTCCGTGGCCGTCATGCACACCAACGATATCCACGGCAGCTACAAGTACAGCTACAACGCAAGCAAGGGCACCGGCGCTGTGGGCTTTGACGGACTGGCGGTTCTCTATAGCGCCCAAAGCAGCGCCCCCGATCTTTTGCTCGATGCGGGCGATACCTTCCACGGGCAGTCCTTTGCCACCATGAGCGAGGGCAAGAGCATCGCCGAGCTCATGGACACCTTCTATGCAGACGGCTACGACGCGACCACGCCGGGCAACCACGACTGGAGCTACGGCGCGGACAAGCTCCGCACCATGACCGGCTACAGCCCCACCGGCACGCCCTTCGCCATGCTCTGCGCGAACGCGAAGTCTACGAGCGGCGTATGGAGCTCGAGTATCACCAAGACGCTCGATCGCACCTGGGAGGATAGCGAAGATCACTCCACATTCGACTACAAAATCAAGGTCGGCGTCGTGGGTGCCATGGATGAGTCGCTGGAATCCTCGCTGCGCGCGGACCTGGTCGCGGGTACGTCGTTCTCGAGTGCCGCGAACGCCATCAATGCCGAGGCCAAGCGACTGCGCGAGACAGAGGGCTGCAACGTTGTCGTCTGTATCGCGCACACGCTCAACGCCAAGACCTTTGCTGCAAAGCTCGTTGGGGTCGATGCACTGGTCGCGGGCCACGAGCACATCAACTTAGACGAAAACGTGACGGGGGCTGACGGCAAGTCGGTCCGCGTCGTCGAGGCGGGCAGCGCCTTTGCCGAGGTGGGGCTGCTTTCCATTCCGTACAAGTACGACACGAATGGCACCGAGACGACCGACGATGACACGGTGGCGGTATACGCAGGCAAAAGCGACGAGAAGCTCTATACCGCCAAGGACGTAAACGTTCTTTTGACCGACCCCAACAAGGGCTCCACTTATCAGAGCATCCTTGATGAGGTCCACAACAACAAGATCAAGCCGCTCGACGATGCCTTTAGCGCCGCATCGAGCGAGGTGCTCGGCACGAGCTCTACCAATTATTTCTACGGCGAGAACGCATCTGGCACGCACGGCTGGGAGATGGTGCGCACCACCGATTTCCGCCCCAGCAAGGAGGGCGACACCACCAAGGCCCAGACCATCGGACATGTGATCTGCGGCTCCTATCTTGACCTGACGGGCGCGGACCTTGCCATCGAGAACGCGGGCGGCATCCGCGGCGGCATCGCTGCGGGCGATGTGACCGCCGGCAACGTCATCGCTATCTCGCCCTACGGCAACACCGTGGAGACCTGGACCATGACCGGTGCGGACTTCCTGGCAGCGCTCGAGCACTCGCTGCAGATCAGCGACGAGTGCAATCACAGCTACGAGCTTCAGCAAGCCTACGTAGCGGCCGGCCACACCGAGCAGGAGGCGCAAGACATGTACAAGTGGCGCGACGACTCCGGCAGCGTCCTTTCCTTCGGCGGAATCAACGTGACAATCGATTGGACGCAGCCCGAAGGCAAGCGCATCGTGAGCGCCACGCTCACCAAGGATGGCAGCACGCTCGACCCCGCCAAGACCTACACCGTCGCCACCAACAACTACATCATCACCAACACGACCGACTTCCCCACCTTCGCAAACGCCACCAAGCACACCGAGTGGGGTACCTGCGAGTCAGCGCTAAGGGCGCTAATTGGGCAGAACGGCTGGGAGAGCAAGATGGCCTCGCTCGCGGGCACCATCAGCTTTGGCTCCGCTGCCGTGGACCCCACGCCCACACCGGCCCCGACGCCTGAACCCTCGCCACAGACGGACACGACGACCACGACGGTCATCACCAAGAAAGCCACCGGTAAGCTCGCCGCAACGGGAGACCGCACGCTGGCTGTGGTAGGCGCATGCCTCATCGGCAGCATCGTCATCATCATTCTCGGCATTATCTGGAAGCGTCGACGCTAAGCTACACCGCCGGGCCTTGCAGCCCCGCCGCGTAAACCTTATATCGAGCACAGAAGCCCGTCCGAATTTGATCGGACGGGCTTCTTGGTGGGTATCATGGTTGGATGATCATGAGGAGGTTTCCCTACATGGAATTGTTTGAGCCAATTCTTCATTTCTTTGCACAACGATGGGTCCACAACATCATCTGGGCCGGTATCTTGGCCATCGGCACCGCCGTTGCCGCCAAAATCGCGTCCAAGACCCTGCACCACCTGCTTAACCGCGATGATAACCCGCTCCCAGCATCGAGCATCTTCATCAACATCGCGCGCGCCGTCATCTGGATGATCGGCGGCAGCTTTATCCTCGACAACTGTTTTGGCATTAATGCAAACGCCCTCGTCGCCGCTCTTGGCGTCGGCGGCATCGCCATCTCGCTCGGCTTTCAGGACACGCTGTCGAACCTTATCGGCGGTATGCAGGTGACCTTTATGGGCATTATCAAACCCGGCGACAATATCGAGGTCGGCGGCGTGTCGGGCGTGGTCCAAGACATCACCTGGCGCCACACGACCATCGAGGACGCCTGCGGGCAGACCATCATTGTGCCCAACTCCAACATCTCCAAGAACACGCTCGTACATCTGATGCCCTTTGGGCGCGTGGCCGTGCCCGTTGCCGTAAAGGACACGTCTAAGTGGGCTTCCCTTGACGCGCTGGCAGACGAGCTCACGAGCGCAACCAAGACGGCCGTCTCGCCCATCTCTGGCTTTGACAAGGAGCCGTACGTGCTCTTTAGCGAGATTGGCGACTTTGGCATTAAGGGCAAAATTATCTTTATCGTCAGCGACGATAGCACCACTTTTACGGCAGCCGACGCCTGCATTCGTGCCATCGCCCCCATCATCGCCTAAACCACCACAAAGGGGACAGGCACCTTTGTGGTGGTTTCGCATCGTGGTACCATGGTTCATATCGTTGTTTAAACGACTAAGGGAGTAGACACCATGGAAGAGGCCTATCGTCAAGCACGCAAGCGCGGCGAGCAGGGACGTCGACGCGCCATCAGCCAAAGCGAGCATCCATACCTTACGGACCTCGACAGTTTGGTTGCTCAGCTCCCCTTAGGTCAGCGAGAGAGCGTCGGCCTGCGGGATATTCCACTCGAAATGGTCGTCGGCACGGTCACCAAGGGCCGTCAGTCTGCCTTTTCGTGCAACTTTATGCCCCTGTTGCCATTTAGCACCGAGTTCGCCCGCAAGTGGTCCAACCTCTACGACATCCAGGTGACCGAGGGCTATCGCGACCCCATCATCGTCACCGAGTTCATGCATCGGTTCTACGTCCAGGAGGGCAACAAGCGCGTCAGTGTCCTCAAATTCCTGGACGCCCCGACGGTTTCGGCCAAGGTCACCCGCCTCTACCCCGGAAAATGGGATTCCGTCGAAAGCCGCCTCTATGGCGAGTTCTGCGCGTTTTGGCGCGTCTGCCCCCTATACGAGATCGAGTTCTCGCGCGAGGGAAGCTACGAGACGCTCGCCAAGATGCTCGGTCAGGACCTTGTCGAAAAATGGCCGCAGAAAAAGGTCGACTACCTGCGCCACACCTTCCTACTCTTTAAGCGCGCCTACCTGCGCGCCGGCGGCGACCACCTGGACATTACGCCCGCCGACGCCATGCTCGTCTACCTCAATGTGTACAACCAAGACCGTCTACTGGATACGCCGACGGACATCGTCGTAAACCGCCTGTGCAAGATTTGGCGCGAGCTGGTCATTGCCGGCAAAAATGACGAGGACAAGGTCGATCTTGTCGAAGCGCCGAGTGTCGATGAGGAAGAGTCGCCCGCCAAGTCCACCTCCGGTGTGCTCAACTTCTTTATGGGCAAGACCGTCTATTCGGCGGCCAATCCCCTGCGCATCGCCTTTATCCATGAATTCCCTTGTGCAACGTCGAGCTGGGACAGCCTACACGACCAAGGGCGTCAGTATCTCGACGAGCACTTTGGCGGTATCGTGCGCACCGAGGCGTTCGAGGACTGCCACGATCCGGACGTGTTCTACGCCGCCGTGGAAACGGCTGTCAAACATGGAGACAACGTCATCTTCTCGACCTCGCACCGCCTGATGGAATACACGCTCAGGGCAGCCGTTGAGTATCCCCAGGTTCGGTTCCTTAACTGTTCTATCGGCCTTCCCCACCAAAGCGTCCGTTCGTACTTTGGCAAGATGTACGAGGCCAAGTTCCTCCTGGGCGCCCTTGCGGCTAGCATGGCGGACAGCCATCGCATTGGCTACCACGCGTCGGTCTTTGCGTCGGGCGCGCTTAGCGAGATCAACGCCTTTGCCATCGGCGCCTCGCTGCTCGACCCTCGCGCGCAGGTAATCCTCACCTGGGGCGATGTACCCGCCGGCGGTCTTGCCGAGGCCATGTGCCGCGAAGGCGTGAGTGTTATGACCGGTGTCGACATGTCCAAGTCGCTGGAGGACCCCACGGCCTACGGACTCCACCGCCTGGTCGATGGCAAGGTCGTCGGCATCGCCATGCCGGTATGGAACTGGGGCCGTTACTACGAGCTTATCGTGCGAAGCCTGCTGCATGGCACCTGGGATGAGACCAGTGACAACAGCCAGGTTCGCGCCGTCAACTACTGGTATGGTATGAGCTCGGGCGTTATCGACATTCGCTACGCTCCGGGCCTGCCCTATCAGACGCGCAAGCTTGTTCAGCTACTGCGCAATGGCATCGTCGAGGGCTCCATCAATCCATTTGGCGGCGAGCTCCATAGCCAAGACGGCGTGGTGCAGATCGAGGGCTTTCCCCCACTGCCGAGCACGCAAATCGTCGAGATGGACTGGCTGGCCGACAACGTGGTGGGCACCATTCCGCAACTCGACGATGAGCCGAAGGTCCGCGCCCTATGAAAATCCTTGCCATAGCCGATACCGAAGAGCGATGCCTGTGGGAGTGCTTTCGCAAGGAGCGCTTTGAGGACGTTGACCTGATTCTATCCGCAGGCGACCTGGATCCGGACTATCTTGAGTTTTTGGTCACTGTCATCAACAAACCGCTTGTGTACGTTCGTGGCAACCACGACGACCGCTACGCGCGCCATGCACCGGGCGGGTGCATTTGTGTTGAGGACAGCGTATATGTGTACCGAGGTATTCGCATTGCGGGTCTGGGCGGTTCCATGCGCTACCGCGACGGCGCGAACATGTATACCGAGCGCGAGATGGCAAAACGCATGCGCAAGCTATCGCGAAAAATCGCACTGGTAGACGGATGCGATATTCTACTTACCCATGCACCCGTCGCAGGCATGGGCGACCTGGACGACCTGCCGCATCGAGGATTCGAGTGCTTTAATGCGGCTCTTGAGTCTTGGGGTCCCGACTATATGATTCACGGGCATGTGCACCAAAGCTACGGCCCCAACTTTCAACGCGAGCGCCAACACCCATGCGGAACGAAGATTGTCAACGCCTGCGGCTATACCAAGATCGAAATTGACGAGGCGCGCTACCCCACGCGCGGTTGGAAGGCCGCTTGGCTCAACTCGCAAACCATGCGCCGCGAGCTCAAACGCCACGAAGCAATCGAGTCTTCAACCGCCAGAACCCCCTGGTAACTGCCATCAACCACCACGAAGGGGATAGGCACCTTTATGGTGGTTTTGCTGACTCGTCCGACCTGTCCATCACGGTGCTTGTGTAATTAACGAGAACACTCATTGTTTTGTAAGGACGGCGCTCACGTGCCGTCTTTTTTTGTCAACTTATGCAGTCTCGACCGTGTTGTATGTAGAGGGACCTCGCGAGACGCCTTCCCTATATCCACCACGACCAATTGGAGGTGACACTATGCCTGCACGCCGTAACCGCAATAGCACGCTCCGATGCGATGCCGATCAGATCGAGCGGGAAGCAAAGCGCTTGGTCGACACGTATTCCGACCTCATCCTTCGATTGTGCTATTCGGCCCTTGGATCCGCTGACGACGCTCAAGACATCTGCCAGGACACGCTGATCAAGATTCTCCAACGCACTCAACCGTTCGACTCGCTCGAACACGAACGTGCTTGGGTGATCCGAGTCGCACTGAACGCATGTCGCGATATCGGCCGTACGCACGCGAATCACCCGGTTGTCGACCTCGATTCGCTCCCCGATTTCTGCGCACCCGTAACACATACCGAGCAAGAATTCGCGCAACGCGACTGCGCCATTCTTTCCGCTGTCACGGCCCTGCCTCAAGCACAGCGCATCGCCATCTTTTTGCACTACTACGCAGGCATGAGCATCAGGGAAATCGCAGACGCCGTTCACGCGACGCCAGCTGCAACCGCCCAGCACCTTAGCCGCGGACGTGCGTCACTTCGGCTTTCCTTGAAAGGAGACCACAATGACCACGAATTCGAATGACTATCGCCACGCCCTGGAGCACATTTCGTTTACCGATAATGCGAAGCAGCACATGGCAAACTCGATTGCTCAGTCCGTCGCCTCGAGCGATGCGGCGACCGCTCAAAGCAACTTTAATGGCACGCGACGCAAGCCGCGCATCGCCCGCCATCCCGTAAGAACAGTCGCTCGCATTGCCGCTGTAACGGCAGTCCTCGCTATCGTCATTGGAGGCGCTGGCACGGCTATGGCAACAGGCGTCCTGCCGCTTCCTTCTGACATGCTTTCCGACATCTTTGACGGACCTGCTTCTCAAACCGAGATCATCGACCGTATTGGCCGGCCCGTCGGTGCTAGCCGCTCCAACAACGGAGTCACCGTGACCGCCGACGCCATCATGGGCGACAAGGATATGGTTACCATCGCCTATACGCTTACGTTCGACGATCCCGCTGCCCTGAAAAAGCTTTCCGATCCGGGCGAGAACGGAACTATCGCCGGAAGTGTCGATGGAAACGTATACGTTGATGGCGAGCATGGCGGCCAAGGCCAATCATGGCTCATTGACAAGAACCCCAATGACTCCAGCATTCAATACTTTGCACAGTTCAGCGTTGAATCACCCGGCCTTATGGGCAGGACCGTCCGCACGCATATCAACTCTCTCGTTGTGCCACGTGCTGGCAAAGAGCTCCCCGAGTATAAGAAAATACTTACGGGCCCATGGGATCTTAAGTTCCAGCTGAATTACGAAGATACATCCGTTACGATTCCCGCGCCCAAATCGGTCAACTTTAACGGCACCAAGGCGACGATTCAAGAGGCCACCGTATCCTGCGTTGGCGTTTCAGTCCGCTACAACATAGATCGTTCCATCGAACACGACAACAACAGCGGCAAGATGTCTCAAAACATGGAGGAGTCTATGGATGCCGTTGGCAACATACCCCTCATCGTGACGTTCAAAGACGGTCATGTTGAGGACGCAACCAGCCACAGCGGCTATTTCGCAAATAAACTGGATAACGGCACCACTGATGTCCACAAGACCTGGCCGTTCTCGCAAGTTTGTGACACAGACAAGATTGCAAGCGTACAAATTGGCGATACGGTCATTCCCATGAATTCGTAACGCTACGCGGCTCGTATATGCACCCGGTTCCGCACTTCGCGTCTAAAGATGCGCTGTCATCGAGCAGCGTGAGCGCAAGGCCGCCCGTATGGTCGGCTGGGAACACCTCGTTGCGCTAAAAACCACCACGAAGGGGACCGGCACCTTTGTGGTGGTTTTGCTGACTCGTCCGACCTGTCCCAACGGTTTGTCTCAATCTGTAACAGGTAGGGCCCAAATAATCGGTTAGCTGTTACAGATCGAGACAGACCACGGATGCTCGGCCGAAAATCTCAATCTGTAACAGGTAGGAACGATTTTGCCCCTTAGATGTTACAGATTGAGATATTTGACAGCTTGAATCGGCATCGCCTACAGCGCGGCGACGACCTTGTCGCCCATCGTCGTGGTGCCGAGGATCTTATCTGCCGGGGTGTTGACATCGGCGATGTCACGGGTGCGCCAGCCCTCGTCGAGCACGCGCGCCACGGCGCTCTCGATCCACGCGGCTTGCTCGCCCATGTCGAGCGCGTAGGTCAGCAGCATCGCCACCGACAAGATTTGAGCCAGCGGATTGGCCACGCCGAGCCCCGCGATGTCAGGAGCGCTGCCAGCGCTCGGCCCAAACAGCGATACGCCATCATCCAGCGAGGCAGAGGCATGCATACCGAGCGATCCGGTAATCTGAGCCGCCTCATCGTACAGGATGTCGCCGAACATGTTCTCCGTCACCACGACGTCAAAGTCTGCCGGTCGACTGATGAGCTGCATGGCGGCGTTGTCGACGAGCAGGTCCTCAAGCTCCACGTCGGAGTACTCCTCGTCTTGCACGCGATGCACGATCTCGCGCCACATGCGGCTCGTCTCCAGCACGTTGCGCTTATCAACGCTCGTCACCTTGCCGCGACGTTTGCGCGCCGCCTCAAATGCCTGGCGCGCAATGCGCTCAATCTCGTACTCGCGATACTCCATCACGTCGACCGCACGCTGACCGGCCGCACCCGCAGCGCCCGCGCAGGTCACGGATGCGGGCGCCAAAGTCCCACGGCATGTTGTAGCCCATCGTATCGGGGATGTTCACGACCGTGGCACCGGCCTTTACGGCCGCCTCGATAATGCGCACCAGAAACTCCTGATCGGAGCGGCCGGCATCCTCGGCATAAAACTCAACATCGTCAACGAACTTGCGAGCATGTTTGACGGCATGGATCGCTCACTCAATTGCCCTTTCCTCAGTCATATGGAGCTTGTCGCGCAGGTGACTGGTGCTCACACCCAGCCCTGTATGGATACGGGGCCTCTGGGCCGTTTTGAGCGCCTCTGCAGCCACTTCGATATCCCTGTCGACAGCGCGCGTCAGGCCGCATACCGTGCATCGGTCGCCCGCAATCTTGCCAATCTCCTGTACGGAGCGAAAGTCACCAGGACTCGAGATGGGAAAGCCCGCCTCGATAACGTCCGCGTTCATGCGCACCAGCTGGCGGGCGATGAAGAGCTTTTCCTCGGTATTCATGCTGGCGCCCGGCGACTGCTCACCGTCGCACAGGGTGGCGTCAAAGATTGTGATTTTGCGGCTTATATGTTCCTCCTGATTGACCGTTTTATGACAGATGGCTTTCAGGAGAGAGAGAAGGCCTAGAGATAGAAAAATACCCGTGTCGCTCATCACGCCTGAAAGCGGCAGACGATAGCGCACCCGGGTACAACAAATCGTTATAGCGAGATTACAACCCTAGCGCGCTATCCAATCTAGTAGCGCTAGGCCTAGGAGCTGTTGCGTGTTCTTAAACATGTTGGGCTCCCTTCGGCCTCGGGTAGTACTACATCGCGCTAAAGTACAACACAAGTAAAACCACCACAAGGGTGCCTGTCCCCTTCGTGGTGGTTTCGTTGACTCAAAAGCAAGAGACCCGGTCCTGCACGAGGCAGAACCGGGTCTCTTTAGCAATGCTTGCTTTGCTCAGGCAGTAACTGTTAGTTACTCAGCCAGGAAGTCGCGCTGGATAGCGGGATCGACCTTGACGCCAGGGCCCATGGTGGAAGACACGGAGATGGACTTGACGTACTTGCCCTTAGCAGAAGAGGGCTTGACGCGCAGGATCTCGGTGTACAGGGCAGCGTAGTTCTCGACGAGCTGCTGCTCAGAGAAGGACTTCTTGCCCAGGGGCACGTGGCAGATGCCGTAGCGGTCGGCGCGGTACTCAACGCGGCCAGCCTTGAGCTCGGAGACCATCTTGGCGACGTCCATGGTCACGGTGCCGAGCTTGGGGTTCGGCATGAGACCACGGGGACCAAGGATCTTACCGATGCGGCCAACCTTGGCCATCATGTTCGGCGTAGCGATAGCGGCGTCGAAGTTGATCTCGCCCTTCTGAATCTGGGCGACAAGCTCGTCGGAACCGATGATGTCGGCGCCGGCAGCCTCAGCCTCGCGGGCCTTCTCGCCCTCGGCGAAGACGGCAACACGAACGGTCTTGCCGGTGCCGTGGGGCAGGGAGATGGAACCACGGATGTTCTGGTCAGCCTTACGAGTATCGATGCCCAGACGGAAGTGGGCCTCGACGGTCTCGTCGAACTTGGCGGTGTCGAGCTCCTTAATGAGCTTGGCAGCCTGAAGGGGGGTGTAGAGCGTGGCGCGATCGATCTTCTCGGCAGCGGCGTTATAGCTCTTACCATGCTTAGCCATGTGCATTACCTCCTGTGGTTAAACGGGCGTGAGCCCTCCCACATCGTATCTTGTGCCCTATTGCACACATTTAACGGGCGCCCAGGTCGGAGCACCCGTCGTTACCATAAGAAATCGCTACTCAGCGATGGTGACGCCCATGGAACGGGCGGTACCGGCGATGATCTTCTTGGCGGCGTCAATGTCGTTGGCATTGAGGTCCGGCATCTTGATCTCGGCGATCTTGGTGAGCTGCTCCTGGGAGAGCTGACCAACCTTGTCGGCCTGGGGCTTAGCGGAACCAGACTTGAGGTTCAGCTCCTTCTTGATGAGGTGAGCCGCCGGCGGGGTCTTGGTGATGAAGGAGAAGGACTTATCCTCGTAGACAGAGATCTCAACGGGGATGATGTCGCCCTTCTTGTCCTGCGTCTCGGCGTTAAAGGCCTGGCAGAACTGCATGATGTTCACGCCAGCAGCGCCCAGAGCGGGGCCGACGGGAGGAGCGGGGTTAGCTGCACCAGCAGGAATCTGGAGCTTAATGACGTTGGCGACCTTCTTCTCAGCCATGGTCATTCCTTTCGAATCACGAGTGTGAAGTACTTGCTATATCGTAAGCACGCACGTGTTAGAAGCACTCCTGAGATGAGCAGTCACAGAAGAAGCACGCTCGCGCGAACGGACGAAAACTTAAGCGATGACAGCGACCTGGTTAAAGTCGAGCTCGACCGGCGTCTCGCGGCCAAAGATCATCAGCGTGACCTTGAGCTTGCCAGCCTCGGTGTTAACCTCGGAGACCTTGCCATCAAAGTCGGTAAGCGGGCCATCGGTGACGCGGACGGACGTGCCGACCTGAATATCAACCGAGGTGCGCTTGGGCGAATCGCCCTTACCGGGACGACGAGTCATCTTGTTATACTCGTCGCGAGAAAGCGGAGCGGGCTTGCCGTTGCCGCCTAGGAAACCGGTGACGCCGGGCGTGTTGCGAACACACGTCCAAGCATCGTCATCCATCTCCATGCGGACCAGGACATAACCCGGGAAGATCTTGGAATCCTTGGTCTCGCGCTTGCCACCCTCTTTGATCTCGGTGACGCGCTCCATAGGAATCTCGATATCAAAGATACGGTCCTGCATGCCCATGGTCTCGATGCGATGCTCGAGATCGGACTTAACGCGGTTCTCGTATCCAGAGTAAGTGTGAACGACGTACCAACGCTTAGACATGGTTTAGCCCCTCAATCCAGAGAACAGAGCAAGAGCCTCGCCAAAGCCAGCATCGAGCAGAGCGATGACGACGCCGACGACGATCAGAGAAGCGCAAACGACGACCGAGTAGTTCACAAGCTCCTTCTTATCGGGCCACGTGACACGCTTCATCTCGGACTTCACCGAAGCGAAATACTTCTTGGTGCGGGCGAAGAAACCAGGCTTCTCGTTCTTCTTGGACTTCGCAGCCTTCTCGTTCTTCTTGGCAACGGCCTTCTTGGCCTCAACCTTGGAGTTGGCGGCAGCGTTGTTGGCAGGTGCCGGCTGCTGAGCCTTCTTCTTGTTCTTCTTGTTGGCCATTTGGGTTACCTCCGCGCAATGCGCTTATACATGAGTAAACCGTAAGCCCCCAATTGGGAGCTTACGGAATAATGACTGGCACGCCAGGAAGGACTCGAACCCTCAACACTCGGTTTTGGAGACCGATGCTCTACCAATTGAACTACTGGCGTATGTGACTAGAGACTAGCGAGTCTCTTTGCTCAGCGTGTGGTGACGGCACCAGGGGCAATACTTCTTGATCTCCATACGATCAGGCATGGTCGACTTGTTCTTGGTGGTCGTATAGTTGCGGCGCTTGCACTCAGTGCACGCAAGAGTAACTAGAGTACGCATGTATCCTGAACCTTTCATTTCCGCCCCGTACGGGCACGAGTTGTTACTTTATCAGCTCCACGTAAGTGCTGTCAATGAAAACCTCGAGTCAATTGGTTCTCGGTGGATCCATTCATATTTGGAACACATCAATGAAGCCATCGAGATCTAATCGACGGTGCATCCAGGACCATTATCGATCCTCTCGACACCAGCAACGGCTGAATATCCATTGCAGAAAAGAACCCGGCACCCATATAAGTGCCGGGTTCTCTAAGTCAGCTATATCAAAGAGCTAATTTACTCAATGATCGTGGAGACGATGCCCGAACCGACGGTGTGGCCACCCTCGCGGATAGCGAAGCGCAGGCCCTCCTCCATGGCGATCGGGTGGATGAGGTCGCCCTCGATGGTGATGTGGTCACCAGGCATAGCCATCTCGGTGCCCTCGGGGAGCTTGACCGTACCGGTAACGTCGGTGGTACGGAAGTAGAACTGAGGACGATAACCATCGAAGAACGGGGTGTGACGGCCGCCCTCCTCCTTGGTCAGAACGTAGATCTCACCGGTGAACTTGGTGTGCGGGGTAACCGAACCGGGCTTGCAGAGAACCTGGCCGCGCTCGATGTCCTCGCGCTTGATGCCGCGGAGCAGCAGACCGACGTTGTCGCCAGCCTCGCAGAAGTCCATGGACTTACGGAACATCTCGATACCGGTAACGACGGTGTTCTGGGTATCCTTGATGCCGACGATCTCGACGGGCTCGTTGAGCTTGAGCTCACCGCGCTCGACACGACCGGTAGCAACGGTACCACGGCCGGAGATGGTCATAACGTCCTCAACGGCCATCAGGAACGGGAGGTCGTTGTTACGAGCAGGCGTCGGGATGTACTCGTCGACGGCGTTCATGAGCTCGCGGATAGCGTCCATCCACTTGGCGTCGCCCTCGAGAGCGCCCAGAGCGGAACCACGGATGACGGGGATGTCGTCGCCGGGGAAATCGTACTCGGAGAGGAGCTCACGGGTCTCCATCTCGACGAGGTCGATGAGCTCGTCATCGTCGACCATGTCGCACTTGTTCAGGAAGACGACGATGTAGGGAACGCCGACCTGACGGGCGAGCAGGATGTGCTCGCGGGTCTGAGCCATGGGGCCGTCGGTAGCGGCGATGACCAGGATAGCACCGTCCATCTGAGCAGCACCGGAGATCATGTTCTTGACGTAGTCAGCGTGGCCCGGGCAGTCAACGTGAGCGTAGTGACGGGAAGCGGTCTCGTACTCAACGTGGGAGACGGAGATCGTAATGCCGCGCTCGCGCTCCTCGGGAGCCTTGTCGATGTTCTCGAACGCAGTGAAGTCAGCCTTGCAGCCCTCGGTCTCGGAGAGAACCTTGGTGATGGCAGCGGTCAGCGTGGTCTTGCCGTGGTCGACGTGACCAATGGTGCCGATGTTAACATGCGGCTTAGTGCGCTCAAACTTCTCTTTGGCCATAAAGCCCTCCTCTTAACAGGTCGTCCCCGGACGGGACTTTGCCTTTATACCATAGTGGCCTCTCAACATACTATTGAGAAGCCACCGTGTTACCTATGGTAGCGGTGACTGGATTCGAACCAGTGACGCCACGGGTATGAACCGTGTGCTCTAACCAACTGAGCTACACCGCCGGATGGAGCCTGCAACCAGACTTGAACTGGTGACCTCTTCGTTACCAACGAAGTGCTCTACCGACTGAGCTATACAGGCACTTGACGGGTGGGAGCTATAGGATTCGAACCTATGTAGGCAGAGCCAACGGGTTTACAGCCCGTCCCCATTAACCACTCGGGCAAACTCCCAATCGTTCAAGTATCCGCAGGTTCTTTGGTCTTTTGGACCGCCGCCCCCGCGAACGAAAAAGATAATACGATGCAACCTTGGGGGCTGTCAACGAAAACCTATAGATACACGGTGCCGGGCGTATCTATATAGCCGTGACCTGCGGTTTTGCTGAGTTTGATTATGTGGAGTGATGAATTTGGCAATGCTGGCGTCATTTCCCAAGGGCACACTTTGGCGTGATGGAGTATGTCTGCAGTCTCGACCCTCGATAACGGATCCCTTGCGCTTATTACATAGGTCTTGATCGGCCTTCACCGGCACAATCGAGCGTGGATTTTCTCCCGTTTGACATCGAGCGTGGATAATCTCCCACTTTTGGCGTGTTTCTGAGGCCAAAGTGGCAGATTATCCACGCTCATTCTCTAGGCGGGAGAACTATAGAGCCGAACTACTCGGGCCAGGCCAAAGTAGACCCATAGAGCGGCTCCCCCTTGGTGCAGGGGTAGCGACTCAAGTAACACGACGATAGCAAGTCGAAGAAATAAGTCATGGCATATTTCGAATAAACGCCGAGTCGGTCAATTCCGTTTCCCGCATTACCAAGACGATATACACGGTCAAAAGACCTCGATTTGCCATCGTTGCTAAACGCAGTAATTAGAATCTTCCTGCCCGAACGGCAATCAAGATACTCACGTGCCTGTGACGCAAATAGCCCGGAGACCGATACGAGAATTATCAATGACTGCGAAACGTCTCCCATGTTTTTCAATTCCGCGACGTTAGCCCCAGCAACTATGCGAACTATCTTGCCCGCATAAAACATTTCCTGCTGAAATCGTACGAGATTGGCGCTCACATTATTGGTGCACCAGATTTCAACGTTTTTATGGCCATCAATTTCGTCGGCAAGGTGCTTAATAGCGATATCGGACACGCCGCTTTCAACCTCAGCGAACATCTCGATCATGCGAACGTCGAGCTCTGCCCTGTACTCCTCGTAGCCAAATTCCTCCTCTCGATGGCTTAAGTCGCTTGGAAAGACTGATTGAGTAAATGATTCTTTCAAATCGCTAAGAGACTGGTAGCCCAATCGATTGCAGAAACGACGAACAGCGGAACGGGTCACGAATGCATCGCGGGTTATTGCGGCAACATTGATTTCGCTCGAACGCCTAATGTGAGCGATGAGATATCGAGCGATGGCGGCATCGTTTGACCCAAACTCGCTGTTGATGATTGAGCTAATGCGATTGAGCACATCGAAGTCATTGATATTCACGTGATCCCTCTTTCCGCTCTCCTCGAAATCATGGTTCATTTATTGAATCAAACAGCTTTGGTCGTTCTCCTATGATTCAAATCAGTTGACGTCATCTTAATCGTAATTCCGCCACACGTATCCACCGTGTTGAATGATGGAAAGGGGATTCATGGACAACGTGAACAACATGCCGTTTCTCTGGGGTTCCGCCACGGCGTCTTATCAGTGCGAGGGTGCCTGGAACGAAGACGGCAAAGGCCTTGGCGAGTGGGATTTCTTTAGCCACACAAGCAATAAGAACATCAACCATGTTGACGGTGATGTATCTTGCGACTTCTACCATCGCTATGAAGAAGATATCCGCATGATGAAAGAAGGCGGACAAAACACTTATCGCTTCTCTCTTTCATGGAGTCGAATCATCCCCACGGGTATCGGCGAAGTGAATGAAGAGGGTATCGATTTTTATAATCGGGTCATTGATTGTTGCCTCGAAAATGGCATAGAGCCCAACGTTACGCTGTTCCATTACGATCTACCATTCACGCTTGCTTGCAAAGGCGGATGGCTGAACAACGACATGGCAGAGTGGTTCTGCAAATACGCCAAGATTTGCTTTGAGCGCTTTGGGGATCGCGTCAAAATCTGGGCTACCGTTAACGAGCCGCATTTCTACAGCTACTGCGTAAACATGTTGGGCAACTATCCCCCCAATCGATCGCTCGACGTTCAGTCGTACATGCAGTTTCAGTACAACCTGATGCGCGCGAGCGCACTCGCAGTCCGAACATATCGTCAAATGGGCTACGACGGCATCATCGGCGCCGTACACGATGGCGGCGTTGTCGAACTCGACCCGGCAACCGAGCACCCTGATGACGTATTTCGATACGCAGACTTTTTCGCCAATCGCATGATTCTGGCACCAGCGCTTCAGGGTCAACTGCCGCCAGAAATGGACGAAATCCTTGAAAAACTTGGCGTCTCGCTCTATCGATCCCCAAATGACGTAGAAGAATTCAGAGACGGTAAAGTCGATTTTATTGGACTCAACGTGTATTGCCGAGAGTATGTAACCGACTGGCACGGTGGAGAGCTTGCCGTTTCGGCGAACAATAAGGGCGGTTCGAGCAAAAAGGTCGAAGGAAAATGCATTGCGCCCTTGTTTGAAAGCGCCCGCGACAGCAATGTTCCCCGCAATAAATGGGGCCGCGAAATACTCCCAGGTTGCATGTATTCAACCATCATGGATGTCCACGAGCGCTATGACGCGCCCCGCATCTTTATTACGGAAAACGGACATGGCGCCTATGAGCAACCAGACGCAGACGGAATGATCCACGATGATGACCGCATCGAGCTTCTGGGCCAGTTCATCGAGCACATGATGAGGGCTAAGCGCGACGGCGCGCGCGTTGAGGGCTACTACCTCTGGTCGACGATGGATCTGTATAGCTGGATCAACGGCTACGAAAAACGATACGGACTTGTCCATATCGACTTCGAGAACAATCTGGAGCGCACCCCCAAAAAGAGCTGGTATTGGTACCGAGACCTTATCTCGAAGTATCAGGAGCAGGAAGGTTAGGAGAAAGAGATGAAATATCAGGCAATGTCCGAAACAGTCCTAAAGGCTGTTGGCGGCAAAGAGAACATTACATCGGTAACTCATTGTGCGACGCGCCTTCGCATCGACGCACGAGACACCTCGATCATCGATCTCCAGCTCGCCAAATCGGCCGATCAGGCGCTCGGGGCAGTAGTCAGCGGTGGCCAGCTTCAGGTGATCATCGGCCCCAACGTCACCGAGGCTTACAACGACTTCCTCGACTTCGCGGGAATCGAAGTCGGCGGTGGCACGGTTGCCGACGATGCCCAAACCGCCAAAGACCTTGCAGAAGGCATTAAAAGCGGTAACACCGCCATGGGCTTGATTGAGAAATTCGGGAACGTCTCTGCACAGGTATTCATGCCCATCGTCCCGGCGCTCATCGTTGGCGGACTCATTCTTTCGATCAAGAATCTCCTGGTCAATTATTGCGGATTGAGCACCGATAGCGGAACCGCCCAGGTCCTGTTGGCGATCTTTAGCGCTTCGTTTAGCTTCTTGCCCGTTTATCTTGGTTATCAGCTCGCGGCCGTCATGAAGATGCAGCCCATCATGGGCGCATTGCTGGGCGCGATCATGATCAGCTCGTCCATTAGCGGTGCCGAGGGTCTCGACTTTCTTAGTATTCCCATCCCGACGAACGACTATTCGAGTACGGTAGTGCCCATCGTACTGGGCGTTGTATTCATGTACTTTGTCGACCGCGGCCTTCAGAAGATCATTCCCGACGTTACCAAACTGTTCTTGAAGCCGCTGCTCACCATGATCATCGTCGTGCCCGTCGAGCTTATTATCCTTGGCCCCGCCGGCAGCATGATGGGCTACGCGCTGAGCGATGCCGTCACGTGGCTTATGGACAACGTGGCATTTATCGCTACTCCGATCCTGGCAGCCCTTAACCCCTATTTCGTCATGCTCGGTCTCGATAAGGCTTACATCGCAATCGAAGTTACGAGCCTGGCGCAGCTCGGTTGGGCACCCATTATCTTTGGATTCATCTCGAACCTCTGCATTGGCGGCACGAGCCTCGCCCTGGCAACTGCCATGAAGGGAAACAAAGAGAAGAGGGGTATGGTCACCACGGTTGCCGTCACCGCACTCTGTGGCGTAACCGAGCCCGCGTTCTACGGTTGCCTCATCGAGCGTCCCCGCCTGCTTGTCGGCACGGCAATCGGCGCGCTCTGCGCTGGACTCCCTGCAGGCATCTTTGTTCTGAAAGAGTATGTTGCGGGAGCATGCCCCGGCCTTCTTTCGGCACTCATCTTTATCGCTCCCGATGGGTCCATGGGTAACTTCGTGCTGGCATGCGTTGTCGCCATCATCGCCATCGTCGTCTCCTTCATCGCTGCACGCGTGATCATCAAGAAGAACCCCAGCTATATTGAGTAGATGCCCGCTGTTTGCATTGGGGACATCCTCGGCAGACCATTAGCAAGAACCCAAGAAGTTCCTTAGGAGCTCGATTAATCCATTCGGATTCCTGAGGCACAAACGACCCCGATTCCACAATGAAATCGGGGTCGTTGTTTCTAAAGCCGTCGATAGACAATCGGTGTTTACCTTAGCTCCCTATCCATGTTAATTATCCACGCTCGTTCTCCGGTCGGGAGATTTTCTTCGCTCGCGTATCCAGAAATCCACGCTCGAGCAGGACATCCAGATCCGCGCCCGCCCTTGTCTCGATCTGTAACAGCAAGAGGCCTATTCCGCTTCTACATGTTACAGATCAAGATATTCCTAAAACACCCTAAGTTTCATCTCAATCTGTAACAGTTAGATGCCGAATATCGGTCTTGGTGTTACAGATTTAGACAAACTGGAGGACGAGACAAACCAAAAACGGGATGGGCGCTAACCCGATGGCGCACCACCTAAATAGAAACGGGCTCTGTCCCATATAGAGACAGAGCCCGAAACTCTCATGGAGCCAGTGACAGGAATCGAACCCGCAACCCACTGATTACAAATCAGTTGCGCTACCGTTGCGCCACACTGGCACACTTGGCGCTTTCGCGCGAAGCCAGTTAAGAATAAAGGAATTACGGACGGGGCGCAACAGACCCTTCGACCGACCACATCTCAAAACTATTCGTCAGAACGAATAGTTTTATCTGTTCGCCAGAACCAAAAACTATTCGTTTTGGCGATGCCAAGCCGCAACCCATTGATCACAAACCAGTTGGTTGGTCAATCGAGAAAGCAGCTCCCCATAGAAGGTTTACCTACCTCCCGCGCAGGGCCTTGAGCTTGGCCAGGGCATCGGGGCTCAGGCGACTGCCCAGAGTCATCTTGATCTGCGGAGCTTCCTCTGCCTCGTGAACGTCGTTATCGATCTGTTTGATCTCGTCCACCAGCATGCGGCTCGAGATGCGCGTGACACCCTTGCCCATGACGACGGCTTGAATTGTGCCATCACTCGATACCACGGAGCATGCGCGGCCCTCCTCACGTGCCTCGATGCAGAGCTTCTGCACCACGGTGTCGGCAGAGACGCCCGTCGGCGAAAACTCGATGCGCACGCCGCGGGCCGGCAGGTTGGGACGCTCGCTGGAGATATTGCCCGCACCGTCAAACACGATTACGGCCTCGTAGCGGCCCTGGGCAAACGCGGCAACGTCGTTGATGAGCGCCGTGCGCGCCATATCGTGAACGTCGCTGGAATACGGATCGTCGGAATGGTCGTAGACGAGCTTTTCGTAGCGCGGCGTGCAGTGGATCACGTTGTAACCGTCGACCACCAGCAGCTCGGGCTTGTTGGAGTGCACCGTCGAGACCGGATCGGCGATAGCCTGTGCAAACGCATTGCCGCCCACGCCGTAGGTCGCGGCCGAGACAATCGGCTTGGCCGAGCCTTCGCCAAAGCGCTTGGCTTTGGACTTGGCACGGTTCTTTTTGGACATGCGCTACTCCTCCCCCATGAGCTCGCCGGTGTTGCGGCGCAGCCACTCAAAGCACAGCGCCGTGGTCGCCTGGGCAACATTGAGGCTCTCGGTCATGCCGCGCTGGGGAAGCTTGGTCAAAAAGTCGCATTTCTCGAGCACCAGGCGCGAGATGCCGTCGCCCTCGGACCCCATGACGAGCGCCACGCGACCCTCGAAGGGAGCATCCCAGCAACTGCCCTCAGCATGCTCGGAGGCACCGCCCACCCAAAAGCCAGCGGCCTTGAGGTCATCGAGTGCACGGGCGATATTGGGAACCTGCGCGATAGGCAGATGCATGACGGCGCCGGCTGAGGTCTTGTAGCTGCCCACGGTCACGCCGGCGGCACGCTTGTTGGCGATGACGACACCCGCGGCGCCCACGACCTCGGCGGAGCGCACGATGGCGCCAAAGTTACCGTCGTCAGTCACATGGTCGAGCACGATGACGAGCGCCGGACCGTCACCCGCGCGGTCGAGGATATCGGCGACATCGGCGTAAGGGAAGTTGCCCACCTCGAGCGCAATGCCCTGGTGAGCGCCATGGCTCGACAGCGCATCGAGCTGCGCGCGCGGCACATACTTAATGCGGACGCCCGCGGCGTTGAGGTCGTCGACCAGACGCGACAAGGCGGCATCGCGCTCCCCGCCCTCGGCAATGAGCGCGCACTTGATGGGAAAACCGGTGCGCAGTGCCTCGGCGGCAGCACGGCGACCTTCGATAAACTCGCCCTTGGGGACCTGAATGTTTTCGCGGTTGCGATCTCGCTGCGGACGCGCAGCCTGGGCTTGGGAGCGCTCGCGCTGGCCCTTGGAAGCGGCAGCGCGGTCATTGCGGCGAATCGGGCGCGAGCCAGAAGCAGCCTGCTTGCCTCCACGCGGTGCACGCTTGCGATTGTCGGCCATAAAGCGACCTCCTAAATACGACTATCAAACGAAACAAATAGACCGACCGCCCGAGGTGCGGCAGATTACCTTGAAAGAGGAGGGCATAGACCTTGAGGTCATGACCGACGATTGAAAGGCAAGGTGCCGTGACTCGGGCGGTCGGGTGCTTGGGAAACCCGCAGGGATTAGAGAGTCTTAATACGGGTGCCCGCGGCAGTATCCTCGATCGTCAGGCCCAGGTCCTTGAGCTGATCGCGGATGGCATCTGCCAGATCCCAGTTCTTGGCGGCGCGGGCCTCGGCGCGGGCCTCGAGAATCTTGGCAGCGGCCTCGTCCACATCGTCGCCCGTGTAGGCGACCAGGCCGGCGGCAACGCCTAGCAGACCCAGCGGCAGCTCGACCTTGGGCTCGGGGAGCTCAACGCCAAACGTATCGAGCAGCTCGACCAGCGTATCGGCGGCGGCAAGCGCGGCGGCCTTGTCGGCAGCGTCGCCCGCCTGCTCCAGGTACTGGTTGCACTCGGTCACAAAGCCAAAGACGGCACCCATGGCACCAGCGGTGTTAAAGTCGTCGTCCATGCACTCCTTAAAGGTGGCACGGGTCTCGGCGGCCTTGGCGGCAAACGCCTCGGATGCTGCCTCATCGGCATCGGCCGTCGCATGGTTCGCGGCCCAGCGCAGGTTCTCGACCGTACCGGCGATACGCGTGAGCGAGTTCTCGGCACCCTCCAGGCGCTCCCAAGAAAAGTCGAGCGGCGAGCGATAGCTCGTCTGCAGCATCAGCAGGCGCAGAGCGGCAGCGGAGTGCTGCTCGAGCACCTCGGCCAGCGTAAAGAAGTTACCGAGCGACTTGGACATCTTCTCGCCGTCTACCAGCAGCATGCCCGTGTGCATCCAGGTGTTGGAGAAACCCTGGTGCCAGGCGCAAGTGGCCTGGGCGCACTCGTTCTCGTGATGCGGGAAGGCAAGATCGGAGCCGCCGCCGTGGATGTCGATCGGGGTGCCCAGGTAGCGGTGCACCATGGCGGCGCACTCGGTGTGCCAGCCGGGACGGCCCTCGCCCCAGGGGCTCGGCCAGCTGGGCTCGCCGGGCTTGGCGGCCTTCCACAGGGCAAAGTCGAGCGGGTCGTTCTTGTCCTCGTTCTCCTCGATGCGCGCACCAACCATAAGGTCATCGATGTTGCGGCCCGAGACCTGGCCATAGTTGGGATCGCTGCGCACGGCAAAGTACACATCGCCGTTATCGGCGGCGTAAGCGTGGCCCTGCTCGATAAGCGTCTTGATCATGGCGATCATGGGGCCGATCTCCTTGGTGGCGCGGGGGCGCACATCGGGATCGAGCACGTTGGCGGCGCGCATGACGCCGATGAACTTGTCAGAGAACTCCGTCGCGACCTCGGCGGCCGTTCGGCCCTGCTCGTTGGCGCGCTTGATGATCTTGTCATCGACATCGGTGAGGTTCTGGGCGAACGTGACCTCGTAGCCGCTCGCGATGAGCCAGCGACGAATCACGTCAAAGCTGATGAACGTGCGGGCATTGCCGATGTGGATGTTGTCGTAGACCGTGGGGCCGCACACGTACATGCGGACCTTGCCGGACTCGATGGGCTGGAACTCTTCCTTTTTATGGGTAGCGCTGTTGTAGATACGCATTCGTTACTCCTTAACAGTTTTCTGTAGCAGGCAGACGGCCCAGGCGCCAATTCCCTCGCCTTGACCTTCCCAACCGAGCTTTTCGGTCGTAGTGGCGGCGACGCCCACGTTTTCGACGTCGACGCCCAGGGCATGGGCAAGGTTGGCGCGCATGGCATCGCGGTGCGGGGGGATCTTGGGTTGCTGACAGGCAATGGTGCAATCGGCATCGACAAACTCGAAGCCCAGTTCGCGCGCGTAGTCCATCACGCGAGCGAGCAGCACCATCGAATCGGCACCCTCATAGGCGGGGTCGGTATCGGGGAATAGCTTGCCGATGTCTCCCCCGCGGCAGGCGCCCAGAATGGCGTCGGCCAAGGCGTGCGCGAGCACATCGGCATCCGAGTGGCCCAGCAGGCCGCGCTCGTAGGGAATGTCAACACCGCCGATGATACATCGACGCCCCTCCACCAGACGGTGGACGTCGTAGCCATGGCCAATGCGCAGGTTACTGAACATGGGGAAGGTCCTCTCCCTCGGCCATACGGCCAAGCAGAATCGCGGTTACGGGACGAAGGTCCTCGGGCACCGTCACCTTTAGGTTGTCGCGTGGGCTCTGGACGCAGCGGACGCGCCCACCCATGCGCTCGACCAGCGATGAATCGTCGGTACCGATAAAGCCCTCGGCAATCGCCGCGGCGTGAGCGCGCTTCATGGCGTCGACGCTAAAGATCTGCGGCGTCTGCGCGGCCCAATAGAGCTCGCGCGGCGGCGTCTCGACGATGTTGTCGCCATCGACGATCTTGAGCGTATCGATCGCGGGCTGACCGCACACGACACCGTCGAGGGCACGGTCGCTCACGAGCACGTCGATAGCGTGGTCGATAGCCTCGGTCGTAATGAGCGGACGGGCGCCATCGTGGATGGCGACATATTCAAAGCCCGCCGGCACCGCGTGCACGCCGGCGCGGGTGGAATCCTGGCGGGTCTCGCCGGCATCGGCAAAGCTGATGGGCGTGCTATACGAATACGGGCTGATGGCCAGGCGGCGCATCTCGGCACGACGCTCGGCAGGGCAAACCACGACGATGTGGCCGACCTTATTGCTACGGTCAAATGCGCGGATGGACCAGCTCATAAGCGGACGACCCGCTACATTGACGAGCTGCTTGCCACCGGGGTTACCAAAGCGCTGGCCGCTGCCACCGGCAACGACCACGGCGCATACGGGCGCCATTATGCGTTCCCCTGTTTGGTGCCCTTCATGCGGTACAGGGAGTCCGCAAGAATGGCAGGGTTGTTAACGCCAAAGTCGCCCAGGCGCTCCGGATCCTCGCTGATGTCGTCCATGAGCTCCTGCAGCGATCCATACTCGTCGACGATTTTCTCGGCCACGCCGTCGCGCACGACGGACACGCGCGAAAGCGTGCGCAGGCCCAGCGGTGTCATGACGGAGTCCTCGTCCAGGTCGTCGTAACCCAGAACCGCCGCCACATGCTGCGGGTCGGACAAGTCCTTGGGCGTCATACGGCTCAGGTTGGCGCGGATCTTTTCGGCATTGGCCTCGGAAGAATCGCTCGCGTAGTCGCGAATCATCAGGTCGTACTCGGTATCCATGCTGGAGCCGGCGAGCTGCTCGAGCTGCATCTGCACGAGCTTGCCCTGGTTGCCCAACTTGACAATGCAATCCTTAAGCTCAGTCTTTGCCTGCTGCATGATCTCGAAACTCGAGAAAATGCCGGTGATGTCGGCGAGCGTAACGTAGTCGTCGAGCTCGAGGGCCGTCAGACGCAGCAGGGAGCGGTCGAGCGACTGACGGGTAGTCTGGAGCGTGGCGACGAGCTGGTTGACCGAGCTCATGATGGTGGTGACGGGCTGGATCTCGTAGCTCTTGCCGTGAACGTACACGTTGACGACGGCACGACGGGCCGAGACCGAGATCACGATGGCATCGGTGAGCACCGACATGCGAGCGGCGGTGCGGTGACGCATGCCCGTCTCACTCGTGGCGAGCGAGGGATCGGGATTGAGGTGGAAGTTGGCGCGCAGGATCTGGGTGAGGTCGCCATCGATAACGATAGCGCCGTCCATCTTGGAAAGCTCGAACAGGCGGTTCGAGGTAAACGAAATGTTGAGCGGGAAGCCGTCGTTACCAGCAGCGAGCACGTTTTCGGTGTCGCCGACGCAAATAAGAGCGCCCAGGTGACCAGCAATGATCATGTCGAGGGCGGTGCGGATCGGCTGGCCAGGTGCCGTCAGGCGGATGGCCTGTTCCATACGCTTTTGCAGCTCGTTCTTATCCAAGGCATCGCTCCCATCGTATACGCTCCATAAACGTCAATAAGTTTCTCACGGTTTGCCTCTGTGACGCCCGCAAAATCCGATGCTTACAGAATGAGCGAACACAGCTGAGAGCCCCAATCCAAATGAGCTGCTTATGTGGTAGCATCGGGATTCGCATAAATGAGGGAGTAGTCGCGTGATCGGGTTCGCCTCCGGTGGCGCGGCAAGTCAACACACTGGCCGATGCGGCCTGGCTTGCCTTAATGAACGAGACTCGTGGCTGTGCGCGCAACGCGTACGCCACGGGTCTTTTTTGTTACTCCCCCAAGAGGTACACGCGGGCCCGCCCGCAGAGAGGGAGCCAGACTATGGGACTCGCAGAGCTCGTGCTGCTCGCCGTTGGCCTTTCGATGGATGCCTTTGCCGTATCCATCTGCAAGGGCCTTGACATGAAGAAGATCAACCTTAAAGTCGCCGTGGTGCTCGGCCTGTTCTTTGGCGGCTTTCAGGCCGGCATGCCCGTAATCGGATGGGCGCTTGGCAGTCAATTCATGGGCATCATCGGACCCATCGACCATTGGATCGCCTTTATCCTTTTGGCCTTTATCGGCGGCAAAATGCTGTGGGAAGCCTTTACCGAGGACGATGATGAGGACGACAACAAGAATGCCGAGAAGATTGACCTGGTAGAATACCTGATTCTCGCCATTGCCACCTCGATTGACGCCCTAGCCGTAGGCATCTCGTTTGCGGCGCTCTCGGTCGATATCGTTCCCGCCGTGTCGCTCGTTGGCATCACGACCTTTGTCTTCTCCGTTGCCGGTGTAGCGATCGGCCACACCTTTGGCGCGCGTTACGAAAAACCCGCCACCATCGTGGGTGGCGTCGTACTCGTCCTCATCGGACTTAAGATCTTGCTTGAGCATCTGGGGATTCTCGCGATATAAAAAACGCCTCTCATAAGCTCAACGTCAATGTAGAGGTCTCATGCAGAGTTTTGCATAATGCCTTTTTGTGCAGACTTTTGCATGTCATACTGATATGCAAAAGTCTGCACGTTAGGAGATCGCCATGGATACCCTTCCCATCACCACACCGCGTCAAGCTGGCATCTATGTGCGCCAGGCACGCGAGGCTCAGGGTCTCACCCGTGCCGCCCTCGCTAAAAAAGCCGGTGTTTCGGAGCGCCTGCTCGCATCGCTCGAGCTAGGAGACGCCACGGGTATTCGGCTCGACAAGTTGCTGACTGTCTTTAACGCACTCGGCATAGGCCTCTTTGCGCAAAGCGATAACGACTCCATCGCATCGCCCTCCGAACATCCAACGACGATAGCGGACCTCCCTATCGCGAACTCGAATGCCCTACCAAAGCCAAGCGTAGGCAGACGACCCGCTCGACAAGGAGCGCCATCTTCCTATGGTGCCTTGCTGGCCCAAATCGCAGCCGAGCAAGGCCTTACCGACACTTCAGACCTCTCCTTTGGCTGTAAGGTTGTGAAATAAATGGCAGAAATGGAGCTTGCGACCCTCATTTGTGGCGAAATCGCAGGCACTCTCCGGCAAGACGAGCATGGACTCTGCAGCTTTGTATACGCCCCAACCTATCGCGGGGCACCGCTATCGCTAACAATGCCGCTTTCCAATCGCACGTATGGCCATAACATCGTCCGCCCGTTCCTATTTGGCCTTTTGCCCGACAGTCAAGAGCAGCGTCGCGCCATTGCCACCGAGCATGATGTTGCATCTAACAACCCCGTCGCCCTCTTGTGCCATATCGGTCTTGACTGCGCGGGGGCCGTTCAGTTTTGTCGAGCCGATCAATTAGACGCCGCCCGCGGCAGGGTCTCGGCATACCGCCCGCTTACCAGTTCTCAAATCGCTCATAAGCTCAAAGCAATTCGCGATGACGAAAGAGAGACATGGATGGGCTCCAACGAAAGCTGGTCCCTGGGCGGCAATCAAGGCAAATTTGCACTAGCTTGGCATGATGGCCAATGGTGCGAATGTCTAGGGTCATCCCCCACTACCCATATCTTCAAAAATGGTGTCGTTGGGTTCAAACATCAGGCCTTAAACGAATTCGTCTGCATGAAAACGGCTCGGCGTGTTGGCATTCCAACTGCCGACGTCTCCTATTGCACATTTGAAGACGAAGCCGCGCTCGTCGTTGAACGGTACGACAGAATGGTCAATAGCAGCGGAAATATCGAAAGGCTGCATCAGGAGGACTTTTGCCAGGCGCTCGGTGTATTGCCAAGCCAGAAATACACCGCCGACGGAGGACCGACTACACGAGACATCCAAGAACGACTGATTAACACAGTCCCCCACCACATGAATCTTGTGCTTTTTACCTATATGTTGTTCTATAACGCCATTATCGGAGCGCCTGACGCACACGCTAAAAACTACTCGCTCATCCTAGGCAAAGGCACAAACGCGGCACTCGCACCCATGTACGATGTCGCATCGGGCTTGGCGTATGAGAGCATGCGACGTCGGGCACGCCTTGCTATGAGCGTTGGCGGCGAAAATCGTGTGGGGCGCATCGGTCCAGGTGCTATCCGCCGATACCACGGTATGGGCGACCCCGCGCTGGAGACGGCGCTCACCGATGCCGGGCTATCCGAGAAGTTTTGCTTTACGACCATGATGGACCTCGCCTACGAGGTACCCATTTGCATGGAAGAGGTCATGGACGAATACGCCGACCTGCCCGGCATGGCGGACCTGCGCGATCATATGCTCGGCCCCGTCCGCGAAAACTGCCAGCGAACCCTCGACCTCATCAGGGCGGATATGGGCTAGACGCCAATCAATTTCCCATTTCTTAAAAGAAGAGAGGGGACACCTGTCGCAAAAGACCGGGTACCCCCTCTCGTAATGTCATTTGCAATCCGCTAGCACGTGGCTCGGACTGCTGCTAGCGCAACCTTCACGCGGCGAGGCGCTTGAGCACGTCGATGAGCAGCTCGTAGAAGCGCTCGGCAGAAGCGAGCTCCATGCTCTCGTCCGGGGTGTGGACATCGGAGAGCGTCGGGCCCACGGCGATGGCGTCCAGGCCGTGCAGGGCCTCGGCAAACAGGCCGCACTCAAGGCCGGCGTGAATGGACTCGATGCGCAGCTCGGAGCCAAAGAGCTCGCGATAGCTCTCGACAAAGACGTCGCGGACCGGCGAATGCTCGGCATAGCTCCAGCCGGGATACTCGAACTCAAACTTGGCGTCGAAGCCCAGGACATCGGCAAGCGTCTGCAAACGATCCTTGAACTCGTTCTGCAGCGAGGTGATCGAGGAGCGCGGGGAAAGCATGATCTTAACCTCGTCGTCAGAGGTGGCAACCACACCGATGTTGGAGGAAACCTCGACGGAGCCGTCGGTGGCGACGTTGCGGCGAATCACGCCGTTAGGGGCAAGACGCAGGGCGCGGATGAGGGCAAGCGCGGACTTCTGGTCCATGGCCTCGACCTCGGCGTCGTCGGCAATCTCGACGGTGCAGGTAAAGCCGGGGTCGAAGACCTCGAGCTCGGCAGTGACGTCGGCGATGATGTCCTTTGCGATCTGGGCCGCGGCCTCGGCGGCAGCGTGGTCGGCGTAGACCAGAACAGCCTTGCACTCACGGTTGATGGCGTTGTCCTTGGTGCCGCCGTTAAAGCTGACGATGGCGGGCTCACCGACAACCATCAGGCGGTCGATGATGCGAGCCATGATAAGGTTGCCGTTGCCGCGCTCCAGGTGGATATCGCTGCCGGAGTGACCGCCCAGCAGGCCGGAGATGTCGAGCGTGAGGGTGCTACCGGTCTTGTGCTCGCGCGCGATCGGGCAGGTGTAGGTAACGACGACGCCGCCGGCGCAGCTGACGGTGGCAACGCCCTCTTCCTCGGAGTCAAGGTTAATCATGGTGCGGGCGCTAATCTGGGACTTGTCGAGCGTCTCGGCGCCGACCAGGCCAGTCTCCTCGTCGGTGGTGAATACGCACTCGAGGGCCGGATGGGCAATCGAATCGTCGTTGAGCACGGTAAGCATAAGCGCGACGGCGATACCGTTGTCGGCGCCCAGGGTGGTGCCGTTAGCGGTGAGGACGCCGTCCTTGACGACCAGGTCGATACCGTCGGTCGTAAAGTCGTGCTCAACGGAGCCCAACTTGTCGCACACCATATCGATGTGGCCCTGCAGCATCACGGTCGGGGCATTCTCGGCACCGGCAGATGCGGGCTTGCGAATGATGACGTTGTAGACCTCGTCCTGATACACATCGAGGCCGCGCTCCTTGGCAAACGCAACCAGGAAATCGCTGATGCCCTTCTCGTTGCCAGACCCGCGGGGGATCGCGCTGACCTCCTCAAAGAAATGGAACAGCTGGGCGGGCTCGTAGCCGGTAATCTTGTAATCCATGGTGCCTCCTTGGCGCAACTGGTTAGACAGTAAGACATGCGACTTGTATATTCCCAGACTTTGCGTGCATAAACCAGTCGAAAACGCCGAGCGCCCTTGCATCATCGGCTAACGGTGAGGAAACACCACTTTATCAAGGTAAAGCAAGCTAGACGGGCCGTGCAGAGGGAACGTTGGACCCCCCAACCAACCTCAACGCCTGTTGAACATTAATGCACACACCATTGGTATGTTTAATAAGATTCTTGTCCTCCGTCACGACGTAATCGGCATCAATGCGATTGGCGACGCCCAGCATCAGGTCGTCCTCAAAGTCATTGTGGTGGTACTTGAACACAAAGGAGTCGAAGACCTCGTCTGCACCGACCGGGGCGATGAGGGCTAGCTCGCGCATCTGTCGAACGCATGCCCAGGCCGTTTCGTCTGCCGCCGCAATGGCGTTATCGCTCAGTGAGCCAGTCTTTCTTCGGCACTCCTGCTTGATTGCCGCCGAGACAAGATATGAAACGTCTTTGACCGAAAGCGACGAGGCAAACAGGGCAATCCGCTCCGAGGCGTCGGCAATCTCGATCAGATGGACGACATTTGCCGTACGGTCGGACCTGCCAGAAAAATAATCCATCCATACGTTGGTATCGATTAACAGCTTGAGGACGCCTTCTGTGCTCATAGTTCCACCCACTCGGGATAGCGCTCCGCCATGGCCTCCTCATAGAGGTCGTCATAGTCTCCCGAGAACTCAGGGATGGGGATGCCGTATTTGAGGCACGAATCGCGAACGATATGGCTGCCTTGCGCGGCCCTTGACTCCATGCGCCGGGGCTCCACTCCGTCAGAAACCGGAACCGCCGCGTCTCCCTTCGAGGGCATGCGTCCGTTAACGACCAGATACTCCCAAAGTGTCCGAACGGCTTGTGACGGCGTCATGCCAATATGAGTCAGGACGGCGTCTCCCGCCTCTTTGAGCTGGCGATCTATACGCACGTTCATCTGAACTGGCCGCGTGTCGAGTATTGACGTAGGCATATCAGCTCCTTTGCTATACTATATCTCGATTTTAGTATAGCACGGCAGATTGAAGCGCATTTCAATAGAAATGAGGGCGCTTCCTTATCGGAAACGCCCCCGTTATACAAGGTATGTTCAATCCCTACAGCGCACCAGAGCCGGCTTGCATCATGCCACCGGGGCCCGAGCTCACGCCACTGCTCACAGGCGCGGCGTTTCCGGTGTGCGGCGCCGCCGGAGCGGTATCGCCACCGAGCGTGCCCGCCGGACGCGGTGCCGGGATCTCGCCCGTGCCGTGGCTAAAGACAAACTTGCCATCGGCCACGTCGCACAGGACGGTATCGCCCTCGCCCCACTCGCCGGCCAGAAGCTCCTCGGACAGCGGGTCCTCGATGAGCTTTTGAATAGCACGGCGCAGCGGACGTGCGCCATTGGTAAGATCGGTACCCTCGGCCACAATCTTGTCGTAGGCCGCATCGGTGAGCTTGATGTTCATGCCGTTTGCGATCAGGCGCTGGCGCAGATCGTCCACCAGCAGGTGCGCGATCTTGGTGAGATTCTCGCCCGTGAGCTTCTGGAACACCACAATGTCGTCGATACGGTTGAGCAGCTCGGGGCGGAACAGGCGCTTGAGCTCGCCCATCGCGCGGCCCTTGATTTCGCTCGACGTGAGACCCTGCTCGCCGGTGGTGCCAAAGCCAACGCTCGCATCCTGTGCGATCTCGCGGGCGCCCACGTTGGACGTCATGATGATCACGGTGTTGCGGAAGTCGACCGTCTTGCCCTGGCTATCAGTCAGGCGGCCCTCCTCCAGCACCTGCAGCAGGATGTTGAAGATGTCGGGGTGCGCCTTCTCGATCTCGTCGAACAGCACGACCGAATACGGGTGACGACGAACGGCCTTGGTAAGCTGACCGCCCTCGTCGTGACCCACGTAACCCGGAGGGCTACCGATGAGCTTGGAGACCTCGAACTCGCTGCCGAACTCCGACATGTCGAAGCTGATGAGCGCGTCCTTGCTGCCAAAGAGGTACTCGGCGAGCGTCTTGGCGAGCTCGGTCTTGCCTGTGCCGGTGGGACCCAGGAAGATAAAGCTGCCGCCGGGGCGACGCGGGTCCTTGAGCGGCGAACGGCTGCGGCGCACGGCCTTGGCGACGGCCTCGACTGCCTCATCCTGACCGATGATGCGCGTCTTGAGCACGCTTTCGGTCTGCAGCAGGCGCCGGCTCTCGCTCTCGGTGAGCGAGGAAACCGGCACGCCAGAGGTCACGGACACGATGTCGGCAATCTGACTCACGTCGATGGTGAGCGGGCTGGCGTCGAGCTCGGCGGTCCAGGCGGCCTTGGCCTCGGCAAGCTCAATCTCGGCGGCCTTCTGCTGCTCGGTGATCTCGGCGGCCTTGTTCATGTCGTCGCTCTCGGTGGCCTCCTGCGCGGCGGCCTTGAGCTCCTCTATACGATGCTCGGCCTCGCGCACCGGCTCGGGCGCGCGATTCGCGGCGATGCGAGCGCGGGCACCGGCCTCGTCGATGAGGTCGATGGCCTTATCGGGCAGGAAGCGATCCTGGATGTAGCGGTTGGAAAGGTTCGCGGCGGCCTCGATAGCAGCCTGCGTATAGCGCACATGGTGGTGCTCCTCGTAGCGCGGCTTGAGCGCGGTCAGGATCTTGACCGTGTCCTCGACGCTCGGCTCCTCGACATCAATGGTCTGGAAGCGACGCTCGAAGGCCGGGTCCTTGGTGAGGTACTTGCGGAACTCCTCGGCCGTGGTGGCACCGATGATCTGGAAAGCACCGCGCGCGAGCACGGGCTTGAGCATAGAGCTCGCATCGATAGAACCCTCGGCAGAACCGGCACCGATGATGGTGTGCATCTCGTCGATAAACAGGATGACGTCGTCGGCTTCGGTTGCCTCCTGGATCACGTTCTTGAGGCGCTCCTCAAACTCACCGCGATACTTGGCGCCCGCAACGAGGCCCGGCAGGTCGAGCGTCCAGATGTTTTGGTTCATAAGGTTCTCGGGCACGTTACCGGCGGCGATCTGCTGTGCCAGGCCCTCGACGATGGCCGTCTTGCCCACGCCGGGGTCGCCCAGGATAAGCGGGTTGTTCTTGGTGCGGCGCGAAAGAATTTCCATCATACGCTGGACTTCCTTTTCGCGACCAATCACAGGGTCGAGCTCGCCGTCGCGCGCCTTCTGCGTGAGGTTGGTCGCGAACTGCTTGAGCGTGTCGGTGCCACTCCCCTTTTGCTGAGAGGCATCCGAGCCGCTAAAGAACGGCAGGCCCGCACCGGGACGACCAGCACCGGCGCCGGCGAGCGGGCGCTTCTTGTCCTGGTCCTTGGCGGTAAGCTTCTCGATGGCCTTCTTGATGGAAGCAGACGACACACCCAGGCGCATGAGGATGTCCATGGCCATGCCGTTACCCTCTTCGACAATGCCGATGAGCAAGTGCTCGGTCGACACGTAGGTCTGGTTGTTCTCACGCGCCACGCGGAATGAACGCTCCATCACGCTAATGACGAGCGGCGTAAAGGCGAGCTTGGCCGCCTCGGTCTCCTCGCTGGGCTCGGGGACCGTGGTCTGGACCTCTTTGAGGGTATCCATGATGTCATCGTAGGAGATGTCGAGCGAACGCAGTGCCTCGGCGGCAATGCCCTCGTCCTCCTTGGCAAGCGCGAGCAGCAGGTGCTCGGTGCCCACCTTATTTGAGTGCAGATCGAGCGCCTCCTGCTTGGCCATGGACATGACCTTGCGCGCGCGATCGGTAAAACGGTCTAACATGCTAGTTCCTCTTAGACGAGCTAGTTTTTCAAACGCAAAGCGCCACCCCGCGGCAGCGCTTTGGTCTCTTTACCCATATGGAGTATATGTTAACCGTTGGGACCTTTCCCACCCGTAGCCGCGCGACAACGTCTACAAAAAAGGAATCGCCGGGTGCGGCGGACGCTCTAGGTTAGAGGCTGTTGCTTAGCAGGCAGGCTCGGCGTCCATGCTCTCGGCAACGTCATTGACGGCATCGTCAACGGGAGCGCCAGGCATGCGCACGAGCTCCATATGCTGCTCTTCAAAGACCGTGCCCATGGGGAAGGCGCGACGGAAGACAAAACGAGCAACCGGACCAGCCACCAGCAGGTTCCAGGGCAGGGCCATGATAAAGTTGCGCGGAATGTTGGCGAGCCACATCATCGGCAGCGCCTGCAAATTGGCAAGCGGGCCGCCGGGCATGTGGAACAGGCCCTCACACGCACCGTAGAGCGACATGATGATGACCATAGGAACGACCATGCAGGAGCTAACGGCGAGCGTCATGGCAAGCGGCGAGCTCTTGCCTGGCGTGACCAGGAATTTAAAAGCGAAACCCTTGGCAAGGGGGCTGGCAACAAACCAGTCGCAGCACATGGCAAAAATGTAGGCAACGGGGAAGCCGAGCCACGCGGCGGCAACAACCTCGCCGTTGATGGCCCCATGCTGCAGGGCAACGTTGTAGATGCTCATCCAGAGCACCATGCAAAAGCACATGATAAAGGTGAACAGCAGGCTCTCTCGTTTGTTGATAGGCATAAAGGGCAGATTCCTCTCTGTGTTGTGCCGCGGCACCACGCAACAAAAACGGGCGGGCAAGATGGAGCTGTTGGAACTTCATCTCGCCCGCCCGTGCTACGTGCGTCTGCGACTACTTATGTGGTGAAACCAGCCTAGCACGAAAAGCGCACGCTTCGTAAGCGTTGAGTTTATGGAGATGCAGGGCACCAATAATCCCCGACCCCATAAGTTGCGGTGGAATACGGACTGTTTTGACCCTTTAAGCAGCAATTCAGTCCCTATTTCACCGCAACTCATTTGGTGCAAAGCAACCTGTCCTCCTTGCGCCAATTAGCTGGTGTGGCGCCAGCGAGGGTCGGTAAGCGTTCTCGCCACGCCCAAGCCAACGGGCAAAAACGCCACGATGAGCACTGCACGCACAAACCAACCGAGCATATTGACCGTGTCGAAGGTACACATGTAATACATCGAGCGATACAGATACAAGCCCGGCACCATAATGACAATCGATGGTACCGTGAGGGCGATACGTGGGTAGGTGAGCTTGATTTCGGCTAAGCTCGCGAGCAACCCCGATACCAGCGCGCCGATAAACGCTGCTGCCTCGGGAGGCATACCCACGCTCAGACCCAGGAAGGGAAACAGCGTCGGCGCATCAACGAGCGTAAGGCGCAAGGTATTAGACACGGCGCCGATGAGCCCTGCCGCCGCTGCCATCTTTACCGGACTGTTGAACATAACCGAGAAGCCAAATACTCCGACAAAGCTCATCACCACACGCAAGAGCGTAAGAGCCAACGGTGAGAGCCCGAGCGGGGCAAAGTCGTCCGGCGCCAGCCCCACACACTCGGCAACCATCCAGCCTACGAGGGTCGCCATCACAATAATCGACACGGCATACGAAAGACGCTCAATGCCGCTTCGCATATCAAGCTTAGCGATGTCGAGGCCTGCCGTAATGAGGGGAAAGCCGGGAATCACAAAGAGCATGGCACCGATATAGCCTTCTTGGTGCGACATTGCCCCCGGAATGACCTGGCCAAGGCCGAGCAATGCCAGCAGATACGAGACGCAAGCGAGTGCAACGCCGATCGTCAGCGCGCTAAACTGGCCAAGACCCTGCTTGAGAATATGGGAGCGAGCAAAGTTGCCAACACCAGCGCCTACGAATGCGCAGGCCATCTCGATAGGGCCGCCGCCGAGCAAAAAGACGAAGGCGCCGCAAGCACAAGCTGCCGCAAGGCCCTGTTGCCAAGGAGTGTAATCGGGTTTTGAACTCTCAACGGTCTTGAGCATCTCGTGGTACTCATGCACGGTAAACCGGCGCCCATACGTCTCGATTTCCTTTAGGAAGCTCTCCATCATCCAAATGCGATGGGTATTGACTCCCGTTGTGGGCAGGCTGACAACCTCGTTAAAGCAGTGGCCATCTTCGATGCAGGTGCACTCAAACGACAGAAGACTTAAGTCAACGTGGACGGTGACACCGAGTACGGCGGCGACGCGATTCATGGTATCGCGTACACGCCAGGCACCCGTTCCGCTCGCGAGCATAAGCATACCGGTGCGGCAGATGATGGATGACTTATCGGTGAGCGGCGCATCGACGGCAAGCTCATCGCCTGCCGTCACGATCTGGTGCCAGTCAGTTTTCATATGGAGTGCGCCGGCACGAACACCGTGGTGCATGGGGGCTCTCGAAAGCAGCGAGTCGAGGCGCGAAGACTGTGGGGGCTCCGTTGATTCGTCCTCAACCTCATCAGTCTCTTCATCGACCAGATCAAATGAGTCAAGCGATGCCGGCTCGCGACGATCGATTAGCTCCTCATCCTCATCGTCAAAGTAATTGAACTGATCGAGCATGTCCTCTTCGATTGCACGCTCGCTCGCGTCGTCCATATAGACGCTCCCTTCCTACCGACTAACCCCCATCCTAGGCAGCAACGGCTAAAGGAAACATAAAAGAGACGGCTGCCATGCGAGCCATGTGCTCAATAGCCGTTGGGTAGTCGTTTAAGAACGTCCCCAATGACTATTGATGGCCAAGGCAACGCCGATGTATTGGCAACGTCAGCGAGCGGGCCGCATTTGAGACAAGGTGACGTGAAACGAAAGGGCGCTGACCTTCTGGTCGCGCCCTTGAAGTTGAACGTCAGATTGTCCAAATGCGGCCCGCGCAGCGTCGAGCCGTTACGCGGTTCGTAGAACCGCGTAACTAGTTAGTACATCTTCGCGCCGGCAGGGATGGAAGCGTCGAGCTGGATCAGGTTGAGACGCTCCTCGCCCTCCTCCTCGTGGATGGCGCTGATGAGCATACCGCAGCTGGGGATGCCCATCATCTTGCGCGGAGGCAGGTTGGTGATGGCGAGCAGGGTCTTGCCGACCAGATCCTCGGGCTCGTAATAATCGTGAATGCCGGAGAGGATGGTGCGGTCGGTGCCGGTGCCGTCATCGAGCGTAAAGTTCAGCAGCTTCTTGGACTTCTTGACGGCCTCGCATGCCTTGACCTTCACGGCGCGGAAGTCGCTCTTGGAGAAGGTATCAAAGTCGACGAACTCCTCAAACAGCGGCTCGACGGCAATCTTGGAATAATCAACCGTGGGCTTGAGCGGCTTGACGAAGGGGCTCGCGGTGTTGCCGGCCTCGGCAGCTTTGGCAGCAGCGGCACCGGACTGGAAACCCTTCTCGGGCTTCATGTGCGGGAACAGCAGCACGTCGCGGATGGAAGCCTGGTTGGTGAGCAGCATGACCACGCGGTCGATACCGATGCCGATGCCACCCGCGGGAGGCATACCGTACTCGAGGGCACGCACGTAATCCTCGTCGTACTCCATGGCCTCATCGTCGCCACCGGCCTTCTCGGCCATCTGGGCAGCGAAGCGCTCGGCCTGGTCGACCGGGTCGTTGAGCTCGGAGAACGCGTTGGCGTACTCGTGACCAGCGATGACCAGCTCAAAGCGATGGGTCAGGCGCGGATCATCCTCAAAGCGCTTGGCAAGCGGGCTAACCTCGATGGGGTAATCGCACACGAAGGTGGGGTTGACGATGGTGTCCTCGCCCAGCTCATCGTAAATCTCGGCGATGATCTTG
The DNA here is from genome assembly GCA_019414625.1 of Collinsella sp. Classification (GTDB taxonomy): domain Bacteria; phylum Actinomycetota; class Coriobacteriia; order Coriobacteriales; family Coriobacteriaceae; genus Collinsella. The sequence goes on from DXLR01000127.1 coordinate 40,626, forward strand.
CCAGCAGTCCACTCGGGCTTAATCTCCAGGCCCTTCTCGCGTGCGGCGGCGGCAAGCTCCTCGACCGGCGTGTCGATGGTGACCTGCTTGCCGAGCACGTCCGAGACGATGTCGGTCATGGGACGGCTTGCCCACTCACCAGAAAGGTCGATGGTCTGGCCCTGATACTCGATGACCTCGGGGTTGCCGATGGCCTTGTTGGCAGCCTTGATGACGCCCTGGGCGAGCTCCTTCATGCCCTCGAGATCGGAGAAGGCGCGGTAGGCCTCCATCGTGGTGAACTCGGGGTTGTGGGTGAGGTCCATGCCCTCGTTGCGGAAGATGCGGCCGATCTCGAAAACGCGCTCAAAGCCGCCGACGATGCAGCGCTTGAGGTGCAGCTCGGTGGCGATACGCAGATAGCACTCCTGATCGAGCGCGTTGAAGTGCGTGATGAACGGCTTGGCAGTAGCTCCGCCCTGGATGGTCTGCAGGATAGGAGTCTCGACCTCCATGTAGCCATCGGACTCCATAAAGCGGCGGAACGTGGAGAGGATCTGCGAGCGCTTGCGGAAGGTCTCGCGAACGTCGTCGTTGGCGATCAGGTCGACATAGCGCTGGCGATAGCGGGTCTCCTTGTCGGAAAGACCGTGGAACTTCTCGGGCAGCGGACGAACGGCCTTGGAAAGCAGGGTCGCGCTCTCAGGGGCAACGGAAAGCTGGCCGCGCTTGGTGCGCACGACCACGCCGGTCACGCCCAGGATGTCGCCCAGGTCGAGGGCCTTGAGCGTATTCCAGGCAGCCTCGTCCATGTCGTTGATGCGGCAGAACAGTTGAATCTCGGCAGTCGCATCGCGCACGACGATGAACATGATCTTGCCCTGACCGCGCTTGGCGACCACACGGCCGGCAATCTTCACGACATCCTCGGTGTCCTCACCATCGGCAAGATCGGCGTACTTAGCCTCGATATCGGCGACGTAGTCCTCAAGCTCAGAGTGCTCAGGATAGGGGTTCTGGCCCGCCTCGAACAGGGCGGCGCGCTTGACCAGGCGGGTGGCGCGCTCGTCGTTGAGCGTCGATGCCTGATCGGCGGCGTTCTGGTTCTCTGCCATAAGTTAGCTCCTCAAACTAAAACGCTCCCCAGGATTCGGTCCCAGGGAGCGAAAACATACCTTTACGCGGGACCGTGGTCTAGCGTGCGATCTTGGCGATGGTGTAGACGCGAGTCTTGCCGGAAGGCGTAACGACCTCGACGGAATCGCCCTCGCCGTGACCAATGATGGCGTGACCGACCGGAGACTCGTTGGAAATCTTGTGCTCGAGCGAGTTGGTCTCGGTGGTACCGACGAGCGTGACTTCCATGACCTCGCCGTTGGGATCAATCAGCGAAACGGTGGAACCGATGGAGACGGTCAGGTCGCCCGTGGTGGCAGCAACCTGAGCGTTGGCAAGAATGGCCTGGATCTCGGCGATACGAGCAGCATTCTGGGCCTGCTTGTCCTTGGCGGCATCGTACTCGGAGTTCTCCGAAAGGTCGCCGAACGCGCGGGCTTCCTTGATGTCCTCGACGATCTCCTTGGCGTAATCGCCCTCACGCCAGGCGAGCTCCTCGACGAGCTTCTGGCGGCCCTCAGCGGTCAGTACGATCTGGCTTGCGTCCATACGGATATCTCCCCAACTCTGATCAAACAATCAACTGTCAACAAAACGAAAAAGACCGGCTAGCCTGCGGGCAAGCCGGTCAGGTGCTCACCCCAAAGGGATGGGACTACTCTGCGTCCGCGTCGCTGTCCTCTGCCTGCTTCTTCTTGGCAGCAGCGAGCTTGGCCTCGAGCTCAGCGATCTCCTTGTCCTCCTCGGACTGCTCGACCACGACCTCCTCGGCCTGCTTGGTCTCGGCCTTATCGTCGCCCTCCATACCCTCGCGGATATTCTTGACGGTAGAGCCGAGGGACTTGCCGAGCTTCGGCAGGTTCTTGGGCCCGAAGATAATCAGGACAACGACGAGAATAATGATGAGCTCAGGAGCCCTCAGTCCAAACATGTAGACCTCCACAATACAGCGAGACAAGCTCGAATGAGTATACCGCGGGTATCGCGGTATCACAACACTAGCTAAAAAAAGGGACCGCAAGAAGCGGTCCCTCCTCATGCTCTGGTCGGGTTGACTGGATTTGAACCAGCGACCCCTGCGTCCCGAACGCAGTGCTCTACCAAACTGAGCCACAACCCGTTAGCTCGACTATAGTAACAAAGATTTTCGCCGCGTGCTAGAGAAATTTTTATTTCTTTGAAGCGTCGATTTGAACCGTGTTGGGAATAAGCTCAGTCGCGCAGGCCCACCAGCCATTTTGCTGGGCAGCATCGGCAAGCCTTTCGGCCGTGGCAGCGGTGTCGCAAATGGCAAACGAGCAGGCACCCGATCCGCACACATCTACAGCAACGGTTCCGTCCTGTTTACGCAGCCAGTCGAGGACCGTTTGAATCTGCGACTCCATCTGTGCGGAAATGACACCAAGGTTGTTATGGATGAGTGCATATGCCGTCTCGGCATCACCAGCACGCAAGGCAGAAGCTATCGCGCCGGGCTTGTCCGCAGGCACCGGGGCCTCGTCAAAACGTCGATAGGCTTCAATTGTCGAAACGCTTGCCTCGCGCGGCTTGACCAACACGACGGGCGTTGCGGGCAGCACGGGATACTCAGTTGCCAGCACGTCTCCCCCACCTACGTAGAACGAAGGGCTCGCGTGCAAAAAGAACGGGACGTCAGCACCAATGCCCCGCGCAATGTCGTCGAGCGCGGGGTCGGTGCGATCAATTCCCCAGAGCTCCGCCAAGGCGACAATGACCGCGGCCGCATCCGTCGAGGGGCCGCCCAAACCGGCGCACAATGGAATGCGCTTCTCAATCGTCACGCAGATGTTTGCCTCGCGACCATAATGCTCGGCCATAGCAACCGCAGCCCGATACGCCGTATTCTTTTGCATGGGAAAATCTGATGCCGGAACCGTCTGGACGGTCAGCGCCTGCGCCGGCGCGACCGTCACGGAATCGGAAAGACCGACGGCTGCCATCAGGGAATCGACCCTGTGGTAGCCGCGGTCATCGCGCTCGGTATGAACCCCCAGGTAGAGGTTGATCTTTGCCGGCGCGGAAAGGGTCAGGGACCGATCGGTCACCGCTAGTGCTCCTCGAGCTGATTGCCGAGCGGGGTAAAGATATGCTCGCCGCTCTCGGGGTCGAACAGCTCGACCTGACCGGTGAGGACATCGATATACTGGTAGGACTGACGCGACTTGCGGCCGCGACGCTCGTCAACCTCGACGATAAAGACGGCGGGGTGGACGCTCTTGATGGTGCCCATGCGCTCGACGACGCGGGTGCGGCCCATGTTGGCCTTCACCTTGACGCGATCGCCCACCATATCGGTCAGCTTCTCGTGGATGTCGTCGACGTGATTGACTTCCATCTCTTCCATGAACAGGGCCTCCAGAAGGTGCAATTCAAAAAGGGGATAATACCCCTAAGATAGACAAAACTCTAATACTATAGCACCCTGCTGCCGCCATACGCAAGTAGCTAAATAAGCCCCGTCCCAAATTGACTGCTTACAGGTTGTCCGTATCGAGAACGATGGTAAACGGGCCGTCGTTGACGAGGCTGACCTTCATGTCGGCGCCGAAGATGCCGTGCGCCACATGCTCGACGTCCTCGCGCACCAGCGTCAGGAAGTACTCATAGAGCTCGTTGGCCACATCGGGGGCGCCGGCATCCGTAAAGGACGGACGGCGACCATGACGGCAATCGGCAAACAGCGTGAACTGCGACACCACGAGCACCTCACCGTCGACATCGGCAAGCGCCAGATTCGTCTTGCCGTTCTCGTCCTCGTTAATGCGCAAGCCCCGGAGCTTGCCCCACAGCTTATCGGCCTCGGCGCGCGTATCGCCATGGCCCACGCCCAGCAGTACCAGGTAACCGCGGCCAATCTTTCCCACGCACTCGCCGTCGACCGTCACACCGGCATTGAGCACGCGCTGCACCACCGCACGCACGGCCTACTCCTCGCCCGTCAGCTTGGAAGACAAGTGCTCGAGCGCATGGAAGCGATGACTAATGGCGTTCTTCTCGTCCGCCGTAAGCTCGGCCATAGTCTTGCCCGGCGTGTCGACCGGCAGGAACAGCGGGTCGTAGCCAAAGCCGTGATCGCCGCGGCCCTCGTGTGCGATAACGCCCTCGCAGGCGCCCTCACCATAGGTGACCAAACCGTCCGTGTCGATAAGCGCAACGACGCTCATAAAGCGCGCAGTGCGGTCCTCGTCGGCCACACCTTCCAGGTTAACGAGCAGCTTAGCATTGTTGGCGGCATCGTCGCCGTGAACGCCCGCGTAGCGCGCGCTATACACACCGGGCTCACCGTCCAGCGCGTCAACGACCAGGCCCGAATCGTCGGCAATGGCCATGAGCCCCGTCTCTTCGACGGCAGCCTGCGCCTTGATGATGGCGTTCTCCAAAAACGTCGTGCCGTTTTCCTCGGGGTCCTCAAAATCGCCCAGCTGACCGAGCGCCACAAAGCGTACCTCGGGCATGACCTTGCCCAAAATGGCCTCAATCTCGGTGAGCTTATGGGCGTTGCCGGTTGCCACGACGATGGTCGCCGCCGGGTCGAGGGTGTCGATGTCAATCTTCTCAAGTGCCATAGCTGGCCTCCTTGTCTCTATAGCAATGCCGTGTTGAGGACGACGAGGACCTCGGCCTCTCTCCCCCTCTCAATCAACGGCAGTCTTATACTTCGACGTTTTCCCAGATAAAACCTACCAAAATAAACCTGTCCCTTTTTGGCAGGTTAGACGATGGCTTGGCGCTGAAGCTCGATGAGCTCGGCAATACCCTTGTCGCCCAGGTCGAGCAGGGCGTTGAGGCGTTTGCGGTCGAAGGGCGCCTGCTCGCCGGTGCCCTGGAGCTCAATCATCTCACCGGTGTCGGTGGCGACGAGGTTCATGTCGACCTCGGCATGGCTGTCCTCGGAATAATCGAGGTCAAGCAGCGTATTGCCGTCGACAACGCCCATGGAGATGGCAGCCACCTGGCCGATAAGCGGGATGCGCCCGATCTTGCCCGCCTCGACCCACATGGCGAGGGCGTCGTGCAGTGCCACCCAGGCGCCGGTGATGCTCGCTGTACGCGTGCCGCCATCGGCCTGAATCACATCGCAGTCGACGGTGACGGTGTACTCGCCGAGCGCCTTCATGTTGACGACGGTGCGCAGGCTGCGGCCAATGAGGCGCTCGATCTCCATGGAGCGACCCTTGCGGTTGGCGTGCTCGCGCTTGCAGCGCTTGCCGGTCGACGCCGGCAGCATGGCGTATTCCGCGGTCACCCAGCCGGCCTTAGCTCCCTTTCGCCAGCCCGGCACGCCCTCCTCGATAGTGGCGGCGCACAGCACGCGCGTGTCGCCGAACTCGGCCAAACACGAGCCGTGGGCGTGCTTCATGACGCCACGGGTGAGCTTAACGGGGCGCAACTCGTTGGCGGCGCGGCCGTTGGCGCGGTTGACCTGCATGTACTCCATAGAAATATCCTTTCGGCAAAAGAAGGGGGCAAGTCTTTGGACGGTAACCCTACATCTATTTCAGTTCATCGATATCAATATGTTCGATGCTCTTGAGCGGCTGACCAAAGATAAAGCTGCCCGCCACCGCAAACTCGGCAATGTTATCGGCCGTCGTGGCAAAACGATGCTGCGGCTCGGCGGCGTCGCCCGCCAGCTGCTCGCGGCGCGTGAGGATATCGGTCAACTCGCGTGTGGTCTCCTCGGCGGAACTCACGACGCGCACCCCAGGCCCCAGCGCATGCCGGATAGGTCCCACCAACAGCGGAAAATGCGTACAGCCGAGCACCACGGTATCGATACCGTGGTCGCGCAGCGGCTCAACCGTGGCACCCACCAGCGCACGCACGGCAGGCGTATCGAAGATGTCCTCGTTCTCAAGCCACTGTTCCTGCAGATGTGCACCCGAGGCGAGCTCGTGTTCGACAACCTCGACAAAGCTCGAGGCAGGACAGCCGTATACATCGACGCCGGCATCTAGATCCTGAATGGCGCGCGTGTAGGCGCCCGAGCGAATGGTGAGGTTGGTGGCGAGCACGCCCACGCGACGCGTACGCGTGCTGTTGATTGCCGCACGGGCACCCGGCGCGATCACACCGATCACGGGAACGTCGAGCACCTGCTGGGCCAGACGCAAGGCCGCAGCGGTCGCCGTGTTGCAGGCGATGACCATAATCTTGACGTCGTGCTTCGAAAGCCAACGACCCGCCTGCAACGCAAACGAGCGCACTTCATCCTCGGTGCGGGTGCCGTAGGGGCAGCGCTTGGTGTCGCCAAAGTAGTAGACGGACTCGTGCGGCAGCGCCGTCGCAATCGCGCGCGCAACCGTCAGACCGCCCAAACCAGAATCGAACACGCCAATCGGGCGCGTGTCGCCTGCCGGATTCTCGATATCGGACATTACCTCACCAGTCTCTCTCGAAAAGACATGTCCAAGTGCAGCGACGCCGCGCTACGAACGCGCCGCGACCAGCAGCTCTGCCGTCGCCGCCCAACCGTCGACAATTTTGCCACGCGTAACGAAAGCGTTCTCGCAAGCAGCCAAGAACTCGGGCGCGCCGGCGCTCGTCAGGCCATTCTCGACCAAGCAGAACGTGCCCACGTGATCGGCCATGTAGAAGTCGGACTCGGAATCGCCGAGCGCGAGCGTCTCCTCGCGCTCGATCCCCAGGTGCTCGCAGAAGCGCGCAATGGCGACGCCTTTGTTGAGGCCCGCGGGGTTGATGTTGAATGCGCGACCGTCCTCGACGCGATCGAGCTCGAGAGTCGTCGGCTTGGACAGGTGAGTCAGATGGCCGTTGCAAGCCCAGATCAGACCGCAGCCGGCCTCGTCCAGGATGGCCTGGACCTCATCGTCGGGCACATCGCCGCGCATGCCGACGGTGACCTCGCGGTACTTGTAGCCAGTCGACATGTCGTTGTGGTACTCGATCTTATGCGGCCAGCGGGCGAGAATCTTCTCGCACACGCCGGTCTGCTCGATCACCTGGTGCGGAGTAAGGCCGCAGACGGGGTCGTAAGGCATGTCGCCAGTCAGATACTCCCAATCGTTGGCTTTGAGGTCGTACATGACCAGGCCGCCCATCTCACCAATGTAAGAGTTGAGGCCGAGCACGCGGGCGTCCTCGTGGATCATGGTGCGGTTGCGACCCGAGGTGGGAACCACCTGGATGCCGGCACGGGCGAGTGCGACAACCGCCTCGACGAGCTTGGTCGAGGGATTGCCGTCGTTATCGCGCAGCACGCACGAGCCGGGGGCGAGCATCGTGGCGTCCAGATCGGTAAAGACATACTTGACCTTGGCAAGACGCTCGCGCATCTCGCCCGAAAGCTCGGCAACGGTCGGCAGGGTGTTGTGGGACATGGTTACTCCGTTTACGTAGAAGGGTTTGGACTTGGACGGCATGTTTTGATTGAGGGAACACGCTTATGGCGACAGCGCACTCAGGGCGCCGCCGCCATCATGGTTCATTAGTCAAACTGGGTAACATCGATTAGGCGATTGGCCAGCGAAAGGTCGCTCTCGATGGGCACGAACTCGTCGCCCACGTGCATGAGTTCCTCGTCACCCTTTGCCAGCAGCAAGACAATGGTGGGAGCATCGGGGTTGACGTACTCCTCGCGCGCCGCCTTGAACGCCGCATGCACAGCGGCTTCGCGGTCGAGGATGATCTTGTTCGGCGTATCGTCGGGAACATGCTCGGCAAGCTCGCGACAGACCTTCATCGGGTCCTCGTGAGCCGGGTCCTCGTTGGCAAAGATCATCAGGTCGGAATATGGTGCGGCCTCGCGCGGAAGCTGCTCGCGGCGCTCCTGCGCCTTGCCGCCGGCAGCGCCAAATACTGCGATGACCGGGCTGGCGGGAAACGCGCGCTTGACCGACGAGAAAAGCGAGCGGAACGAAAGCTGGTTGTGCGCGTAGTCGACAACGCAAATCACGCGGCCGTCCTTCGACTCCACGACCTCCATGCGGCCCGGCACACGCAGTTTGGAGAGGCCCTTCTTGATAGCCTCGATACCGATGCCGATCTCGCGCGCGGCGGCGATAGCGACCAGCGCGTTCTCCACGTTAAAGTCTCCCGCGATACCCAGCAGGATCTTCTCCCCCGCCTCGGACTCGTCGGCACACAGGCCATGCAAGTTGAACTCGATGCTAAAGCCGACCATGCGTACGTCGCTCGCCCACAGGCTTGCCTCGGGATGCTCGACGCCAACGGTCACCAAGCGCTCGGCCGTCGACGCTGCCTCCAGCACACGGTCGACCTCTTCGGTGCCCAGATTCACCACGGCGGTCTTTGCCTGGTCAAAGATCCTGAGTTTGCTCTCAAAATAATCCTCAAACGTAGGGTGTTCGATCGGCGAGATATGGTCGCGGCCGATGTTGAGGAAGCACGCCACGTCAAACGGCAGATTCTCGACGCGCTGGTACTTGAGCGCCTGGCTCGAGACCTCCATGACCATGGACTGGCGACCGGAAGTGCGGCAGTTGGCGATATGGCGCCAGACCTCGGGGGCCTCGGGCGTGGTGTTGGTGCTCTCATAGCACTCGATGCCATCGTCGGTACTCACCGAGCCGATCATGCCGCAGGACTCGCCCGCCGCTTTGATGATGGACTGGAGCATAAAAGCGGCCGTGGTCTTTCCCTTGGTACCGGTGATACCCACGATCTTGACGTCGTGGTCGGGACGGTCGTAGACCTCCGGCGGCAACAGGGCCATGGCCGTGCGAACGCTATCAACAACCAGCATCGCAGCACCGCTCTCCTGCGCCAGCGGCTCCAGAGACTCGACCAGCGACTCCTCGCACACAAATGCGACAGCGCCCGCATCGAGCGCCATGCTCAAAAACGCGGGCTTAAAGGCAGCGCCTTTGCAAAAGAACACGTCACCTGCCGAGACCGCGCGCGAATCAAACGAGCAGCCGGTCACCGCGCGCTCGTCAACCTGCTCCGATGCGCGCAGCTCGCCGCACGCATCGAGTAGCTTGGCGAGCGTATCGACCGTGGTCACGGTTGCGGAATCCGAATGGTGCATCTTTCACCTTTCTCAGCCATTTGGCAGGGACGGTTTTCATAGTAACTGAAACGTGCTCGCGCAAAAACGGCTCCCGGAGGAGCCGTTACGCGCAGGCGTTCGTAAGCCGAGGCTAGGCAGCCTGAACAGAAGGCTGGCCCTCGTCGATAAAGAAGCGCTTGTACCACACTAGGAACACGAGCGGCGTATAGATCTTGCGCTGGAAATCGCCCTTGCCCGCAAAGTGCAGATCGAGCAGGTGCATAAGCTCGTCGGTATTGAAGAACTCGCTTGCCCACGGCGCGGTGAAGTACTCCTTGACATAGTCGTACCACTTTTGCTCGCGCAGCCAGTAGACAATCGGCACCGGGAAGCCCACCTTGGGACGGGTGGCCCACTCATCGGGCAGCGACTTGTTGGCAGCGTGGCGGAGTACCTGTTTGTTGCCGTTCTCGTTGATGCGGTAGCGGTCGGGAATGTGCTCGGCGAACTCCATGACTTTGCGGTCCAGGAAGGGCACGCGCAGCTCCAGCGAGTGCGCCATGCACATCTTGTCGGCCTTGAGCAGAATGTCGCCCGGGAGCCACATGTTCATGTCCAGGTACTGCTTCTTGACCAGTTCGGGCTGACCCTTCACGCGTGCGTAGATGGGTGCAGCGAGCTCAAAGGCGCCATCGCCGGTGTTGTACTCGGGCTTGAGCACGCCGTCGACCTCGCGCTCCGGCCATACCAGAGCCTGTCCCAGGAACGACTTCTCGGGGATCTCGGCACCCTTGACCAGGAAGTTATGTCCCTTGAAGTACGGCATATGCAGCGCCAGGTTACCGAGCGCGCGACGGATGGGCAGCGGCACCATCTTTTTGTACTTGCGCACCGGGACCGTGTCCTCGTAGTAGGCGTAGCCGCCAAAGAGCTCGTCGGCGCCTTCGCCCGAAAGCACGACGGTAACGTCCTTGCGGGCCATCTCGGCCAAGAACCACAGCGGCACGGAAGACAGGTTGGACTGCGGCTCGTCCATGTGATACTGGATGTCCTCGAGCGCACCGAAGAACTCGTCGGCGGTAATCATCTTGCGAACGTTCTCGACGCCGAGCTTATCGGAAAGCTCCTTGGCGTAGTTGGTCTCGTTAAAGTTCTTGTAGTCAAAGCCCACCGAGAAGGTCTTGTCGGGCATGAGGCAAGCGGCGATGTAGCTGGAGTCGACGCCACCGGAGAGGAACGACGCGACCTTGACGTCGGCGATACGATGGGCCTCGACGCTCTCGTGCACGACCTCGTCCAGCTCATCGACATACTCTTCGAACGGCTTCTCGACGGCAGAGTAATCGCAATCCCAGTAGCGCTCGATGTTCATCTTGCCGGTCGGGATATCGACGGTAAAGTAGTGCGCCGGCGGCAGCTTGTAGACACCCTCGAAGAAGGTCTCCTCGGTTGCCGAATACTGCAGCGTCATGTACGGACGCAGGGCCTTTTTGTTGACCGCCTTGTGGAAGTGCGGGTAGTCCAGGAAGCTCTTGATCTCGGAACCAAAGAGCACGCCCGGAGCGCCGTCGCCCGCATCGGCCATGGGATAGTAGTAGAGCGGCTTGATGCCAAAGATGTCGCGGGCGCCAAAAAGCTTGTTCTTCTTTTTGTCCCAGATGACGAAGGCGTACATACCGCGCAGGCGATCGAGAACGGCCTCGCCCCACTCCTCGTAGCCGTGCAGGAGGCTCTCGGTGTCGGCGCCGCAGTGGAACTTGTAGCCCTTGGCCTCGAGCTCGGAACGGAGTTCTTGGAAGTTGTAGATCTCGCCGTTGAAGACAATGACGACGCTACCGTCCTCGTTGGCCATGGGTTGGGCGCCAGCCTCGGTCAGGTCGAGGATCGACAGGCGGCGGAAGCCGAGGGCAACGCGGCCGTCGATAAACTGACCGCCCATGTCGGGACCGCGATGGACGATGCGGTCCATCATCTTGGTGAGCACCTCGGATTGGTTATCCGTCCCACCGACAAAACCGACAAAACCGCACATATACTATCCCCTCTGCTGTTGCTGGGCATCAAATCGAATCAGTAGCTTTTGAGTATACCCGAGGGCGTAAAGAGGGGCGGAATGTTCAGGCAATCTCAACTGAATCAGCTCCGCTGTGACACGCGCCGGTTACCTTTAATGGATATGAGGTGAATGAGGCGATTGTTTTGCTATACTCTCTCCGCACGGGCGATTGGCGCAACGGTTAGCGCAGGTGCTTTACACGCACAAGGCTGGGGGTTCGAATCCCTCATCGCCCACCATTGAATTGGAAACGGTCCTCGAAAGGGGACCGTTTTTGTTTGGGCCCATTTCATGGGATTCGAACCCGCAAGGGTGCGGAGCTGAGGAAACGCGAAGCGTTTTCCAGCGCAGCACGCGAGGAGCGAAGCGACGAAGCGGATGCGGGCGGTGGAGCCGCACGCGGACATCCCTCATCGCCCACCACTGATTTGATAGGCTCCCAGCAATGGGAGCCTTTCTTTTTTGGGCCCAGCGCATGGGATTCGAACCCGCCAGCACGTCTGTCACAAAGGCCGTGGTCAAAAAATGGCAAAAATGAGTACTGCTACTTTGTTTGCAACATATAAATAGACAGTATTTGCTTAAGTTACGCAACATATGTCCATTATAAGGACTAACAGTTAGATCAAAATCGTGCTTTCATCGTCATTTCGACTTGCTATCTGGCCTTATTAGTCCAAAATTGCTGCTACCAAATCGGTAACAGTACTCATATTTGATGTTTTTTGACCAGCAGGTCTCCCTGCCTTAGCAAATCTAAGGCAAAACGGGCTCCAGACCGCTGAATCATGCCGCATAGGACACGCCCACAGTCCGGAACCCGGTCCAAATTGAGTTATTGCGCCGCGTTAGCCCAAGACATCCGACAGGATCTCGATCAGGCTGTCCACGTCGGCTTCCTCGCAGACGAGTGGCGGCAGGAAACGCAGCGTATGGGCACCCGTAGCGTTGATTACGGCACCGGCCCCCAATGCACGGGCCACAACGTCGTGTGCATCACCCGCAGTATCGTCAAGATCGCAGCCGAGCATCAGGCCACGGCCACGCACCTCTACCACATGCGGAAGCTTAGCCAGCGCCTGCTCCATATAGGCACCCACCTTGGCAGCATGGTCGGCATAATCGCCGCGCACGAGCGCGGAGAGCGTCGCGGCGCACGCCGCAATGGCTAGGCAGCTGCCGCCAAAGGTCGAGCCGTGGTCGCCCGGCTTAAACACGTCGGCAATCTCCTTCTTTGCCATGACGGCACCCATGGGCACGCCATCGGCAATGCCCTTGGCAAGGCTCATGATGTCGGGCTCCACGCCATAGGTTTGGAATGCAAACGGCTTGCCGGAGCGGAAGATGCCGCACTGGACCTCGTCGGCGATAAGCACGGCGCCCACTTCGTGTGCCAGGTCGCGCGCTGCCGCCATAAACTCCTCGGTCATGGGATGCACGCCACTCTCACCCTGGATCGGCTCGAGCATCACGGCACAAATCTCGCTCCCCAGCTGCTTAAAGATCGCACGCAGCTCGTCCACATCGTTGGGCGTGCAGGCCACAAAGCCACCCGGCAGCGGGCGGAAGCTGTCCTGCAGCCAATCCTGCATGGTGGCGGCAATGGTCTCGAGCGTACGGCCGTGGAAGCCGCCGCGCATGCACACGATGGTGTTGCCGCCATTACCGGCACGCTTGGCGTACAGACGCGCGAGCTTCATCGAGCCTTCGTTGGCCTCGGCGCCAGAGTTGGCAAAGAAGGTCTCCCAAACCTGCTCGCCCGCAGCCGGGACACCAAGAGCAGCTGCCGTGGTCTCATCGCCGGCGACAATGGCATCGGCAAGCACGCGCGCACCATCTACGTCGTCGTTAGCAAGCTTGGACAGCAGCGCCGCGACCTGTCCGCGCTGCTCGATGTAGAAGTAATTGGAGACATGCATGAGCTTTTTGGTCTGCGCCTCGAGCGCCGAGAGCACAGCCGGGTCGCCATGACCTAGGCTGCACACGCCGATGCCGGCAAGAAAGTCGAGGTACTCACGGCCATCGTCGCCGGTGAGCTTCATGCCGTGACCCTCGACAAACTCGACCGGAGAGCGGCCAAAGGTATGCATAACGTAATGGGATTCAAGCGATTGCTGAGCTGCAAGTGACATGAGATGCCTTTCGTTGGGCGCCAGACGGCGCGGGGCTATGGGTGCAGGAATGGGTCGGCTGCGGGCCAGCTAGACCGTCTGGAGCTTCTCGACCTCGTCAAGGTTCTCGGTCAGACGCGCAGCAAACGTCGAAAGCGGATGCGGATGCGTATCGAACTCGTAAGCCGTCTCGGTGGAATGGATCACGGTGCCGACGCCGGCATCGGTCAGCAACTCCAGGAGCAGCGAATGCGGCGTAGTACCGTTAATGATGTGGGCACGAAATACGCCGCCGGTAAGCGCATCGACGGCCGCACGCAGCTTGGGAATCATGCCCTTATCGACCTCGCCGCCGTAGAGCATTTCGTTAACCTCGTCGAGCGTTAGGTTGGAGATAAGCGAGTCCTTGTCGCTAAAGTCCTTGTACAGGCCATCGACATCGGTCAAAAAGATCGCCTTATGCGCGTGGAGCGCCGCGGCAACGGCACCGGCGGCGGTGTCGGCGTTGATGTTGAAGAAACCGCCGTCCTCCCCCGCCGCAACGGTAGCAATGACGGGGATGTACTCGCTATCGAGTAAGCGCTCGATATAGTCGGTGTTGACGTGCGTCACTTTGCCCACACGACCGAGCTCGGGGTCGAGCGGCTCGGCGATGAGCGTGCCGGCATCGCTGCCCGACACGCCCACGGCCAGGTTGCCATGGTGGTTGAGCGCTGCGACCAGCTCCTGGTTGACCTTACCGCCCAGCACCTCGCGCACGATATCCATAGTCGCCGGCGTGGTCACACGCTGGCCGTTCTTAAACTCGACGGGGATGTCGTAGTGGCTGAGTGCCTCGTTGATGGCCTTGCCGCCGCCGTGCACGATAACGGGGCGCATACCGATGATCTTGAGCAAAACGATGTCGCTCATCACGTCGCGGCGCAGCTGCTCATCAACCATGGCGGCTCCGCCATATTTGATAACAACCGTCTTGCCGGTCAGGTTCTTAATCCACGGCAGCGCTTCGAACAGCAGCTGCGCGGTTGCTTCGTTGGATTCACTCGAACGACAATCGCGTGCGAATTTCATAATCTGCCTCGTCTTTCGTATCGTTATCGCGCCGTGCTCCGCTGTCCGCAATCGCGGCAAGATGCGCAGCGTGCCTGGAATCTAGGAACGGTAGTCGCCGTTGATGGAGATGTACTCATGCGTGAGGTCGCAGGTCCACACGGTCGTTGCCGCGTCGCCTGCGCCCAGGTCGGCCGAGATCACGATCTCGGGCGCCTCAAAACGTCGTAGAGCCTCGTCCTCGTCAAAGGGAACAGTCAGACCGTCGCGACAGACAGGCATGCCCATCATGTCGATGGAAACGTCTTCCTGATTAAACTTCACGCCGCACTTGCCAAGCGCCATAGCAACGCGGCCCCAGTTGCAGTCGTGGCCGGCGATGCAGGTCTTAACGAGCGGCGAGTTGGCAACGGCACGGGCGGCGATATCGGCCTCCTCGTCGTTAGCGGCGCCGGTAACGTTGACCGTAACAAGCTTGGATGCGCCCTCACCATCGGCGGCGATATTGCGCGCCAGGCTCTCGCACACCTCGTGCACGGCAAATGCCAACTCGTCAAAGGCATTGGAGCCCTCGACGATCGGCTCGGCATCTGCGGCAGCGGCGCCGGAGGCAAGCATGATGCAGGTGTCGTTGGTCGAGGTGTCGGAATCGACCGTTACCTTGTTAAAGGTCTGCTTGACGGTCGAGAGCAGCAGGGCATGAAGTGCCGCAGGCTCGACGGGAGCATCGGTGGTGATAACTGCGATCATGGTGGCCATGTTGGGCATGATCATACCCGAGCCCTTGCACATTCCGCCTACCGTATAGACATTGCCCGCATGACCCGCAGCCTCACTGACGTAGGACCTGTCTC